>CAYSZR010000013.1:0-38587 GCA_964435565.1 uncultured Coriobacteriaceae bacterium
ATTCAGCTGTTCTCGGCTTTCTCTGCGGTCTGCTTTACTTCGTTCCGTATCTTGGCCCTATGATTTCATGCGCGCTTGTCGCAGTTATCGCTATCTTCGTTTCGCCCCTTGTTTCCCTGCTGTCGATCGTCGTATGTGCCGTCATCAATAACGTTGTCGGCAATATCATCTCTCCCAAACTTATGAAAACCTCTGTCAATGTCTATCCCGCGCTCATACTTATCGCCATCTTGGTTGGAAGCGCGTTGGGCGGCATTCCCGGTATGTTGCTCTCCATTCCCATCATAGGAGCAGCTCAAGGTGTATTCGTCACCTATTTTGAAACCCGCACGGGCAAGACACTGTCAACTGAAAACGGAGCGCTGTTTCAGAAGAAAAAGGAATCAAAACTGCCGCACATAGACTATGAAACAGGCAAGATTCACCTATATGACGAATAAATAACGGGGCTGATCAAACTTCATATGAAAGTTCTGAAAGCAATCGTTGCAGAGGCGCCCCAGAATGAAACCCTTGCATCATTTAGAGCCATGAAATATATACATATGACACATTTTATTTCATGACAGTCTTAGTGGTTTTTCATTTAAAGACATGAATATCCCAAGCTAATTCCATATACTGCGAAAATGGTCTTTTTAAAGAGATTGGATTTTTTAGATTTATAACAAGATGTTGGTACATAATGTGCAATCCGCTTGCATGCGAAATGGAATTGTGTGCAGCTTGCAAGACAAAAACGGATGGACGCTGTGTACTATCAGGACAGATGATCGCTCTTCCGCCGTGATAACTACAAGCACAAAGCATCCGACGGTGAACACAGGGGCATCTCAAAGCAGGAAAGGCCCAATCCCCAGTGGGCCTGGGAAAATTTCCCTCCTTAGGATTCGTGAGCGACCTGTCCAGACACCAGGTCGCTTCCTGCTGTCGAAGCAAAATCAAAGAAAAGCGCCCCCGGTATAGAGGGGGCGCTATATTTTTCTGGCGGAGGGATAGGGATTTGAACCCTAGGTACCGCTATAAACGGCACACACGATTTCCAATCGTGCTCCTTAAGCCTCTCGGACATCCCTCCATTTAAGCGAGGCGCTTTGCAGCGCAATTCGGTAGTATACCAAACTCAAGCGTGCTCTTCGAGAGCAAGTTCCACGAGCATGCGGCAAAGCGTCCCAAACGGAATTCCCACCTTCGCCGCAGCGTCCGGAAGAAGAGATGTTGCAGTCATGCCTGGAATAGTATTGGTCTCAAGAACCCAGCAGGTCCCAGATTCATCGACGATGATATCCGTACGAGAGACCCCCCTGCACCCAAGGGCCTTGTGAGCAGCCAGGGCAGCATCCTGGCAGGCTTTGGTCGTATCCTCATTCAGGCGAGCGGGAATAATGTGCGTTGCACCACCTGTGGCATATTTTGCAGTAAAGTCATAGAAGTCGCTGCTTGCCTGGGGGACAATCTCTATTACCGGTAAAACCTCAGGGTCGTCAT
The DNA here is from genome assembly GCA_964435565.1 of uncultured Coriobacteriaceae bacterium. Classification (GTDB taxonomy): domain Bacteria; phylum Actinomycetota; class Coriobacteriia; order Coriobacteriales; family QAMH01; genus QAMH01. Next base: position 1,489 of record CAYSZR010000013.1, read on the forward strand.
TTCCAAAAACCGCAACTGTCGTCTCTGTACCGCTCACAAATGTTTCAATAATAACGGAGCTGTCATGCGTTAGGGCCTCCTCTATAGCATCGGAAAGCTCCTGTACGCCATCGACGATATGAACGCCCAGCGCAGAACCCTCGTGATCCGGCTTGACGACGCATTTGCTGCCGACGCGGGCGATGATTTCCTCAGGCGAGAAAAGCTCACCTTTATTGACAACCGTCCAGTTGGCAGTATCGAGACCAGCCGATCTGTAAAAAACCTTTGCGCGCACCTTGTCCATCGCGAGAGCACTGGCCAATACACCGGGGCCGGTATAAGGAACCCCCATAAGCTCGCAAAACCCCTGCACGCAACCATCTTCGCCGTCTTTGCCGTGAAGCGCGAGGAAAACAACGTCGGGCTTAGCTTCCAAAATCATTTCGAGCATACCGTCTGAAGCGGTGTCTATCTCAACAACGCTGAAACCCTCGTTTACAAGCGCTCGCGCGCAAGCCTCCCCCGACTGAAGGGATATGTCGCGTTCTCCGCTTTTGCCCCCTTTTAGAAGAACGACTTTTGTCTTCGCGGGGTCGCACGGTTTGGTTGTGATCATTTTTGACCTCTCGTCAGGCGATAGCACTTTTCATTTTATGAAATGGTATCGTAACGGCTGTCGGCGCGTCTAGATTAAGAAGAAATCAATGAAGGAAAAATCAGACATCAGGTCCCTCTCTCACAGCCAGCTTTCAGACTATGTGAAAAACCTCGGGGTACCCGCTTTTAGAACAAAGCAGATTGAGAGCTGGTTATACGCAACTCATTGCCTTTCTTTTGATGAGATGACGAATTTGCCTAAAGAGCTTCGTCAGGTTCTAAAAGATGAATTTTCTATCAGCCCGGTATCTCTTATTACCAAGCAAATTTCTGCCGACGGTACCCGTAAGTACCTTCTCTCCCTATCTGACGGTCTCTGTGTGGAAACCGTCGGGATACCCTCTCAAGACGACTCGCGCTTAACAGTTTGCTTTTCCTCGCAAGCAGGCTGCCCCATGCGCTGCTCGTTTTGCGCAACCGGTCAATCAGGCTTTATGCGTAACCTGTATGCCGGAGAGATGTTCGATCAGATAAAGTATGTCGAAGATGACTTTGGTCGGCGCGTCACGAACGTTGTCTGCATGGGACAAGGGGAGCCATTTCTCAATTACAACGCTACCATCGACGCCCTACGCAAGATCAATTCACCATATGGCCTCGGGATTGGGGCACGTCATATCACCATTTCAACCTGCGGAATCATAAAAGGCATTCAACGCCTCTCAAATGAACCAGAACAGTTTACCCTTGCCGTTTCGCTTCATTCAGCACTGCAGGAAACTAGAGACAAACTCATGCCAGGCGTATCTGATAATAAGATCGTCGACTTACGGGAGGAAATCAAGGCATACGGCGACAAAACAAAACGCAGGCCCTCGCTCGAATACGCCTTAATCAAGGATGTTAACGATGATGCCGAGCATATTGCTGCCCTTGTGGATTTTTGTCACGGAATGCTCTGCCATGTAAACCTAATCCCTCTAAATCCCGTAGTAGGCCAAGAAGGAACTCTGACTATGAAACCTTCCTCTAAAGCCGCCTCGATTTCGAGGGTCTTGAATTCTCAGCATATCGAAAATTCGATTCGTACATCCCGCGGCGCCGATATCGACGGCGCCTGCGGGCAGCTGCGCCAAAAATCTAAAGATTAGGCTTCTGGTTGCTTTTTATCTCATTAAATTAAAGATTCTCTGTAGATCATCTTCGTCATTGAATTCAATCTCAATTTTATTTTTTCCTCGAGTGCTCTTTACTTTAACTGATGTGCCGAGGTGCCGCTTGAGCTCCTTGGCAACTAATTTGTATGACTTGGGGAGAGGTGGTCTCTTTTGCCTTTCTTCAGAACCGGATGCCACAAGACGCGCGATAGTTTCTGCGTCGCGAACCGACAGATGCTCTGCAATTATCTTGTTTGCAAGGTTAATCTTTTTTTCTTCTTCTGGAATAGACAGTATCGCGCGCGCGTGTCCAGCCGTTATAGATCCGTCATATATATATTCCTGGACGGCCTTAGGCAAATCAAGAAGTCTAAGTGTGTTTGCGATAGCTGATCGTGACTTTGAGACAGCGGCCGCTAGATCAGCTTGGGTAAGACTCCCCTTGTCCATAAGATCTTTATAGCCACGTGCTTCTTCAATCGGGTTCAAGTCAGTTCTTTGCAGATTTTCAATTAACGCCACGCGGAGTGTTCGTTCATCATCCATCTCCACAATGCGAACGGGGATTGATGTAAGGCCAGCAATTTTTGATGCTTGCCACCGTCTTTCTCCAGCAACAATTTGATAGTCCCCGTCTTTAGGTCTCACCAACACAGGCTGCAGCAGCCCTTCGCGTCGAATAGAATCTGCCAAATCCGCAAGCTCCTCTTCATTAAAATCCTTTCGAGGCTGATTTGGATTAGGAACTATCCTGTCGATTTCAATTTCTTCTTGTCCAGTTGCGCTGCCAGACTCAATGGTCGCATCTGCAATCAATGCGTTGAGTCCTTTACCTAATCCGCTTTTTCTTCCAGACATGTTTTTCCTCCACGTCTACATTTCGTGTATATAACGTTGAACAACCTCTTCAGAAAGGCGCCTGTATGCATCCGCGCCTTTCCCGTTTGGATCGTATTTTGTTATTGGTTCCCCATACCCTGGGGCTTCCGATAGTTTTACTGTTCTTGGAACTCTCGTTTTAAATACTTTATCTCCAAAGAAATTTTCTACCTCTTCAGCAACCTGTTTTGCCAGGGTCGTTCTTTTGTCATACATAGTTATGACAACACCGTAGATTTCTAGTTTCTTATTTAACCTTTTTTTGACCATATTCATTGAATCAATGATTTTTGACAGACCCTCAAGGGCATAGAACTCGCACTGGATTGGAATGATAAGCTTGTCTGCAGCTGTAAGTGCATTTACAGTCAACAACCCAAGTGATGGTGGACAGTCGACGAGGATGAAATCAAATTCATTTTTAATTTCGCCCAATGACTCTTTTAGCCTTGATTCCCTTGCTATCTCTTGAACAAGCTCTGCTTCTGCTCCCGCCAGATCAATTGTTGCCGGTAGAAGCCAGGTGTTTTCTGTTTCAAGATCGACTATTACATCTTTTGTTTTTACATCATCGCTTAGTAGGCAGTCATAGGTACTTAATACACAGTTTGTTTTATCAAAACCCAAACCAGTTGTGCTGTTCCCTTGCGGGTCCAGATCAACGAGCAATACCTTATAATTTAGTTCGCCGAGAGCAGCTGCTAGGTTCACAGCTGTTGTTGATTTCCCTACCCCGCCTTTTTGATTAATAATAGATAGTATTAATCCATCTCTATCTGTAATTCGTCTAGGTTGATCTGAAAAGTTCACATCATTCCTTTCTTCTTGTTATTTATACTTCATTTAAAGGAGATTGATATATTTTTTTCATCATACACTATATACATGTTTCACGTGAAACAATGTAATAAAGGGGGTCGGTGTTTCACGTGAAACACCGACCCCCTTTATTACTATTTTATACACACCTTGCCAATTATTCTTGATTAAAAGATTTTTGGCAGTTATTTAACAATCGGCCTCTTTTGTGCCATTCCATTTCTTCTTGGCAAACTTATTTTGCTTTCTTTTGTCTTTATAAAGATAAGAATATTTCTCTCATATAAGTCGTTTAATAAAAAATGTCTCTTTGACTCAAGTTCAAGACCGAAAATTTCTGCTGCCTTAAGGGACGCATCAAGATCAGTTTGATTGAGCTTTCCCCTCATGGCAATAAATCTTCCCCCGTTAGAAAGAAAAGGACAGGCGAATTCTTCAACCACCGGAAGTGCTGCTACCGCTCTTGAAACAACAGTAGAGAATTGTCGAGCGTGTTCTAGGGCAAAATCTTCACTTCTAATCGCATGGACATAAATTTGCTTTTCAATTCCAAGCTCATGAACCATTTCTTCTACTGCATGTGCTTTTTTAGCAATTGAATCAATTAATACGCCTGTTCTATCGGATGCAATTGCTAGAGGAACCCCTGGAAAACCACCGCCGGTTCCAATATCTAGAAAGGGGCCATCTTCTAAAGAAAGATCTTGTAAAACAGACAAGGAATCTTCTATATGCAGAATGATTCCCTGTTCCACTGTATCTATCTTTGTTAAATTTAGATCATTGTTTTTTTTAATTACAAGATTCAGATACCCGAGTATCTTATTTCGCTTTTCTTCACTGAGACCGTTTAAAATCATACAGGAGCAACCACAATATATCTATTTGGGTCTTCCCCAACAGAATAGGTTTCTACACGCTCATCCTCTTTTAAGACCATATGGACAAGTCTTCTTTCGTAAGGAGTCATAGGCCTAAGGTTAACCTCTCGATTTTGCCGATCAGCACGAGAGGCGGCTGAGAATGCCAGAGATTCAAGTTTCTGACGCTGTCGGTGCTTATAGCTCTCAACGTCAATTGTTACAGGGTATCTATACCCAAGTTTATGATTGGTAATGTTTGAGACAAGGGTTTGGAGAGCATCGAGTGTATGACCTCGCCTGCCTATAAGTATCGCAAGGTCCCCACCTACAATATCAAGAATAATCTCCCCTTCATCACCTTCATATTCATTGATTTCGGCGCCTTGCGCATCGAAGAAGGTAAGAATAGAACGTAATGATTCTATGGCAGTGTCAGCAACAGCATCAATTTCTTCATCTGATATTGTTTCGGTATCCGTATTAATATCCAGACTAGAAGTTTCTTCTGGTTTTTCGGTTTCAGTCGTGGTTTCTTCGTTTTCCATTTGTGTCGTCACGCTGTCTCCTTCGATCTAGCGTTTCTTGGTTGGGCGTGGTTTTTTCTCTTTACGCTCAACATTAACTTTCACGGGTTTAATCACGATTTCCTCTTTCTCATCAGCTTCGCGCTTCAGCCTGTGCTGTGTGATCATCTGTTGCGCAAAACCAAATCCGGAAGAAAGCGCCCAATACAACATAACGCCAGCAGGCGATATGAAAGCCATCCAGATGAACATTACTCCCATTACACCCATCATCATCATAGACTGACTGCGGTTTTGGGGGTTTTGTTTAAGCTGGAGAATCATCGGCGCAACAGAAAGCGCGATGAAAAGGACCATAAAGACGACATAGGGGATTGCATAAACCATTCCGGTGTTCCATGCATCAGGAACGGTCTGCGTTAAATCGGGAAGGATATTGTAAAAGCTCACGGAAAGCGTGTCATTTGCATAGTCGCCGATTTTCCAACGGAGCACCTGGAAGAGAATTACAAAGACCGGCATCTGAACTAGGACAGGCAAACATCCAGAAAGGGGGTTAAACCCCGTTTCCTGGTATATCTTCATCTGCTCTTCTTGGATTTTTTGCTGGTCACCCGCGTACAGTGTCTGAATCTCTTGCAGTTTTGGCTGCAGGCGCTGCATTTCAAAACTTGATTTGTATTGTTTTCGTTGCAAGGGAAAAAGAAGCAAACGAATTATGAGAGTGACGATGATGATTGCCAAACCCCAGTCGCCAATAACCTGGGCGAGCTGGTTAAGCAATGATGCGCACGCATCTAAAATACTATCCCACATTTAATTTAAATCCTCTCAAGCCGGATATAGAATCAATATAGTTAGGGCACCGGATCATATCCGCCCGAGTGCCAAGGGTGACAGCGGCATATTCTTTTAATTGCCATTTTCGACCCTTTTAGAAACCCATAACGTTGAAGAGCAATCATAGCGTATTCCGAACAAGTAGGCACATATCTACAGGATGGAGGAAAGAGCGGAGATATCCTCTTCCTATAAAACCCTATGCAAAAAAGCGCAGTTTTCTTGGGAAGTAACACAAGAACATCTTTCATATGGTTTTTATTCATGAAAGAATCCCGAGCTTTCTTAATTGGCTTTCAGTTGCTGCAAGTATGATTTCGTGTTTATCGGCGGCAATTTTTTTCTTCGCTATAAAAACGACGTCATACCCGCTCCATGGAGCACCGAGCTCGTGAGCAGTTTGTCTCATCACCCTTTTGCATCTGCTTCTTAAAGGGGCTTTTCCAAGCTTCTTTCCAGCAATAAAGGCGTTCCGTCCGGTTACGGTGCCGTTTTCGGTCATAAGAACAGTTACATATGACGAAGAAGAGCGCCTCCCGTTTTTAAAGAGGCGCTCTATATCTTCTTTACTCTTGATTGTGCCTTTCATAGCGAGTCAGTCCCTTTCATTCAGAGCTGACGAGCAATCAAACTAAACGGTCAGGCACTTACGTCCCTTTGCACGACGTGCTTTAAGGACATTGCGACCACCTTTGGTGGCCATACGCGAGCGGAAGCCATGGCATTTCGCGCGTTTACGTTTATTTGGCTGGTATGTACGCTTCATTACAATTCCTCCTGGGGATATCCCCTGATACTCGTAGACAAGCCTTAGAATTATATTACTCTAATAAAATATGAGTCAAGGTGTTTTCTTATAAAGAGATCTCCTTCACCGCCATCACCTTTAAAATATAGAATACATATCATTGAAATTCGGTTTATTCACATCATCAGTCCTTGTCTTTGTTAATAATGTGGAAAACTCTCTAGTTTTTACACTAAATTTGATTGGTTTTTCGCACTTTTTCATACTTTTCTTTATCTAAAAATTTAATAAATAATTTTTTCACACTCATTTTCTCGATTTTTTTGATAAATTCAAGCTTTTCCACAATCAAGAACGTTTGTACGTGCATAACTTTCTATATTTTTTTATTTTTCCTGCAGTTCCCTTCTTGACTTTGTATCTATTCTTTTGTTTTCCCGCTTGCTTTTTCATTTTTCTTTCGTTTATCAACATACGTGGAAAATATTGTGGATAACCATGAAATCGCCTGTTTACAAGTTGTGTAAGTTTTCCATATACAGGTTTTCCCCTTTGGATTTATCGGGAGTTTTGGTACTCTTCTGAAAAGTCAATTGTGAATTTGATTGTGGATAACTCGATTTTTTCTTAATTAATGAAAAGGGGCGGATACGGTGGATGAAAGCGAAAACAATTCGCCTAGGTTCACGCCAACGCGTATAGCAATCTATGACGATGCTCTGGCCGCACCTCGAACAGTTGATATAAAGCCAACGGATATTTCTCAATATATAGAGCAAATCGCCGCTAAAACATACGAATTCGCACAACAAAAAGGAAGTTCTATTCCATATACCGTTATTAAAGAAGTGTGTGAAAACTTCATCCATGCTGAATTCAGAGAGCCTTGTATTTCCATTTTAAATGATGGAAATACAATAAAATTTACCGATCAGGGGCCTGGAATATTCGATAAGGAACGGGCGCAGCTACCAGGGTTCACCTCGGCAACCACTGAGATGAGAAAATATATCAAAGGTGTCGGGTCTGGGCTTCCAACTGTTAGAGAATACCTTCGCTTCTCAAATGGAAGACTTATTATCGAAGATAATATTAGAGAGGGAACGGTAGTTACCATTCAGGTAGAAAGAGATAAACCAAAACAAACAGCGGTGGTTTTTAGAGAAACGCCAAACCAAAGTGAATTTTTTGACCGTGATCTGAGCGAGCGCGAATACAATATTCTCATTCTTACGCAAGAAATGGGTCTCATCGGGCCTACGGAAGTCAAACAAAACCTCGATATAAGTCTCGCGACAGGACATAGAGAACTTGAAAAGCTCGAGGAAAAGGGACTTATCAAGAAGACGGAAAACGGAAAAAAGAGAATGCTGACTGACCGCGGCATGTCATTTCTGAGCAGATAGGCTGGAATATGGATAAAGATGAAATCTGGCATAAAACGCTTACTCTTCTTCTTGAGAATGTTGAAGAAGATGATCCTAAGAGTGTTTTTCTCAATCTTTTATCGCCTGTTGGTATATTTGGTGATCAATTCGTCTTTCTCGCCGAAAGCACCCCTGTCGAATCTTGGGTGAGGAAGAACTACTTGGGTGAAATGCAAGAGATGCTTCTTGCTGTAACCGGCCGTTCACTCACTATAGGTCTGGCAACTAGCTCATCGCAGAAAGACATGGCTGCTCAACAACCGCAGGCATCAGTTGATTATCAACCGGCTATACCCACGCAACCAGAACAACCTCAACAAGAACCAGAATGGATGAATCAATATATTGATCCTTCTTCCTTGCGAAACCAGGGTATGCAAGAAAATATGGCCGGGGCAGAAGAAATGGAAAAAAGAGGGTTCGAATACAGCCCTTCTCCCGGAAGCGGCGATCAGGCTCTTTTCTCTAAATGCACGTTTGATACCTTTGTTGTAGGAAAATCAAACGAATTCGCTCGTGGTGCTGCTCTTGCAGTTGCAGAACAACCTGGTATCGCCTATAACCCTCTTTTTATATATGGAAATTCAGGATTAGGGAAAACACATCTGCTTGTTGCAATAGCTAATTATGCAATGCAAAACTTTCCTCGCATGGCCACCCGTTACGTTTCCGCAAATAAATTCCTAAACGACTACGTCATGGCAACACAACATAACCAATGGGGAAACTTCAATATCAAATATCATCAGGTAGACATACTTCTTGTTGATGACGTCCAATACTTAGAAGGTAAAGACGAAACGATCAATCAGCTTTTTAATATTTTCAACGAGATGACAAACCAAAATAAGCAAATCGTCCTTTCAGCAGACCGCGCCCCTAAAGATATAGATATGGACGATAGAATGAGGTCTCGTTTCATCTCCGGCCTTCTCGCAGATATCAAGCCTCCTGATTATGAGACGCGTCTTGCCATCCTTAAAAACTACCTTTCCCGCGTTAATCAACATACAAGTTTTTATGGCAATATTCCCGATAATGTCCTTTCATATCTCGCTGATGTAGCTACTTCTAATATTCGTGAGATGGAGGGAGCCATAACAAGACTTGTCAGCAATATGACTCTTTTGAAAAAAGACACGATCAGCATTGAAGAAGCTCAAGAACTGTTACAGGATTTCTTCCCTACAATCGCAGATAAAAAGATAGATATATCCCTTATTCAAAGCGAAGTTGAACATTTCTTTGGAATAAGCCACGAGGATATGATTTCGTCGAAGCGATCGAAAGGAATTACCAACCCTCGTCATATTGCTATCTATCTTTCCCGTTATATGACGGAAGAGTCTCTTGAATCAATTGGGAAAAAATTTGGTGGGAGAGACCACACAACCGTTATGCATAGCGTTAACAAGATAGAAAGGGACCAAAAAGATAACAGGGTTCTCTTCGATCAGCTCGAACAATTAAACTTGAAGATCAGCAAGCATGGATAATGTTGATTAGTATGTATATAACTGGTTGATAATTGGTTGAAGGATTCTTAACAATCTTCACTTGAAAGAATCCCTGTTGAATAATGCGGTGGTTTTCAACAAAGAAAGTACAGTAATATATGTTTCTGAACAGGAAAGACGGCAAGTATTCACAATTGCACCTGTTTTATTAATGTTATTAGATTTATATATATATTTATTTATTAATTATAGGAGTGGATTCACGTGAGGCTTAAAATATCAAAGAGCGATTTACTGAATGCCCTCAACATCGTCATAAAGGGGATGTCATCAAGGTCGACTCTTCCTATCCTTTCAGGAATCCTCCTCGAGACAACTGATCAAGGAAAGCTCGTCTTTCAGACAACCAATCTCGAGATATCTATTAAACATACAACTCAGGCAAATATTGAAGAACCCGGAAGATGCGTTATTCCAGGAAAGCTCTTTATGGATATTGTAAAAAGTCTTCCCGATGCATCAGTGGAAATAGACTCCCAGCAGGAGCAAACAAAGATTTCCTGTCTCGATATATCGGTTACTCTGCTTTCTCTCAACCCTGCTGATTTTCCCTATTTCCCACAAATAGATCCGACAACAACGATTACTCTTCCTCCCTCTGATTTAGACGAAGCAGTACATTGTGTTGGAAGAGCGGTCTCACGGGATGAATCCCGAGCAATTCTTACAGGTATCCTTCTCTCTGTTAAAGATAAGAAAGCAACATTTGCGGCAACTGATTCGTATCGTCTCGCTGTCTTCGAGCTTGCCATGCCAACAGCCGAAGTGGATGATTTTCAGGCAATAATCCCTGGTAAATCATTTGAAGACATGTCAAGGATTGCCCAAGATACGGAATCTATAGCTATTGGATTCTCTGATAATCAAATTATTCTTGAATTTGGCGAGACTGTTTTTGTTAGCAGGAAGATCGAAGGAACTTATCCAAACTACCGACAGCTTATTCCCGCCGATCACTCAATATCTATTCAGGTAGATACACAAGAACTGATTACATCTATAAAGAGAGTAGCACTGCTCGCTCAATCTCATACGCCTATAAAATTTCAATTTTCCGCTGAAAACCAAACAGCAACTATATCTGCAAACACGGCAGACGTTGGAGGGGCAACCGAAACAATAGCTGCTGAAATCGACGGGCCGAGCATAGAGATAGCTTTTAACCATCAATATATACTTGATGGTCTAAATATGATCAAAGGTGACACAATCATTGAATTACAGACATCCGTTAAGCCTGGAATTTTCAAAAGCTCCGAGAAAAAGGACTTTCTCTATCTTGCCATGCCGGTAAGACTTAGTTGATTATCTCTAGAAAATGTCTCTCAGGATAAAAAGTATAGAACTGGATAATTTTCGAGGATACAGCCATCTGCATATACAAGATCTTGAAGAACTTGTTGTTGTAGTTGGTCAAAACGCCGTCGGCAAGACGAATATCATTGAGGCAATCCAACTGCTCACAAGTGGGATTTCGTTTAGAAGATCATCTTGGGCAGATATCATATCCTGGGACCATGAAAAAGCATTTCTCAAATTGATTGCTGAAGATGAAAAACGTCGTATTGAACATGTAATTACAGTAAAAGATAACGAAAGAATTTACGAGATAAATGGGAAGAAAAAGCAACTTTCATCTTTCCAGGGGAATTTTCCCTGCGTTCTCTTTATTCCAGACGATCTTCAGCTGATTAAAGCAAGCTCTATAAAACGCAGAGATGCAGTTGATTCGCTTGCGGTTCAACTTTCCAAGCAATATTCGTCCTTACGTTCCAACTACCAACAAGTTATAAGGCAAAGAAATCTCCTCATCAAACAAGGCGCCTGCCAAGAAGAGCTTCTCGAATCCTGGAATGAAAGTCTTGCTATTCACGGATCTCGTCTCTGTTTAAGTAGATGGAGGCTTTTTACAAGACTATCCGAACATATGAAAACGGTATATCAACAAATAGTTCCTGGTGAAAGACTTGATACTGTCTATATACCCTCGTGGGATAGATTTGATGAAAAAAATAGACAGAGAGGAGACAGAGCAGAATATATCGAAGACGAGATTAGGATACAGACCGATCTTGAAAGTATAGAAAAGAAGATTATAGAAGCACTGCCTACTATCAAAGAAGACGAAATACGCAGGGGAACTACTCTTATTGGACCACATAAGGACGAATTGGCCTTTTTTATAAATGGTAGAAATGCCCGACTTTTTGGTTCCCAAGGACAGCAAAGAACCATTGTGCTTGCTATGAAAATTGCAGCGGTAAAACTTGTTCAAGAAATAAAAGGGGTAGAGCCTGTTCTCTTGCTAGATGATGTGATGTCAGAGCTTGATGAGAAACACAGGGAATCACTTACCGCATTTACCGAGAAGAACGCACAAACATTTATCACGACGACAGATAGCGGTTATTTTTCAAAAGAATTCTTAGATCGTGCTTATGTCTTACGCGTGCCCATTAAAGGCACGCGTTACGAGTATTAATGATTTTATGACACGACTTACAAAACATAAGGTATATTGAAAATACACCTAAACGCAACAATTATGTATAACGGGGGTGTTTGATGGAAGGCCGCAGCGTTGGCTCTGAAATCAAGAATCTTGTAGATGACCTTGAGAGGGCGAACCCCGACCTTTCCGCAACAGCACGTGTCAAAAAAGCCTGGAATACAACTGTAGACAGCAGTATCCGCGAGCACGTGACAGCGGTATTTGTGGTACCGAACACTGAAGCGAGCGAAGTAATCATCTATATAGACAGCTCTATATGGGCAACTGAATTAACCATGCAAAGTGAATTACTGAGACTTCAATTAAATATTGAACTTACTCATACAGCCGAGGATGTTACATACCAGAATCGTAAAGCAGAACAAGTTGAGAAACTCACATTCAAAGTATCGAAAGAGCAATACACCAGCAAAGAAAAACGTTTGACAACTTTTGAGTTACTCGAACGTGAAGAAGAAAAGATCAAAAGGGTAAAACCGATCGAGCTGGATGAAGAAGAACTACAAAGTATTCAAGAGGCTGCTGCCCATATAGAAAACGACACATTGAGGGAAGCGGCGTATTCTGCGGCGAAGAAAAGTCTTGAATGGAAAAAAGGGCTCGAAAACCAATAATCATAAATGTATAGAATTACCAAAACGCCTTTAAAGGCTCTTAGGCTTAATTTAAGCGATTTTAATAAGTAAAACGTGTAATTGTACTAACTAGAAAAAAGAACGCCTTAAAGAACAATATATTGTGTTTTAGACTAAAAAACTAATGTAAATGAAATACAATATCAAAGAATATGTGCATTGGTGGAAGCGTGTCTTATGACACGCTTCCAATAGCGTTAGGAGAACAATGCCCGAAAAACAAGGTTCATATGGAGCACAGGATATTCAGATTCTCGAAGGTCTGGAGCACGTGCGTAAACGACCGGGTATGTATATTGGATCAACAGGCCCCAGGGGACTTCATCATCTTGTATATGAGGTAGTCGATAATTCTGTTGATGAGGCACTTGCCGGATTCTGTAATAGAATCGATGTCATACTCAATAAAGACGGATCATGCAGCGTTATGGATAACGGGCGCGGCATACCGGTTGAAAAGCACCCCAAACGGCGCAATATGTCGACACTCGAAGTGGTATTGACCATTCTCAACGCCGGCGGAAAATTTGGTGGTAACGGTTATAAGGTGTCTGGCGGCTTGCATGGTGTTGGAGTCTCAGTCGTCAACGCCCTTTCCGATAAACTTATTGCACAGGTAAAACGCGATGACTCAATCTGGGAAATGGAGTTTTCCCGGGGTAAGACCGTTCGAAAGATAGAAAAAGTGGGAAAATCCCAGGCAACTGGTACCACTATCACATTCTGGCCTGACCCAGAAGTGTTTCAGACGGTCGAATTTGATTTTGAGATACTGCAGAAACACTTCCGTCAGACCGCATTTCTTAACAAGAATCTTAAGATTGTCTTTACAGATGATCGTGGCGAAGAGCCTGTAACTGAAACCTTCCAATATAAGGGAGGTATCGTCGACTATGTGAAATTTGCCGATGAAGGTAAAGAACCCATCAATGCCAAACCTATCTACTTTGAAGCGGAAAGTGATGCCGGTGAAGTTGAGATAGCTTTGCAATGGACGACTAACTACAACGAGGTAGTGCGCTCTTTTGCAAACAATATCGACACGGTTGATGGTGGCACTCACCTCGAGGGATTTAGAAACGCGTTGACGCGCACTATGAATGAGTATGCGCGCAAGCAGAATATCCTGAAGGAAAAGGAAGAAAACCTTTCTGGTGAAGATTGCCGAGAGGGCCTTACGGCTGTCATTTCTGTGCGCTTACATGAACCGCAGTTCGAAGGACAGACAAAAACCAAGCTGGGAAACCCCGAAGTTCGCGCGCTTGTTCTTGGTGCGGTAAATAAGGGCCTTGCTGAATATATGGAAGAGCACCCCAAGCCAGCGCGGGCAATTGTCAATAAAGCCGTCCAAGCTGGGAAAGCACGCGCGGCAGCGCGCAAGGCACGCGATCTTACGCGACGTAAAGGCGCGCTCGAAGGAGCTGGTCTACCCGGTAAGCTCGCAGATTGTTCTGTGCGCGACCCAGCGCTGACCGAACTGTACATCGTCGAGGGCGATTCCGCAGGCGGTTCTGCAAAACAGGCGCGCGAGCGTAGCTATCAGGCAATTTTGCCATTACGCGGCAAGATTCTCAATGTAGAGCGTGTGCAAGAGCATAGAGCCCTTTCCAGTGACACCATTAATTCACTGATGACGGCAATCGGCACGGGCTACGGCGAAACTTTTGATGCTGATAAAGCACGTTACCATCGCATCATTATCATGACCGATGCTGATGTAGACGGCGCTCATATCGCTATCTTGCTCCTTACCTTCTTCTTCCGATTCATGCCAGAGCTAATAGAGCGAGGCTATATCTATATTGCCTGCCCACCACTTTATGGTTTGAAAAAGAAAAATTCGCGTACGGGTAAAGTTATCCAGTATCTCTATAACGAAGATGCACTTAAAGAGTGTATGGATAATCTTGATAATCCCGATAAATATGACATTCAAAGATATAAAGGCTTGGGCGAAATGGACCCTGAGCAACTTTGGGAAACAACAATGGATCCCGAAAAGCGAACGCTGCGACAAGTGACCATTCAAGATGGGTTTGAAGTAAGCCGTGTTGTAAGCGAGCTTATGGGTACCGATGTTGAATGCAGAAAAGTATTTATTACAAAGCACGCTCGTGATATCGACGAGCGATTCTTGGATATCTAGGAGGGGAGGTAACGTATGGCAGAAGACAATAACAACTTCAACAGTGATTCCGAGCAGGAGTTTCTTCGCCGAGCTGACGAAGACGCCGAACTGGAAATAAATGATGATGAAATTGATGAAGACGACGACTTCGATGATCTTGATGAGGCTCCTCAGCATGTAGTCGTGAAAGATGATTTGGAATCCAAGATCAACGCCAATATAGGGACGCTCGACATTAACGTGGGGACTGTTTCTGAAACTGATTTTGCCCATGAAATGCGCACATCGTTTCTTGAATATGCAATGTCCGTCATCGTGGCCCGCGCACTTCCCGATGTACGTGATGGCCTTAAGCCAGTTCACCGCCGCATCCTTTATTCAATGATAGAAAGCGGTATCACGCCGAATAAGCCACATGTAAAGTCAGCACGCCCGGTTGGCGATTGTATGGGTAAATATCATCCCCATGGTGATGCGGCTATTTACGACACGCTTGTGCGCCTTGCACAGGATTTTTCCATGCGCGTTCCCTTGATTGACGGGCACGGAAACTTCGGTTCTATCGATGGAGACTCTGCGGCTGCCATGCGCTATACCGAAGCGCGTTTGAATAAACCAGCAATGGAGCTGCTTGCCGATCTTGATAAAGAGACTGTCGACTGGCAGCCAAATTATGATGAGTCGCTTCAAGAGCCCAAGGTGCTTCCCGCAAGGTTCCCCAATCTCTTGGTTAATGGTTCTGCAGGTATTGCTGTCGGTATGGCAACGAATATTCCACCGCATAATCTTGGTGAAACTATCGACGCGACCATCGCCGTTATGGAAAATCCAGACATAAGTCTCGATGAGCTGATTCAAATTATCCCAGGACCCGATTTTCCAACCGGCGCGACCGTTATGGGCCGTTCGGGTATTCGCGATGCGTACGAGACGGGCCGCGGGTCAATCACCATTCGCTGTAAGGCCCATGTCGAGAAAAGCGCCTCAGGCCGCAGCCGTATTGTGGTTACAGAAATCCCTTATCAGGTTAATAAGACAAGACTTATCGAAAAGATAGCGGATCTGGTGAAGCAGAAGGTCATCACCGAGATATCTGGTCTTAATGATGAGTCCGACCGCAAGGGTATGCGTATCGTCATCGACCTCAAGCGCGGCGAGGAGCCGCAGGTTGTGCTTAACAAACTCTATAAGCACACACAATTGCAAACAGGTTTTGGCATCATTAACCTTGCTCTTGTCGGCGGCGTCCCCCATGTATTGGGGCTCAAGGACATTCTTTTCAATTATATTGACCACCAGGTTGATGTGATTACAAGGCGCACACGCTATGATCTTCGTAAGGCAGAGGAACGTGCCCATATCCTCGATGGCCTGGTCATCGCGCTCGACAACATCGACGAGGTTATTCACATCATTCGCTCCTCGCAAGATGATACGGAAGCGCGCGCCCGACTGGTCGAACGTTTTTCACTTTCTGAGATTCAGGCCAATCATATTCTTGAGATGCGTTTGCGTCGCTTAACCGGACTCGAGCGAGAAAAGATCGAGACGGAACTCGCCGAGTTGCGTGAAAAGATTGCATATTTCAAACGTGTGCTGGGCGACGAAGATCTTGTCAAGGAAATCATCCGCGATGAAATGCTCGAGGTAAAGAAACGGTATGCCGATAAGCGCCGTACAGAAATTGCCGACGAAGCGCGCGATTTAGATATCGAGGACCTTATTGCCGACGAGGATATGGTTGTAACCATTACGCGTAGCGGCTATATCAAGCGTTTGCCCGTCGCGACCTATCGTCAGCAAAAACGCGGCGGCAAGGGTATGAGCGGTGTGAAGTTGAAAGAGAACGACTTCGTCGAACAACTTTTCATTGCCTCGACTCACGATTACATGCTTTTCTTTACCAATAAAGGCAAGGTGTATCGTCAGAAAGTCCATCAGATTCCGCTAGGTAGCCGCCAGGCGAAAGGTACACCTGTTGTGAACCTGCTTCCTCTTGAAGAGGGGGAGATGGTTGCGACCGTCATTAACACGCGTGATTTCCCGGCAGACGAATATCTTTTGTTCGCCACGGCATACGGCATGATTAAGAAAACCGCCTTCGATGCCTATAAGAATGTTCGCTCTAACGGTTTAATCGCTATCAACTTACGTGATGACGACGAGCTTATCGCCGTGCGTCGTGTAAAGCCTGGCATGAAGGTCATGATGGTAAGCAGTGCTGGCAAGGCCATCAAGTTCGATGAAGCTGAAGCACGCCCCATGGGACGCGGTACATCCGGTGTTCACGGCATCAGAATTGATACTGCAGGCGGAGATCGCGTTTTAGGGATGGAAATCGCGCCCGACGGCAGCGACCTGTTTGTCATCACCGAACGTGGTTATGGCAAACGAACCAAGGTGAGCGAATATGCCGAGCACCATCGCGGTGGTGGCGGTATGTTTACCATTAAGATGACCGAGAAAAAGGGCAAAATCGCCGCTATGAAGATTATCGGCGAAAAACATGAACTGATGATCGTTTCTGAAGAGGGCGTCATGATTCGCGTGAAGGCAAGTGGAATTTCCGAGTTGTCGCGCGCGACGCAAGGCGTCAAGGTCATGAATGTTGATGCGGAGGACCGTGTTGTGGCGGTTGCCCGTGTCGCAGGGGGAAAGAAAAAGAAGAAAGAGGTTATTGAGGGGCAAACAGAGCTTTTAACCGAAGAACTCTCAGGCCCGACCAAATCAGAAGCGGCTGTCGACATTGAAGATGACGATGACGAAATCGATACAACCGATTAATTGATAGTTGTCAAAGAGGTAAAACAAAGGGGGCGGGCGTTATGTACGAACCGCCCCCTCTGTTTTATCAGACCCCGCAAGCATGCGCAGGGAAGGATAAATTGCCCGCATACGGCATGAATTCGAAAATAACACTTCCCAAAGCAAGCACTTTATGGCAATATACCGTTCTGCGTGTTTTGGGCCTTTAGCTCAGTTGGCTAGAGCGCACGACTGATAATCGTGAGGTCACAAGTTCGAATCTTGTAAGGCCCACCATTCCTTGCAATAAACGCCCCGGCGTGGGCCGAGTCGCCGCCGGGGCGTTTATTAAAAAGGAAAACACGATTTTGCATGGGGGTATAGCTCAGCTGGGAGAGCGCGGGCTTTGCAAGCCTGAGGTCAGGGGTTCGAGCCCCCTTACCTCCACCATGAAACTGTAGGCCAGGGGCAATTTACCCCTGGCCTTTTTGTTTATATGGTTCTCTTCTCAAAAAAGATGAGCAACTCACGGCCGCTGATCGCGTCGAGCTCCTTCGGGGATTTGGTAATCGCCCAGCCGCGTCGGCTCCATGCAATCATACAGCGCTGGTACTATAATTATATGATTCATATGGCAGGCTATCTAACTCGTTTCATGGTATGTAAAAGCCGACGAGGGGGAGGGCAAGAGATGGCCAATCGGGAAATCAGCGCAGGACCGGTGCACGGGCTGTTTTCTAAGCATGCCGAGACTATGCTGGAAAAAATGATACAGAAGTCCGATGTGCTGTCTTTTGTGTATTACCCCAAAACGCGCAGCTATGAGATTTTGAATTTGCCCAAGGGTTTTAATGTCGTGCCCATGGCGGCAGGCGATTGCCCGGAGTCGATCTTCGACCATGTCGACATGAGTGTCGAACACAAACGCCTGTTTCGTGATTCAGTAAAGGATATCGAGGCGGGGAAAGAAGAAGTTGGTTTTACCGTGCAGGTTAATCCGGGCGGTGCCGGTATCTGGATCAGACACCATTGGGTCAATTTTTTTGACGAGGATGGAAACCCGGAGTATGTACTTGCCTTTGGTATCGATGTAACCGATAAGATGAAGAAGGAAAGATCGTTTGCCGACCAGATGCTCATGCGCGAAGCGGCGCAAAGCTCGATTATGATCGCATCGTGTTTTAACGTTACCAAAGACACGGTCGTAAAACAAAATGGCGATAATCCTCCAGTAAAACTCCCCGACAAGCCGCCCTGCAGTGAAGAGATGCGCCTGGCGATTCTTGCCGATGAACCGGAAGTGGCAAATCAAAGCCCTGAAACCCAATACTATTTTTTTGCTGCCACAGCGCAACTGCCAGACCCTGTCGAGCGCAAGAAGTTCGCCCATATGTGTTCGCACGTCGGCATGCTTGAAGCATTCCGCGAGGGCAAGACCGAACAGGTTATGAACTATTCACGTATGGTCGACGGCGTCCTTTCTTATGTGTCGACGCGTCTATTGCTGCTTGCAGACCCCGAGACGCAGGATGTCTATGCTTTCTTCTATACCGTTGACATGAGCGAAAAAAAGCAAGACGAGTTGGTTATAGACGCCGTGATGCGCCAAAGCTGCGATTTCGTGGCGTTGATCGACCCGGATACCGATACCGCAACATTTCGCTACATGTCTGACAAAATACGCATCATCGTTCCATACTGGGCCGACGGTGCGACTATATGCTATTCGAAGATGATGGATCGGGCCGTAGAGGCACTTATAGCACCAGAGCGGCAAGAAGAGATTAGCAAGATGATATCCACCAAAAATATCATTGAACATTTACAGGTCGAATCACCCTACTATTGTAGCTACGACTTCTCGGAAAAGGGAAAAGCAGCCCACAAGCAAGTGCAATACCGTTGGCTCCATGATTTTCGCAACAGTATCTTGGTCGTTCAACAAGATGTGACAGCGGTGTGGAAGACCGAACAAGAACGGTCGCGTAAAGAACGCGAAAACGAGTCAATTTTGAATCAGCTCGCCTTAGAGGCGAACGATTTCGTTGCAATTATCGATGTTGTCACCGAACATATGTCGCTTCGCACGGGAACTTGGTACGCTAATGGGGTGAAAACACCTCCTGAACAGCGCGAAACAACTGTTTCAGAATTATTCAAGATGATGGCCTCGCAGTTCTTGCCTGATGTGGAAAGACATCAGGATTTATGGGACCAGGTTAAAATCGAGCATGTCGTCGATGTGCTCGATGATGAGCCTGAATACGTTATGGTTTTTGATTTCGTCGGAGCCGACGGTAAACCAAAACGCAAACAACATCGCTACACTTGGCTCGATCGCGAGGCCGGTAAAATCCTCTACGTTCGCACCGATATAACCAAGGGTTTTGAAGAAGAGCAAGAGAGAAATCGTCGATTGTCAGATGCTCTTGGGGCGGCCGAACAGGCTAACCTTGCGAAGACAAAGTTTCTCTCACGCATGAGTCACGATATCCGTACTCCCATGAACGCAATTATCGGGTTTGCAACGCTGCTGCTTAAGGATGCTGACAATCCAGAGAGGGTTGCAGACGAGGCAAGAAAAGTACTTGCATCAAGCAATCATCTTTTGGGGCTTATCAATGACGTGCTCGACATGTCAAGAATCGAATCCGGTGCTGTTCAGATCAATACGCGAGAATTTAGGCTTGCCGATACAATTGCCATAGTGGACGAGATTATTCGTCCGCAGATGGAGGCAAAGGGGCAAACGTTTGAAATCTATGTTTCCGGCCTTGCCCATGATCTTTTCATGGCCGACGACAGTCGCTTGCGGCAGGTGCTAATCAACATTTTAGGCAATGCAACAAAATACACCCAAGCCGGCGGATGCATTACGATGAAAATCAAAGGGCTGCCTGCTTCGTCAAGCGTCTACGAAAATGTCGCCTTTGAAATCGCAGACAACGGACGCGGTATGTCGAAGGAATTTCAAAAGGTTATTTTTACGCCGTTTAGCCGCGAGACGTTGCCAGGGCATGAGGAATCACAGGGAACAGGTCTTGGCCTGGCCATCACCAGGAATATCGTCAATATTATGGGCGGAACCATGGCCGTGAGGAGCGAGCTGAACAAAGGAAGCACCTTTACGGTTGTTCTACCCTTGCGAATTCAGGAAAAGGAATCAGAATCTGATTTTTGGAAGAGACACAGTGCAATACGTATGTTGGCTGTTGACGATGACGAACTTGTGCGACGAAATATAGCTGAGGCGATGAGTGGCACGGGGGTACATCTTGACACGGCGCAGGGTGGGGAAGAGGCACTCGTAATGCTCGTGTCGGCGCACGAGGCCGAACGCGATTACAACATCGTTTTGCTCGATTGGAAAATGCCGGGCATGGATGGCATTGAGACCGCAAGGTGTATTCGGCTCGAGCTGCCGGCAGATATCCATATCATTATCCTAACCGCTTATGATTATGGTGTTATTGAAGATGAAGCCAGGGCGGCCGGTGTGGACGGCTTTCTGCAGAAGCCATTTTTTGCGAGCGGCTTACAGAGACTGCTCGATGATCTTGAAGTCGACGATGAAGATATGCGGCTGACGGATACAGGAAGAACAATGACCGACAAGGGCGATGTGACCGAGAACTCGCTTGACGGGCTCAATATCCTTGCCGCTGAAGACAATGCGCTCAACGCCGAAGTTCTCACGGAAATTTTGAAGGCCAACGGAGCATGCACGACGATAGCGGCAGATGGCGGAAAGTTGCTCGAACAGTTTTTGAACAGCGAAGCGGGTACCTATGACCTGATTCTCATGGACGTGCAGATGCCCGTTATGAACGGTTATGAGACAATTGAAGCTGTTAGAAAGCTTGGCAACGACGCGAGCGTTGCGTCAGAGAAACGCAAAGAGGCAGCAGGTATTCCCATCGTTGCGATGACCGCTGATGCATTTAATGAAGATGTGCAAAAGGCATTGCTTTCCGGCATGAATGCCCATATCGCGAAGCCGCTCGATATAGACGTGTTCAAGGCTACGCTTGCTCGGGTGATCGCCGCGAAGAAAGATCTGTAGACCATTATAAAGCGCCGGCGTCGTATAGCTGAACATTGAGAGTGGTCGCTATCTTGGCAGCCATGGCTATTCCCATGTCTGCGTTGCCCCAAGCAAAACGAAATGGCTGCGATGGGTCTCGATGATCCCCGCATCTCTCATCTTTGAAAGCTCGTTTGACAGCGCGCTGCGGTCTACCCCGAGATATTCAGCAAGTTGCTGGCGGTTAAAGGGGATATCAAACGAGCTTGAGCCTGCGAGCTCTGCTTGAGTGGATAGATAGGCGAGAACGCGAGCTCGAATTGTTTTGGGAGCGGTATGAAAGATACGGTTTGTGAGACTCAGATTTTTTCGCGCGGTAATCGCCAAGAGGTTCGATGTCGTGCGCTGATGATGAGCGCAAGCATGCGAACACGTTGTAAGAATACGGCTTACGTTGAGAAAAAGGATCTCGCAGTCGGCCGCGGCGATGACATCAACCATAAGCGGAGATTTGACAGCCGCGTATGTTTCCGCAAATACGGCACCCTCGGCGATTTGACCGACTATGCTGATATTTCCCCAGACATCGGTGTTTTCGATGCGGACGCTTCCGGACACAACAAGCCCAAGAGAGCTGATTGTATCGCCTGTATGGTAGATGACCTCGTCTTTGTCATATGCCCTGTAACGGGCGTCTAGACAACTTAGCATCGCTGCGATTTCATCTTTGTTTGCGCCGGTGAACAGGCTTGTCTGAGCGAGAAAATCAACATCGGCGTTTTCCATGATACCGTTCACCGCTCTTTCGACAAATGTTGTAAGTACAACATACATCCTACCAACATCTCCCTAGGATGCCAAATCGAGAGCACCACCCGTTGTTTACATACCGGAAGGGGTTTCATGGATACGAAGATGTATTGCTATCAATGTGAGCAGACAGCAGGTTGTACGGCCTGTGTTACCGCAGGTGCATGTGGAAAGAGCGCCGAGGTAGCATTTGACCAAGACGGCCTTACCGGCGCGTCTATCGGACTTGCGCAAACTCTTGAAGGGCATCCTGTTCCAGATCAGACTGCCGAGCTTGTCGTTGAAGCGTTATTTACCTGCATCACCAATGTGAATTTCAATGAAAAGACTGTTAAGGCCCTGACTGCCAGAGTACATGCCGAAACGGAACGTCTGTCAAAAGAATATGGCTGCAAGTCAGTCAATGACTATGTCTTAGAAAAGCTTTGGGATGAAAACGAGGATATCCGCTCGCTTAAGTCGCTGGTGCTATTTGGTATTCGCGGTGTGGCGGCGTACGCCTACCATGCCCGTATCCTTGGGAAAGTCGACCCCGATGTTGATGCGTTCTTCTTCGAGGCGCTGCGTGGAATTGCGACGCTTGAAACCGTTGATGACCTTCTTGCTCTGACGCTTAAGGTCGGCGAGATTAATCTTGCCTGCATGGGCCTGCTTGATGCCGCCAACACCGGCACGTACGGCACGCCACAGCCTGCAGAGGTGACCATGGGTGTCGAAAAGGGACCATTTATCATCGTCACTGGACACGACCTGAAAGATCTGGAATTGCTTTTGAAGCAAACCGAGGGCAAGGGCGTCAACATCTATACGCATGGCGAGATGCTTCCTGCACATGGGTATCCCGCGCTGAGAAAATATGCGCATCTCAAGGGAAATTTTGGCACCGCATGGCAAAATCAGAGGAAAGAATTCGACGATGTGCCCGCGCCGATTCTCTTTACCACCAATTGCCTCATGCCTCCCAAGGAAACCTATGCAGACCGTGTCTTCACGACAAATGTTGTGTCTTTTCCCGAGCTCGCACATATTGGCGAAGACAAGGATTTTACCCCTGTGATCGAAAAGGCCATTGAGCTGGGTGGTTATTCCGAAAACCGGCAGTTTAGCGGCATTAACGGCGGCAACCATGTGACTACGGGATTTGGCAGCGGCGCAGTGCTCGCAAATGCGGGCGCTATCGTCGAGGCAGTGAAGTCAGGCGCCATTAAGCATTTCTTCTTGGTCGGGGGCTGCGACGGAGCCCGTCCAGGACGTAGCTATTACACTGATTTCGTGAAGCAAGCACCTCAAGACAGTGTTATTCTAACGCTGGCCTGCGGTAAATATCGCTTTAATGATCTTGATTTGGGCACAGTTGCAGGATTGCCACGACTGCTGGATATCGGCCAGTGCAACGATGCCTACGGAGCCGTTCAAGTTGCCCTAGCGCTCGCGCAGGCATTTGAATGCGGCGTGAACGATTTGCCGCTTTCCTTTGTGCTCTCTTGGTACGAGCAGAAGGCTGTGTGCATCTTGCTCTCCTTGCTCCATCTGGGGATTCAAAATATCAAGCTCGGTCCGACGCTCCCGGCGTTCATCAGCCCCAACGTCCTCAACGTGCTTGTTGAGAATTATCATATTGCACCTACAACTAATGTTGCCGATGACCTGGCAGAACTTTTAGGTTAATCAACTTTTGATTTTCTGCTCGGACGGCCTAGCCGAATTAATTCGGCTAGGCCGTCTTCCGTCTGCGTGTTCGTTCTCCTCTTCATGCTCGTCGAGCAGTAGAATCTTTGAGATTGTCGATGAGGGGGACTGCAGGATGGAATTTATCGGTACTTTTTGGGCTCTTATTCCGCCCGTTGTTGCGATTGCGCTTGCGCTTATAACCAAAGAAACCTATACGTCGTTGTTTGTGGGTGTTGTGGTTGGAGCGCTGCTCCTTGCCGGTTTCGATCCTATTGAGACCATTAACTACATTATCTCGGGATCGGTTGGTCAAGGGGAAGACGTGATAAAGGTCGGCTTTCTCAATGCCGTGAGCGAGCCGTTCAACGCCGGCATTTTCGTTTTCCTTGTTATGCTCGGCATCATGGTCGCAATTATCAACGCCGCAGGCGGGTCTGCCGTTTTTGGCAGGTGGGCTGCTCGACATATTAAAAACCGAACAGGAGCCCAGCTTGCGACTTTTCTTCTGGGCGTCTTAATCTTCATTGACGATTATTTCAACTGCCTTACCGTTGGAGCTGTTATGCGCCCCGTGACCGATGAGCAGAGGGTCTCGCGCGCTAAGCTCTCTTATATCATTGACGCAACGGCTGCTCCTATTTGCATGATCGCGCCGATTTCTTCCTGGGCGGCTGCTGTTTCCGCAACGGCTTCTGATTTGGATACGGGTATCACGGGCATTCAGCTCTTCATCCAGGCAATTCCTTATAATTTCTATTCATTGCTTACCATCGTATTCGTCATCGGTATCAGTCTTATGCGTTTTGACTATGGCCCTATGGCGCGTGCTGAAATGGAAGCATATCGCAATGGCCTGCTGGGCTCTTTGGGTGATGCCAAAGAGGTTGAAAACGAGCGGGCGTCACTTTTGGATATGCTTATCCCTGTTATCGTCCTTATCGTTTTTTGCGTTATTGGCATGATGTATGTCGGAGGGTTTTGGGATCCGGCTCAAGAAGGTTATATGGACCTCGCTCTTGCATTTGGCAATACGGACGCTTCGGTTGGTTTGCCCTGGGGTTCTCTCATCGCCTTAATCATCACCTTCCTTTATATGCTATGCCGCCGTGTGGTGACATTTGCCCAGGCCGCCGAAAGCATTGTGAATGGTTTTAAGGCCATGGTACCTGCAATGTTGATTTTGACCTTCGCCCTTACGCTCAAGCTTACGACAAACGCGCTTGGCGCTGACGTATACGTTGCTGGTCTTATGGGAGGCGCTGCAGAGGGGCTTTATTCAATGTTACCCGCCATAATCTTCCTGGTTGGCCTCGGTCTCTCGTTTGCAACGGGCACGAGCTGGGGGACTTTCGGTATCTTGATTCCTATCGTGCTGCCGATTTTCGATAGCCAGCCAGAACTGCTTACCATTGGTATTTCTGCCTGCCTTGCCGGCGCGGTTTGTGGCGATCATTGTTCTCCGATTTCAGATACCACGATTATGGCTTCTGCGGGAGCAAACGTGAACCATATCACTCATGTTTCAACTCAGCTGCCCTATGCGCTTACTGTAGCGGCGCTTTCTTTTGTCTGTTTTGTCATTGCTGGTTTCGTGCAGAACTGGGTTATCTGTCTTGGCATTGGAATAGCGTTGACGATCGTCACGCTTTTCGTCTTACGCGCTACCGTGGGCAAACGGATCGATAAAGAGTACATGCAGCCAGAAACAGCGGCCTGACAGCCGCAAAACATACCCAATGTTAGAAGGTGAACGTTTCCGCTTTCTAGTCTTGCGCTATTATGGCAGGTGCACGATGACGCGCTGTGAAACATGATATATACGTAGACAGAACGCACTGTTCAAGAGAATGGCTAGATAGTATGGCCAAACACGAAAAATACGAACGCGACGATAATCCCATCGACTGGAGTGCTTTCGGCGAAGCCGAGCGCAAGCCGATGCATCTTAAGGGCTGCAAAGAGCTCCGTCTGGTTTCGCTCGTTTTGATTGCGTTAGGGATTGGCGGAATCATATTCGGCACAAATATGCTTGTTGGAGCATTTGGGGAGCTTTCTCAATCTGGAGATGGCGCTATGCTTTTCGTTACAAGTTTTAGCGATTATTGGCGCCCCGTCTTCATAATGTTTATCGGGCTCGTGACTCTTATCCCGGCGACGTTCGGCCTTCAGACAGCGTCTAATCCGGGGTCGTTCTTAACACCAACCATTCTTGGTATCGCTGGTATCGTGGCGCCTTTGCTCTTTGCTTTGATAATAATTATTACAGGAGCCTTACGCGGCGATATGGACATTGTCCTTTTTTTGACTATGGCGATTTGCGCAATCGGCGCCGGCATCTATCTTCTTTTTGTTGTGCGCGTTCACAAGGCGTTTAATCTTGCCACCGGTGGAGTGCACAGCACGAGGCGCCCCGCTAAGGACGAAATATGGGACGAAGAATCGATTTGGAAATAGTTCCGAACGCCTTATCCGGCAAATTATCCAGATGACTGGCCTTGGCTCATCCTAGCTCGTGTGGATCCCCATGGTTTCGCCGGTAAGAGATGTGTAGTTGCTCTCATACCAGGCAATCCATTTATCCATCGTGTCTTGGCTGATGGTGTGTTCCATCTCACACGCCTCGACGTTGGCCACTTCTTCTTCAACGCCGAGCACTTCAATCAGAAAAGCGCGCAGGACCTTATGGCGCATGAAAATATGTTCGCCATATTCTTCCCCCGCGTCTGTGAGCGTGATTTCGCCATATCGTTCCTGGTTGATATATCCCATTTCGCGCAGGTTCTTAGTTGCGCGGGCAACGCTTGCCTTTGAAAAACCCAGCTCGTTTGCTACGTCGACGGAACGCACCGACCCGCTTCCGCGTTTTGCCAAGTCATATATAGCCTCGATGTAATCTTCGTATGAGGATGTCAGATCGCCAATAGCCACCAAAGACCCCGTCTCATATATGCCGTTTCTATAGCTTGCATTGTACAACGCGCTTCTCAGCTTGTGGGTGGAGTGCCGCAGCGCGATCGAGCCGAAGACGTGCATCCTGAGCTATTTGCCATCGTACAAGTTGCGCAGGGGAGCCCTAGATCGAATTCGTTTGCATCGGGTTTCATCTGCTGACGGTGCTGCAGTTGGTTTTGACGCAGAAAAGTTGCCTTGATGGCAAAAACCGCCCAAAAGGCAATGAAAATCAATATGGCCGCGCTTAGCAGATTCATCATATCCTATATGTTAACCATTGCTAACTAATTGTCAATCAAACATTTGATGACGGAGTTTGGTTACGTGTTAGTATGAACGGCATGTATTTTTACGAGGAGGAAGCAATGGCTTACGATATCACCGACATAGATCTTGCAGACGCTGGCCGCGAGCGTATTTTATGGGCTGACCGCGACATGCCTGTTCTTGCGCAGATCCGCGAGCGCTTCGAAAGTGAAAAGCCTTTCGATGGAATGACCATTGGGTGCTGTCTGCATGTAACAACTGAGACTGCCAATCTTGTGCGCACGATGATTGCTGGCGGCGCGCATGTGGCACTGTGCGCATCAAACCCGCTGTCAACTCAAGACGATACCGCTGCGGCTCTTGTGAAGCATTACGGAGCGGATGTTTTCGCCCGATGCGGTGAGGATACGCAAACCTATTACCAGCATCTTGATCAGGTTATCGACCAGCACCCGACTGTGACTATGGATGATGGTGCCGACTTGTGCGATCGCATCCACGGCGAGCGAAATGACGCGCTCGATTACGTGATCGGTGGCACTGAAGAGACCACGACGGGCGTAATCCGCCTTGCTGCGATGTCAGCCGCCGGTGCGCTTAAATATCCGAGCTTCAATGTGAACGATGCCAACACCAAGCATTTCTTCGACAATCGCTATGGGACTGGTCAGTCCACGCTTGACGGTGTGGTTCGTGCAACAAACCGCTTGCTTGCGGGTCGTACGCTTGTCGTTTCGGGCTATGGTTTTTGCGGCCGTGGCCTTGCATTGCGCGCTGCCGGAATGGGCATGAAGGTCATTGTTTGCGAGATTGATCCACTGAAGGCCCTAGAAGCGCACATGGAGGGCTATCGTGTCATGAAGGCGAGCGAGGCAGCGAAAGAAGCCGATATTTGGATTACCGTGACTGGTGATTTGAACGTTATCGACGAGCCGGCATTCAACAACATGAAAAGCGGCGCAATCATCTGCAACTCCGGACACTTTAATTCCGAGATTAATATCCCCTGGCTTGACGAGCATGCTGTCAAGAAGGAAACCCTGAAGCCGCTTGTTGATGAGTACACCCTACCTGATGGTCGCACGGTTATCTTGCTTGCCGAAGGCCGTCTCGTGAACCTGTCTGCAGCCGAGGGTCATCCTGCTGAAGTAATGGATATGAGCTTTGCCAATCAGGTGCTTGCGGCTGAGTATGTCGTGAAACATGCAAATGAGCTCGAGCCGAGATGCTATAACATCCCTGCGGAAATCGATGATGAGATAGCCAAGGTTAAACTTGCAACGTTGGGTGTGGAAATAGATACGCTCACTCCCGCGCAGGAGAAGTACCTTAACACTTGGACTATGGGCACCGTATAGAGTCACGTCAATGTTAAGGAAACGGCCCCTTGCACGAAGGCCACGACAATGAATATCTGCCGCACCGTACGCGAGGTGGTAGTATTCTTGCCGTATATTCTTAAGATAAAGGCGGTGCTATAACCATGGTGGGAGAATTTCTTCCGCGATCGCTTGAATGGAAACCCGCGCTTGAAGGATGGGTTCCCAGCGCTCTTACAACAGCAAAACTCGATGATGCCGCTGCGCGTCTCATGGTTCTTGATCAGAGGCTTTTGCCGCGCAATGTCGAATATGTCGACTGCTTTTCGTCTAAGCAGGTTTGCGACCTGATTGCCGATCTTGCCGTGCGCGGTGCGCCGGCGATTGGGGCGGCCGGTGCCTTCGCCATCGCTTTATGGGCGAAGAACGAATGGCCCGTCATTCGCGAGGCAAAGCGACAGGCGAATCCGAAAAGCGATGTTGATTCGATTATGGTGTTCGCAAATAAGCTCGAGCAGCGGGGTAAGGAAATCATATCCACGCGACCGACCGCAGTGAATCTTGCGTGGGCCGTCGACCAGCAGGTCCAGCGCGCAAAGGCAGACGCGCATCGGGATATGCGCGTGGAAGAGATAGTTGACGGACTCGAGGAAAACGCGCTGCAGATCATGGAAGACGAAATCGCCTCCTGCAAGGCGATTGGGGAAAACGGTGCTGCGATATTCGCGGGACTTGCTCAGCAGCTTGGACGCCCGCTGCGGGTTGAGACGCATTGCAACGCCGGCGCTCTGGGTACGGTTGCATGGGGCACGGCGACATCGGTGATCTATCATGCCTATGAAGCGGGCGATATCGAGAAGGTATGGGTCGATGAAACCCGCCCAGTTGAACAAGGCGCGCGTCTTACTGCATGGGAGCTGGGTAAATGCGGCGTTCCCTATACGCTTATCTGTGACAATATGGCCGGCTCTTTGATGGGGCAGCGTCAGGTTGATGCCGTAATCGTGGGCGCTGACCGCGTGTGCGCAAATGGCGATATCGCGAACAAGATCGGCACATACCCTCTCGCGGTTGTCGCGAGCTATCACGGCGTCCCATTTTTCGTGGCGGCGCCTCAGTCTACGTTTGACCGCACCCTTATGACGGGAGACGAGATCGAAATAGAGCAACGGGATGCTCAGGAAGTGCGTTGTATGCCCTACGGGCACCAATGGCTCCAGATTGCGCCAAGTGATTGCGATGTGCACAACCCTGCCTTCGATGTGACTCCCAATGAGCTTATCAAGGCGATTATCACGGAAACGGGTATCGAGTTCGCCCAGGAATAGCCCGAAGGCAGACTAATTTCGAAAGGCTTCGATCTGGCTTGAAAGCCAGTTTGCCCAGTCGTCTACGCCTTCTCCTTTGGTAGCCGCAATGGCAAAACACGGCGCATTGGGATTAAGTTGCTCGATATGTTCATCAAAGAGCGACTTGTCGAAGGTGAAGGCCGGCATGACATCGACTTTATTGAGGATGATCGCGTCTGCCGCCTGGAACATGCCGGGGTATTTCAACGGCTTGTCATCACCTTCGGGGACTGAAAGAATCATCATCTTGATGTTCTCGCCAAGATAGAAATCAGCGGGGCACACGAGATTCCCTACATTTTCAATGAAGATAAGGTCGATGTTGTCAAGATCAAGCACGTCAAGTGCCCTTTTTAGCATATCTGATTCCAGATGACATGTCCCTGCCGTGTTTATTTGGACCGCGGGGATACCGAGGTTCTTGATGGTTTGCGAATCTACATCGCTAGCGATGTCACCTTCGATAACGGCGATTCCATAACGGTCACGCAGTGCATTGATGGTTGCAACGATGGTTGAGGTTTTTCCGGAGCCGGGGCTCGCGAGCACGTTGACCATATAGACGCCTTTTTCGTCAAGTGCGGCACGGTTTTCAGCGGCCAGCTCGTCGTTCTTATTGAGAATCTTGGTTTCCAAATCGATATGGGCCATCTCGTGTCCTTTCGCGTTTTTCTAGTCGTCGGGTGTTTCGATTTCCATTGAGGCAACTTCAAGCTCGCGTCCCGCTATAAGCAGGGTAGCTGGTGAATCGCATTGCGGGCAATGGTTGTGAAAGCGATCGTGATCGAATTCGGTGCCGCAATCAAGGCAACGCGAGCGAGGCGTTACGAAGTCTATCGTGAGCTTCGCACCGGCAAGCAGAGGATCGTCTTCGGAAAGCGCTTCGAAGGCGAAGTTCATGGCGTCGGGAACAACCATCGTCATATCCCCAACCCTGAGCTTGATGCCCGTGATCTTAACCGCGCCGTTTTGGCGTGCAACGGGAATGACGGAATCGAAGATTCCCTGCATCAAAGATAGCTCGTGCACTATGCAGCCATCTCCGCTTCTTCTTCCTTGCGCTGGCGTTTGATTTTGCGTGCCAGCGCCACACGCGCCACTGCCAATGAGATTTCATAGAGCGCAACAAGTGCGGCAAACATAATGCCCATCGTCACAGGCGATGCATCCGGGGTAACAACAGCGGCTAAAACTAACAGGCCAACATAGATGTAGCGCCAGTTGGCGCGCATTTTCTTATAGGGGACAATATTGAAGAGAATGAGGTAGAACACCACAAGAGGTAGCTCGAAGGCGATACCGAAGGCAAGCTCGAACAAGATAATCCACTTGAGGTAGTCAGTCGCTTGAGGAAGAATCTGGCCGATCGAGTTGCTCTCGCCCGTCAAAAACTGAAAGGCCGGCTCGAGGCAGAAGGAATAGCAAAACACCATACCAAAAACGAACAGGAAAACCGCGATAAAGAACGTTGGCAAAACATAGTGGCGCTCTTTGGGTTTAAGCGCAGGCAAAAAGAACGCGAGCAATTCCCAAAAGATAAGGGGGCTGCAGACGATAACCGACATGAATAATCCCACGCGAAACTTCAGCGAGAAACCTTCAAATGCCCCGGTGACGTATACCTCGCTAACGTATTCGTGTACTGGCAGGATAAGAAAGTCAATAAACTGTGGTGCAAGCAGATACATAAAGCATACGGTGACGAGCAGTGCGACGACGATGATAACGAAGCGCCGTCGAAGCTCGCCGATATGATCCATAAGCGGCATACGCGCGGGTCCGATGGGCATGTTATTCACCGCCTTGTGCGTTGTCGTCGATATCGTATAGCGAAGAAGCGAGGTTTTTCTTTACTGGAGCGCTTTCAGCGGGAACGGGTTTGCCTTCAGTTTTAGACTGTTTGGCGACAGGCTCGTCGAGGACATTGGCGAAAGGATCCTGTGGAGATTCCTGTGTCGCCGCTGATTCTTCCTGTGTACTGCCGGACTCGCTTGCCGCGCCGCTCGTGACAACACCTGCGGTTTTTGCGGGCGCTTCGGTCGGGGATGTTGGTTTGAACATCTCCTTGAAAGGGTCGGCTATCATGCTCTTTGTTTCGTTGAAGGTCTCGTTGATGGCTGCGATGTCATCTTTGAGCGGCTTCGCAGTTTCCTCTACCTGGTCTTTATATGGCGCAACGGCCTCTTGGAAGGGGTCAGCGACCTCTTCCTTGAATTTTTTGTTAGCTGCTTCCGAAGCATCTCTGAACTGTCTGATCGCTCGTCCTACGGTGCGCCCTATCTGGGGGAGTTTATCCGGACCAAAGATAAGGAAGGCGAAGAACAGGATGATCACCAGTTCCGTACCGCTGATTCCTAACACGAATATATCCTTCTCAAATTCCAATATTCGATTCCTTGCAAGTTCGCTACTTTACCACATGGGCTTTAGAGAAACGCTTTCCGCGGGATATAAGTTTCCGGTCGGCGAACAACGCTTTCTTGAAAACTCACCAGACACGGGCGCATACGGCCACTGCAATATCACGCGCACCCGCTTCGACTAGGGCGTTGGTTGCCGCTGTCGCAGTTGCTCCGGTCGTTAGTACGTCATCGATGAGGATGATCTTTGCGGGCATGCGCCCTACACCGCTTGCCGCCGCAAAAGAACCGGTCGAGTTCATGCGGCGCTGGCCTTTTCCAAGTGCTCTTTGGTCGAGTGTTCGTTTCTTATAGACGAGTGCTTCGATTAAGGGCAGGCCCGTCCAGGCGCTGCATAGCTTTGCCACGCGGGACATATGGTCGAATCCACGTCGAGCAACGGCGTCTGGAGATGCAGGGATTGCCACGATTGCATCTGCCCAAAGCGTCCAGTCATCAGGCGCGCCCAAGGTTTTGCGGCGGGGCTGAACCATTGATTGTCGTTGGATCTTTCTTGAATGGGCCCGTCCGCGCATCGCCTGGCAGACAAATGATGCGATGACCATATCAAGTCGAAGTTCATCTCCGTCTTTATAAGTACGAACGATTCTTTTCGTTCCTTTTTCATATGAAAGTGCTGCTCGGGCCGAAACGAAAGGAAAGAGGTCTTCTGGGTGCATCCGTGCATGTTCGCTATCGGGTGGAGGACATTCGGTGCATATCATGTGTCCATACGGAGCGCCGCAATGCGGACAGGCGTTTTTCACGTCGATAAACGGCAGCTCAGCCGCACACTTTGCACACAGGATCATGCCCGGTTCATCGCATGCGACACAACGCGTTGGACTAAGCGATTCTAAAAAGGAGGTAGCCAGAACCTCTGATATATGGTTACAATCGAGCACCTGAGGCCTTTTTGGCCCTGCCCGTGCAATCTCCAACTTGATTGTAGATCACGGGGACCATATATATAGCGAAAACGGACAAGTGATTTGAACATGGAACTTATCATCACCGAGAAAAATATCGCGGCGCAGCAGATATCCCGTCTTCTTGCAGATAAAAAGCCCGAGTCTGACAAGGTCTATAACACGCCTGTCTATCGCTTCACACGCGGAGGCCATGAGTGCGTGGCGGTCGGTCTAAAAGGACATATTCTGGGTGTGGATTTTCCCGATGAGCTTGTGTACGAAAAAGACGGCACCTGGATTGGCATGGATGCCGAGGGCGAGGTCATCGCTGCGCCGGATATGCCGGCAGATTTGCCCGTTCCTCCCTGGAAAAGCAAACGCAAGCCCTTTACCGCGCAGGGGATTAGCCTGAAGGGATGGAAAATCCCGTCCCTGCCTTATCTAACCTACGCACCGCTTATTAAGCTTCCCGCAGAAAAGGACATTATCCGATCTTTGAAGAACCTTGCAAAAAAGGCGGATAGCATAATCATTGCAACAGACTTCGATCGTGAGGGGGAGCTGATAGGCCTCGATGCGATTTCGGTTGTTCGTGATGCCAATGAAGCTGCTCCTATAACACGCGCCCGGTATTCTGCGTTCGTGAAAAAAGAAATCGAAGAGGCGTTCAGCGATTCGAATCTGCAGCAGCTCGACTATGACCTGGCGCATGCTGGCGAGTCCCGTCAGTATATCGACCTTATCTGGGGCGCTGTTCTTACACGTTATCTAACCTGTGTTAAATACAGCGGCATTGGAAACACGAGGTCGGCCGGACGTGTTCAGACGCCGACACTGGCACTCGTGGTCGAGCGTGAGAAAGAGCGCGAAGCTTTCATTCCCGAAGATTATTGGGTTATAACGGGAAACGCTGCTCCTAAGGAGAGCCACGACGACGCGTTTG
Organism: uncultured Coriobacteriaceae bacterium; assembly: GCA_964435565.1. Taxonomy (GTDB): domain Bacteria; phylum Actinomycetota; class Coriobacteriia; order Coriobacteriales; family QAMH01; genus QAMH01. The sequence goes on from CAYSZR010000013.1 coordinate 35,507, forward strand.
TCGCGACGCATGCAACCGCCCGTTTTAAAGTTGAGCAAGAGGCCAACGACGTGATGGGGCGCTTGCACGACGCGCGCGAGGCGACGGTCAGCGCAATTGAGAAAAAGCGGCGTCGCTCAAATCCGCCCGCCCCGTTCAATACCACATCGCTTATGGCGGCTGCCAGCTCGATTGGAATCAAGCCTGCGCGAACGATGCGTATCGCCGAATCGCTTTATATGAGCGGTTATACGTCGTATCCGCGCGTTGACAATACGGTTTATCCGTCCGGCCTCGATTTGCGCGGTGTGCTCAAAACGCTTGCTACCGTTCCGGAGTTTCGCGAAAACGCAGAGCAGCTGCTGGCAAATGACGAGCTTACCCCTACGCGTGGCAAACAGGAGACGACGGATCATCCCCCCATTTACCCTACGGGGGCAGCTACATCAGAGAATCTTCGTGCTGACGAATGGAAGCTCTACAGTCTCATCTGCCGTCGTTTTATGGCGACGCTTTCAGATGCAGCCGTTCTCGAGAGTACGAAGGTGACGCTCGATGTTGTGGGCGAGTCGTTTACCTCTCGTGGTGACGTGCTCGTATACCCCGGCTACCGAAGCGTTTATCAATATGGATTGAAGAAGGACGAGCAGATGCCCCTGCTCGAAGAAGGCCAAGTGGTTGATTTCTGGGATCTCGCTTGTGCGCATAAGCAGACCGAGCCACCCGCACGCTATTCGTCCGGCAAGCTCATTCAGGAAATGGAAGCAAAAGGACTTGGCACGAAGGCGACGCGACATGACATGATCGAGCGCCTCTATGACCGCCGCTATGTCGTTAATGATCCTATTGAGCCCACAAAACTAGGTTTTGCCGTTATTCAGGCGCTTGAGCGTTTCGCTCCACATATCACGACGCCGGATATGACTGCCGAGCTGGAAAGTGAGATGACGCAAATAGCGGACGGTAAGAGCGAACGCGACAAAGTCGTGTTGCACTCGCGCAAGCTGCTTGCTGCACAGCTTGAAGATCTTGTTCCTGCAAAAGATGAAGTGGCCGAAATGATCAGCGATGCGGTTGTCGCCGATAGTCGCGTGGGGACATGCCCCAAATGCGGTGGCGACCTATGCGTTAAGAGCTCGGCAAAGACTCGATCGAGTTTCGTCGGATGCAACAGCTGGCCCGATTGCGATGTAACCTATCCGCTGCCCCAGGGCCGCTATGAGGCGATAGACGAGCCGTGTCCGCTTTGCGGAGGCCCACAGGTCAAGGTCACCCCATTTAGGGCAAAGGCGTATAACCACTGCCTTGATTCTGAGTGTGAAAGCAACAAGATGGAGCAGATCGATGTCGGGGAATGCCCCGTGTGTAAAGAAGCCGGTCGAAAAGGCAGGCTCTATGCTCAGAAAAACCCACGTACGCTCAAGCGTTTTATTCGCTGCGAGAACTTTGAACAGTGCGACGTCAGTTATCCGTTGCCCCAGCGAGGCGACATCACCGCTACCGGAGAAGTCTGTGATGCGTGCGGTGCCCCTGAGGTAATTATCTCGACAGCTCGCGGCCCCTGGCGCATCTGCGTGAATATGGGCTGTCCCAAGCGCGAGCAGGCAAAAACCGAAAAGGCGAAGAAACCCCGCGGGGGCAAAAAGAGCCGCGCGAAGAAATAACTGGAACACCGATTTGCTCGCACACCTTGTTGCAGAGGCGTCCGTGGGCTTCGATAAGGCGGGCTGCATGAACAATGATAAGAACAAGAGGCGCGGTGTTCTCATCACCTTCGAAGGAGGGGATGGCACGGGGAAGTCGACCCAGGCAAAATTGCTGGCCGACCACTTCGAGGCGTTGGGTTGCACGGTGTTGCGTGTCCACGAGCCAGGGGGTACGCAGCTCGGCGAAAGCATCAGGACCCTGCTCCTTGGCCGCGAACAAGAGAATATGACGCCCCTGGCGGAATTGCTGCTATTCGAGGCAGCGCGCGCCCAGGTAATGGAAGAATCTATTGAGCCGGCACTTGCGCGCGGGGAAATCGTCATCTGCGACAGATTCACTGATTCGACTCTTGCCTATCAGGGCTATGGCCGCGAGCTTGGTGCCGATCTTGTTGGAAGCCTGAACGATCTTGCCTGTGGGGGGCGTGTTCCCGATCGCACTGTCTTGCTGGAGGTTGATCGGCAGCTTGCGCGTGCACGTATTATCAAGCGTTCCGCAGATGGCAAGGGTGACCGCATGGAATCTGCCGGCGTACCGTTTCATGAGCGTACACGGTGCGGGTTTCGTGAAATCGCCGCATCTGAGCCTGAAAGGGTGCGGATTGTTGACGCCAATGACACCATAGACCGGGTACATCAAGAGGTCCTTGTGCAGATTTCAGACATGGAGATCGATGTCCCTGTTCAGGTTGGAAGTTCAAAATGAGATCGCTGTTTGCCGATCTTTCCAGTCAGGGCCATAGTGCCGCATATCTTCAGCATGCTTTTGAATCTGGAAATATCACGCACGCTTATCTTATCGCCGGCGGGGCGCCGGGGGCGGGGTTTGAAACCGCCTTGCGTTTTGCATCTGGCCTGATCGCAGGTGATGACGATGACGCTTATGAGTGCGCGTTGCGGCAGATGCACCCTGATTTGCATGTATATGCTCCGGGTGGCCGGGGCGGGTATCTCGTTGAGCAGATCAGAGATATCACGCACGACACAGAACTCGCGCCAATCCGTGCGTTGGTTAAGGTCTATATCATCCAAGATGCGCACCGGCTGGCAGGAGCGCCTGCTAATGCGTTTTTGAAGACGCTCGAAGAACCCCCCGGCAACGTGATTTGCATTCTTTTGGCGAATAACGAGGCGGCGGTGCTTGAAACGCTGAAGAGCCGCTGTGAGGTGCTGGTCTTGAATGCCCCGTCTTATGTGACAGAGGGCAATGTCCAGATTTTTGAGATGCTTTCCTCGCTTGCCCATGGGTGCAGTACACGCCAGCTCCTTGCCGACGCAAAGCGCTTCGTTGCTATCGCAACCGAAACGGCCGAAGCAGCGTGCGATCCAGATGAGGATATCGATGCATATATTGAGAAATACGATAATTATCTATCGTCTGGAGCAAAAAAGCAGA
>CAYSZR010000014.1:0-14564 GCA_964435565.1 uncultured Coriobacteriaceae bacterium
AAGACCACCGAGACGCTCCAGCTTACGAGCGGCACCGGCGGTTCGGGCAATCAGATTCCGGCGATTACGGGACAGACCGCATATGCCAAGAATGGCTATCATGTTGATTATTGGACAAATGATGCTAATGACCTGCAGTTCACCTCTGCAAAATTGAGCGCATCGGATATCCGTAAAGTAATTATCGTCGACGGTATCGATATCGATAATGATGGAATTATCGACGGATCAGATACTGATCACGATGGAATACTCGATAGTGAGAATACGTATCGTTCTGTAACCTTCACCGCGCATTTTGCCGCCAACACCTATACCGTGCAGTATCGAAATAATGGCGGTGCTGGATCGTTGCCCGATCAGCAGGCAACGCACGGCGTGTATCTGCTGCTTGCGACGGGCGGTACTGAGGCGGGCATTCACCGCGATGGTTACTCCTTCGTTTCATGGAACACCAAAGAAGACGGCTCTGGTGTGGAATATGCATCGGGCGGTCGCGTGAACGCCTTCACATATAAAGACGGTGGCAACATCTACACGTACGCTAGTGGATACATCACACTTTATGCCCAGTGGGCTCCGTTGTACACCAAGGTTACCTATGAAGCCGCAGCAGGTGGCACGGTGGCGCCCGATACCACGACCGCACCCACGGGAATGAAATGGCTTGCGACGGATACGGGTTGGGCACTTGTGACAAGCGATGCAACTGTCGTAAAGAATGCCGCTGCGGTGTGGACGCGTACAAATGCGGGTTGGCAACTTACCGTCGAGCGTGTAAACGGCATAGCCTATGCTTCTGTCGCTACGGCATCTACCGGCTATCGCTTTGCGGGATGGATGGATGCCACTTCTGGCAAGATCGTCTCGAACAACGTCAGTTATATGCCCGTTCGTGCCGAAGGCCAAACGATTTGGGCGGCTACCTATTCGTACATTGCCACCTTTGCAGCTAATACCTATACCATCAAGTTCGATGGCAATGGCGCTACAAGCGGTGTTCCAGCGTCTGTGAGTGCGATCTTCAACGTTGCGCAGTTGCTGCCTACCGTGGCGACCACGACCGAGATTACGGGTATCGTGCGTCAGGGTTATACCTTTGCTGGCTGGACCGTTGCGCAAGATGGAACCGGTACGCTCTATAAAGACGCAGCTTCGGTTATGAATCTTGTTGCAACACCTGCAGCTGATGGAACGAGCTTCGTCACGCTTTTCGCTCAGTGGAACGCGATTCATTACACCGTGAGCTTCCGCGCAGCCGCTTCTGCCGCTACTACGCCAGATGGCACGAATAAGATGAGCGATCAAACCTTCGTCTATGATGTTGCGCAGACGCTTACATCTAACGTTTTCAGACTGATTGGCTATGATTTTGCGGGCTGGTCGCTTGCTCCGGGTGCAGTAAGCGCCATGTATACAGATGGCCAGCAGATACAAAACGAGCTATGGGCCAATGGTGCGAATGTTGTGCTCTATGCCGTGTGGTCAGCAGCTTCCTATGATGTTGATTTTGCCAGTGGCGAGGGTGGTACGATCGGGACCGTGCCTGATACCTTGAAGGTTGTCTATCAGGGTACGCTTGCGGGCGTCGAAGGCTTTGCCATGCCAACGAAGACAGCCCTTGAGGGCTACCTGTTCAGTCACTGGGCGTACACGACGACGCCAGCTGATGGGTCGGCGACCATTAATGGCATTACAGAAGATCCAACCGCAGTCGCCATCTTGGGTTCTACGGAATTTAGGGCTGTCTGGCGTGCAGCGTCTACTTTTGTAGTGCGCTATGCTCTGGGTGAACACGGCACCTTCATAGAGACCGAAAACTATACGTATTGGACGCTTAGGGAGCCGGGTGACGGCCAGGAAGCCCCGTCACTTCCCAAGTACGGAGCGAGCGCTGGTCAGGCAGAAGAGATATATGCGACGCTCTTCGACTCGCTTTCGTCTAATGCCCGTAACTATAACAATGCGAAGGCTGACCCAGGCTGGAAGTGGGTTGGCTGGAAATGGACGATTGACGGCACGACTTATACGACAGCAGCGAGTGTCCCTGCGGGCATGACTGCGGGCACGCTTCCCACGACGGTTTCTGCCGATATCACGTTTACTGCCGTCTTTGAGAAGACCCAGCAGGTCTTGAGTTTTGATCCCTGCGGCGGCACTGCAGCTCGCGCGGGTGCGCTCGATGCCAAACGTGCCTACACGTATGCGACCGTTGCATTGCCTGGCCCGGCAGATGTTCTGCGTGATGGCTATACGCTTTCGGGATGGTCGACGGTCAGGGATGGGGCGGCTATTTATCCTGCGGGCACGAATGAAACGCCCGGTACCCTGAGTATGTTCACCGTGAATACGACGATCTATGCGGTATGGGAGGCCAATGCCTATACGTTGGCGTTCGATGCCCAGGGTGGTTCGGCTGTTGCATCTGAATCAGGCGTGAAATGGATGGACAGCATTGTTGGCTATCTGCCCGAGACCAATCCCACGCGGCCCGGCTACGAGTTCCGTGGCTGGTATTTGGGTAGCGTGAGCGCCGGCAAGATCACATATGGTGCCTCGGTTGCCGATGAAACCACGTTCGCCTCGCTTGGGAGCAGCACCTTGGCTGGGTCAGTAGGCTGGGTCTATGCGATGTGGGAGGAATCGACATCGACGATCAATTACGTCGCCGTGACGCAGGACGCCACTACGGGAGAAACGCACCAGACGGCGGGCGGCTATGTGAGCAGGCTTTCGGAATCCGTGCTTTCCGTGAGCGGCAATCCGCAAGGCTCTGCTGCATACGCTCGTACCGGTTATACCTTTGCGCGCTGGATTGACGCGGCGGGCAATCCGGTGACGGACGCCGAAGGCAATGATATTTCGACGAACGCATCCTTTGTCCCGCAAAAAGCATCGTATAACGCCTATACCGGAACCTATGCCATCTGGAGTGCAACCACGACGTTTTACGCGGTGTTCACAGCGCACGACTTTGTCGTCAAATTCGACGTCAACGGCGGTACCGGATCGATCGACCCGATGACCTTCACCTATGATGTGGAACGTGTCTTGCCTGTTGCGTCTGATGAAGGCGTTAGCAAAGCCGGCTATGACTTCGTAGGGTGGACGACCGGATCTGATGGCTCGGGCAAGCTCTATGAAGGCGGCTCACGCGTCAAAAATCTCACGGGCGCCGCAGGCGGCACCATCATGTTGTACGCATACTGGAAGGTAAGCGATTTCGATCTGACCATCATGGGCAACGGCGGGCTTACGGCTGATAGCGATCCTTCCATCGCCTATGCCGACGTCTTGGCAGATACAACGCTGCACTTGCCTTCGGCAAGCTCGTTTACACGCACGGGCTATGTGCTCGATGGGTGGGCTGAGACGACCGAAGGCGCCGTGAAGTATGTACCCAATGCGACCTATAAGATGCCGGCGGGTAATACGACGCTTTATGCGCACTGGAAGCCTGTCACATATACGGTGAGCTTTGTGTCAGATGCAACAGACGCGCAGGGGACCATGAGTTCTGCCACGCTTACCTATGGTGTGGCACGTTCGCTTGCGGCCAACGCGTTCATCCGCAATGGATATGATTTTGCGGGTTGGACTACTAAGGCAAATGGTTTCCACTGGTGGAACGGTACAGAATACCTGCCCGTCATCGCCGATGGAGGCGTCATCTCCGAGCCGCTCACCTCGCAGGCAGGCGACGACGTCGTGCTCTATGCGACATGGACACGTCGTTCCTATAGCGTGACGTTCGAGACAGCAGATGCTGCTTTGGGCACCGTGAGCGCGCCTGAACGCACACCTTACTATGGCCAGACCATTGGCGAGACCAATATCATCGTGACGCCGGTTGCCGCTAATTATGCGCTGCGCGCTTATACCTATACGATGACCAAGGACGACAAGACGGTTATCACGGGTTCAACCAATGCTCCCACCCAGGTTGCCATTCTGGGTATGACGGTCTTCACCGCACAATGGGCAGAAACGATCGCTATTTCCTTCTTGCCGGGTGATCACGGCTCGTGGAAGGCCGATGCTGCCGGTACGCATATCGCCGGTCTGACCACAGGCGCCGCAGCACCCGCCTTTGGTTATACCGATGGTGTCGTGCAAGACGCCACGCGTGTCGCCGAGCTTTTTGCCACAGATGGAAAGCCGATGGGCGAGGCGGGGAAGAACGGCAACGAGGATTGGAAGTTCGTATACTGGCTGGCGGCAGATGGCAAGACATATCTATGGGGTGACACGCTTCCGGTGGTCGGTTCGACCAGCACGTCGTATACGGCCGTCTGGAAGCGTACCGTCACGCTTACCTATGTCACCGCGGGCGGTAGCTGGACCGGCGAAAGCACCCCGAACACTCTTACCGATTTGACCGCGGGCAATCCCATCACGCTGCGCGGTGCGACTGATATAGCGCGTACGGGCTGGCGTTTGGACGGTTGGTCGACGAGCGAGAACGGTTCTGTCGCCTATGCTGCCGGTGCCATCACCACGGTATTCGATGTAAACACGGTCCTCTATGCGCATTGGACACAGCGCTTCTACACGGTGGCCTATGAGACGGGCGACGGCACGTATCTTCCTACGCGCACGGATGTGACTTGGAATACGACCGATGTGGTGCCCGAAGATGACCCAGCGCGCATCGGCTATATCTTCTTGGGCTGGTACTGGAAGGACAAAACCGGCACGCAGCAGACCGAAGCCACCTCTTTGGGCAAGATCGATTCCACATTCGCCTATTACAATATCATCGCCAGCATGGTTGCAGCAGGCCGAACGGTTAACGATGCTACTGCAGGACTAACCGTATACGCGTGGTTCACGCCCGAATATGCCGATTTGCACTATGACGTGACTGTGGGAGAGGGCACTGTGACCCCGGACGTTGTCAAGAGCGTTCACGCGGGCGACGGTGTTCCGAGCGCATCGACTGCCGCAGCTGCCTCCGGCTTCGAATTCGAAGGCTGGTATGACCCGACCGATACCGTGCTGCTTTCGCGCGACCTTACCTGGAGGCCTACGAAAGGTGCTGACGAGGTATGGTTTAACGGCACGACTTGGCATGCGCACTTCAATGCCATCACGTACAGTATTCGCTTTGACGGCAACGGTGCTAATACCAGTACTACCGGCTTGCCCGACCAGACTGCCACGCACAACGAATCCACGACGCTTTCACGCCTTGGCACCGCTTTTGCCAAAGACGGATATGCGTTTACCGGATGGAACACGATGGCTGATGGTTCTGGCGATGCCTATGCAGATGGTGGCACCGTCTTGAACCTGGCGACCACAAACGGCATCGCAATGCTGTATGCGCAGTGGGGCGAAGTCGGGCACGCTATTACGTACAGCCGTAATATGGATGCCGATCATGGCGAAATATCGAATACCGTTAACGGCGTCCTGCATGTGAGTGGCGAAAAATTCACGCTCGCAACTGCGGCAGATACTACGGGCATGTTCCGCGACGGCTACACGTTCGACGGCTGGGCCGAAACTTATAACGGCGCCAAGAGATATAGCTTTGGCGAAGAGTTTACGATGGGGACAACTGCGGTGACGCTCTATGCACATTGGTCTCCTATCACCTATACCGTTGTTTTCCATAAGAACGCATACGATGCGTATCTGCCAGATGGATCGACCTTCGAAGATACGCAAACGGGTATCGTCTATGGCTCGCAGGTATCCATTGCCAATCCGTATCTGCGCGATGGCAATCGTTGGGTCGGTTGGACGATTACGGGTGCCGACAATCTGACGCAGACGAGTTCGCAGGACTATGTGACCAATCTCACGGTCTCTGCGGGTGCCACCGTGCATTTCTACGCACAATGGGAAGCCGTGCGCGTGAGCGTTACATTTGCGAGTGGCGATGCCTCGATGGGCACCGTATCCGGTGACGATAGCCAGACGGTGCTCTATGGCACGGCGCCGAGCTATGCGGGTGTCGTGGCGACTCCTACGGCCAGATACTATCTGGTGGGTTGGAATGTCTATTACAAGTCCGAGGGCGTTTACGGCCTGAAAGAGAGCCTTGCAGATCCGAATGCGCCGGCAAGCTATGTAATCCAGGGTGCGGATGTCGTATTCCTGGCTTCGTGGGGGCTCGCTACCGTTGTAACGTATCTTCCAGGTGACCATGCAGATGACACCTTTGGCGCTGGTACTGAAAACGTTTCGGTATTCAGCCATGCCAACCCGCAGAAGGCCGTCTTGGTCTATGCAGGCGGCATTGCTGGCGTGCCACAGGGCACTCAAGGGGTCGATGAAGCGACGCAGGCGTCGTTTACCTACTTCTTTGCTGGTTGGCAACGTGTCAACGCCGATGGCACTGCTTACACGTATACGGATTCTCAAGGCATTTCACATACCGTTCTTTTTGCGCAAGCAGACCTTTCGACTGCCATTAACCCCGAGACGGGCGTATTGCTCATTGCCGATAGCAATATGTGGTTCAAGGCGCTGTGGGCCAAACCTGATTTCTTCGTCGTCTTCGATAAGAACGCGACCACGGCAACGGGCACCATGGCCACGCAAGGCATGCAGTATGCTAGCGAAGCGAACCCGGCTGTGTCGCTTTCCAGTAATGCCTATGCACTGGCGGGCTATGATTTCAACGGCTGGAACACTCAGGCGGATGGAACAGGCACACCATATGCACCAGGTGCTTCGTTGAGTTTGACCGAAGAGCAGTTCAGGGCGATTGTATCCACGGGAACCACGTTTACGCTCTATGCACAGTGGGTGCCCAAGAAGTACACGCTTGTCATCGACGAGGGCGATGGGACAGGCGGCGCCTTCACTCCGATTGAGGGCACGGGCAATTTTGCCGCAACGACCCGTCAGTCGAATTCCGTTGCCGAAACCGTCTATGGAGCTACGGTCGAGTATCAGCGTAATGTGACGGCCAAGATCACGGTGACGCCGCAGGCTGGATATCGGCTTGCTGGCTGGCGTTGGACCACGACGCTTGCCGATAAAAGCACTGTGAGCGGTGTGCTCACGCTGGGCGATATCGTTGAAGACGGTACCCGGGTATTCAGCAATGCCGTGACAGGTGGCACGACCACGACGGGTACCATTGCGGCGGCATGGGCAAATGTCAATGGAGGTCTGTGGGCGTTGCAGCTTGCAGGTGCCACGTACGCGACTGCTATCTGGGAACAGCTCGTGACCGTTACGTACCTGCCGGGTGTTGGCGGTGCATGGCAACAAGGTGCGGCGGGTACGATATTCACGGGTCTTACCGCAGGTGCAACGCTCGAAGCATCCGGCGCTCTTTATAGTGGCGGGATGGATGTCTATGAGGAGGCGACGTATCCGGCAAGCGCCAAGTCTGATGGTACGGCGCTCTATATATTCAACGGGTGGAGCGGATCAGATGGCAAGACCTACGCTTCGGTCGATGCGCTTAAAAACGTCAAGGTTCCGTCGAATGGCCTGACCCTTACGGCTTTGTGGATTGCCTATGACCAGACTCTCACGTTGAATGCCAATGGTGGGTCCAATGCCGGAACGTCAAGCTATACCGCACGTGCCAAATCTATCGTGACCCTGCCGGCGGCAAGCGATCTTACGCGTCCAGGCTATGAATTTGCCGGTTGGGCGCTTTCATCTGATGCCACAAGCGCAAAGATCCCCGTTTCGCAGACGACCTATACGATGCCCACGACGGCAACGACGCTTTATGCTTTCTGGAAGCAAACCATTGTGACGCTTGGCTTTGAAGTGAAAAAGGAAAGCGTGACGGGCAACGATGGCACGACGGTTGATTATTATCGCGGATCCATTTCCAGTACGGGTACGTATTTCTTCTGGGATCCCGCGACGACGGTTGCCGATCCGCGTAGCGCCTATGGCTATTCGGGCGAAAGCCTGAGCCAGAGCTTGCACGGCGAGCAATACGTCAGCGCCGTATCCGGCCAGGTGTACCGTTTGGATAAGGCCACAACGGGAGATGCCAATTTGCCGTACACCGTGACGGCTGCTGCGTATACGGGCTATGTCTTCGTCAAATGGGTCGATTCCAAGGGCAATACGGTGGGCCTCGACCCCGTCTTGCAGGTTTCCAACGAGATGTTTGTCGATAGGCTCTTCGGCACGATGACGTATTATGCGGTATTTGCCGAAAAGCCGGCTGTTCAGATTAATTACGCGGTTTCCAATGTCGCCGGCGCCTGGCTTGACAGCACCGGCAAAGCGGTCGCACCGCTTTCTGGCACGCCGGCAACGGTAACCGCTCATGTCAACGCGGGCTATCAGATTGATGGCTGGTACAACTCTACAGGCGAAAAAGTGGGGTCAGACCCCGTATTCACGCCAGCAAGAAATGCCGATTGGCTCTATGTGGCACAGACGTACACGTTCCGCGTCAAAGCGGCGACAGATATTGTCTACACTATCGAGCACTGGTTCCAAACGGGCACGGGCGACTTCGCACAAGATGCCGACAAATATCCCAATACGACCGGTACGGGCTCTACGGGTATTACCATTGAAATCGTTGCGACGACCGTTGACAATGGAGACGGGACCACTACCGTCACGTATTCGGTAGTCAACAGGGGAACGCTTCAGTCAGACAACCAGACGTACACTATCAGCGATGACGACCGGGTGACGCAACCGACGACGGTTGTCTATACGACGACCGCAGGCGGATGGGCATATGCAGCCGATCTTTCCAAGACGCTGGGAGCTATCACGGCCGATGGCAGGCTCGTGCTTAAGCTTTACTATACGCTTGCCGAAAATCAAAGCCCCGTTATCGTCTACCAGGCAGGCAAAGGCGGCAGTGTATCGCTCACGGCTGAAACCATCGACACGACCGCATCGGCGGCTAAGGGTTCGACGGCTGTCGCGGCTGACGGCTATTCATTTTTGCGTTGGGAAACGGTCGATGGACGCAATTTGAGTGACTACGTTGTCAACGGGACGCTCACTCCCACGTCTGCCATACCAGACGCCCAGGGCAACACTGGATGGAAGAGCGTCGTCTATAAGGCCGTCTTCCTCGAAAAAGCATCTGTCACGCTAACATACACAGCTGGTTCTGGCGGATCGGTGACTGTGGGTAGCGAGTCCGTGAAGCCTGCGACCGGCACGCCCGTCGGCTCTACCGCCGTTGCCGCCGATGGGTATGAATTCGTCGAGTGGGTGTATGCAAGTGGCGAGCATAAGGGCGAGGTCGTCTATTACGACAAGACCGCTGCAACCAAGGCGCCCGCGCATCTTTCACCCGCCAATATCGATGGGTTAACCGTCTATACCGCAACGACATTCAAGGCCGTATTCACGTCTAAGCCAGTTGCCTATACGATAGAGCATTACAAAGTGTCGGTAGATGGCATAGCAACGCTTACGCGTACCGATACCTATGATGCGTTTGCCGGTACGACGGCAACGACTGATGCGAATGCCGAACATGCAAGCCGTGTCATCGATACCAGCGCAGACGCCGCTTGGGCTGGCTATAGCTATCACGCCGGCCATACGGGCGAGAAGACGAGCGGCACTGTGGCAGTGAACCCCGCGCTCACGCTGAAGCTGTATTACACGGCCAATACCGACACGAAATACGTATTGCGGACTTACTTGCTGCACGGCGACGGTACGATTGAAGAGCTCGCAGAGCAGGCCTTCAAAGGCACTACCGACAGCACTGTGGGCACGGTACAGGTGCCAGCCGCTTCGTACGCTGGCTATATCTTCCAGGATGAGGGAACGGGCATCACCGGCACGCTTGGCGCGCAGACAAAGACGTTTACCACCAAGGTGAGCGGTATAGTTGCAGGCAACGGTACGCTCGTGCTTGTTCATGCATATAACGCGACGAACGCTGCTTATACGGTCGAATACTATAAGATCACCGGCGCCCAACATGATCTTGATAACCCCACAGCCGTAAAGATCGATGCTTTTACCGAAGTGGTAACGACGGCTAAGACGGGCTCGCGGGTTTATGTCGCGGGCACTGAAAGCGGCGGGATTCCCACTAGGACTCTTGCGGGCTATACGTATAAGGCACCTAATGTGAGCGTTGATTATCCAAGCGTTGTCACGGGCATCGTCAAAGGCGACGGCAGCCTTGTCCTCAGAGTCTATTTCGAGGCAGCTACATATTACACGCTTACGCTAGACGCGAATGTCGCTGCCGATGCAGGTGTTGATGGTTGGAAGGCGGGCCATAAGAACAGCTCGTATATTCGCCGTACCGAATCTGTCGTCACCTTGCCTTCGGCAAATGACATGGATTATGCGGGATACACGTTCCTTGGATGGTCGACGAACAAGGCGGCGACGGTTGCCGACAGCGGCCTTGCAGCCGGCGCGAGTTATATAACAGGCGCTGCAGATAAGACCATCTATGCCGTATGGCAGGCACGTACGGATATCAAGTACACGGTGTTGCGCTATCAGCTCAATGGTGACGGTACCATTACGCAACTGGAAAGCAATGTCTATCAAAACGGCACGACGGGAACGACCGTCTCACCTGCCGTCATCGTTCCCACGGGTTTTTCGCAGACCAGTATGATTGAAAATGTCGACAGAACCGAGTCGTATACGGCAGTGCTCACCGGTATGGTCAAAGGCGACGGAAGCCTGACGCTTGTTCATGTGTTCACCCCGTCTGCCGTGGAATATACCGTCAAGGTCTATACCGTTACGGGACAAGGTGTCGCTGTCGACTACAACCAAAATACCTGGGTTACCACGACGGGCAACGTCGGCAAGCGGGTCGTTGCCGATGCGGCTGCAGCGGGGGAGACCGATTCGACTATCAGCTATATGCTCGCTGTAGCGCCTGTTGGTTTCAGCTACCTGGGCGACGGGGTGGAGTTTATCGTCAATGGCCAGAAGTTCACGAGCAAAGCGCACGGCACTATTACAGCGTTCACGCAAAGCGGAGAGACTATCATCGGGACAAAACTCGAGCTCGTGATCTATTTCCAGCCCAATACCTATATGCTTACCTATAACTTTGGCGCTGGCACGCGATCGACCGATGAGAACATCACGCCAGCAGTGCAGTATGGAAAGAACGTGTCACCGCTGCTTTTGGATAGCGCTGCTTCGCGCAATGGCTATGGCATCGAGGGCTGGACGACGATACAGTATTACGGCTATTACGGCACAATCGATTCCGCTGAGGTCGCACTCGTTCAGGAAAACGACAGCTGGTATGCGGTAGGCGATGCGAGCAGGACTGCATATACGGGCGCCAAGACCGTCAAGTTTATTGCGGATGATTTTGCGGGAACGAAGCTCCTGGTAAGCTATGCGAGCGGTCAAGACGCGATCGATCTTGTAGGGCTCATCCGAAGCGCTGGCAAACTCTATGCATGTGGAACGAATGGCAGCTTTACGATGCCGGCCGCCGATATTACGCTTTATGCGGTATGGCAGCCCAAGCAAGTTACTTATACCATCACCAGATATTATTATGATCAGCTTGATAACAACGCTGTGAAGACCTTGGGCGAGATCATTCAGCGCACGGGTTACGTTGGCGTTGAGGTGTCGGCTGTTGAGTCAGATAAGGTCCACGCGGGCTACAACTTCATCGAAAACGATGCGGAAAACATCCTTTCCACGGTTGTCACCTTTGATGGGTACGCAGGCCTCAAGCTGTATTTTACCCAGCTGGCCAATACTAAATACACCATCAAATACTATCGTTACACGGGTGATGGCGAAATTAAGGATTTTCTGATTGCCCCTGTTGACGCAGACGGTGTCTATACCACGGGCGCGCCCGATCATTATGCGTCTCAAGTCTCGTTCACGGGCATTGCGGGTGCGCATATCTACATTGACCAAAATGTCGCGACCGATGAAACGCACAGGTACATGGTTCTTGTAAACGACGAGACGATTGGTTATGCGTATATATCGTCGTTCTCGCAATTCTATAATAAAGAGACATGGACCAATAAATCCGATGGTGATATCACGGCCGGTGGCGGTCTTGTGCTGCGTCTTATCTATACGTCTCAAAGTGCTGCGCTCACCTATCATTTGAACGCAGGCACGGATGTGCAGAACAGAAAGGCTGATTGGACGGTCAGTGACCCCTCCCGTGCAGCAGCGGCAGGTCCGTTGGCAGAGCAGACGATCACGCTACCTACGTCATCGGACCTCTATCGCTATGGCTGGACGTTCTCACATTGGTCGACTACTGAAAATGGTACTGACGTCGACACCGATTCCGACGGCAAGATAGTTACTGGGACGGGCGCAACCGAGCTTTTCGCCATTTGGACTGCCAATATTGGCACCCCGTATTATCTGGATTACTACAAGGTCACGGGTGATGGGGCGACGGTACTTCATGAAACGGTGCAAGGTTCTGTGACGACCGATGTTACCGATCAGAGGGTTAACGTTACCACTGCTGAAACGCAACGTGTGATTGCCGGCTATGTATACGATGAATCTCGAAGCCAGACCGGTGGAATCGTGCTCGGCTTTGCCGAAGGAGACATTGCCAACGCGTTGCATATCGCCGTGTACTATAAGCCGACGACGACGGCGTTTCGTGTAGTGCGTCTACTTGTTTCTGGCAATGGCTCGCTTATCCCGCTTGATGCAGATGGCAATCTGCTCGAAGGATATGCTTATACCGAGCAAACCCAGCAGACTGTGTTCGATATCATCAAGAATCCCTCGCTTGTACCCTATTATGTCGAGAGAAATGGTGTAACAGATGCCACCGTCTATGCCGATTATGTAGGAAAGACGATTACCGATGCTTCCAGACAGTTCGCCCTTAACATCGATGTGCTTGGCTTTGCGTATACGGCATCTGCGACGCTGGGAGATGCGGCGGAAACCCAGGTCAAAACGACGGCAAGTGGCGTTGCCTCGCCTACGAGCATGCTCACGCTCGTACTCTACTATAAGGCTGTTCCGCTCGATCTGAAATTCACGGTTGGCACTGAGGGTACCTGGCACCCGACCGATCTTACGCATGATTTCAAGAAGTATGCGGGCGATGATACCATTCAGCTTCTGACAAGCGACGATGTGTATCGTGCTGGCTACAGTTTGGCGGGATGGACAAGTACGGCCGGAACGTACGCCTTTGTTGATGGCAAGCTTTACCTGCAACAAGAAGGTACGACTTATGCACTCATCGAGAATGGCGCGATTACTCAGACGACCATTCAATTCACAGGCGAAGGTTTTGCTATTCAGAATGCAAAAGGTTTGGCAGCTGATGCTGTGAAGGCGTATCTCGGGACGCTTTCCGGCAATGCGGGCATTCGCACCCCCGGCAGCTCTTATACGATGCTGCGCGAGAACACGACATTCTATGCTGTATGGACGCCGCTTACGAATACCAAGTACACGGTCGAGTACTACAAATATCGCGGTGATGACAAGGTCGTTCTTGTCGAGACGAGGACATTCGAGGGCGAGACCGACACCTTTACCACGCTTGGTTTTGACACGGTCACGACAGACGGCGTCACCGCGTATGCCGATACGCGTGTTACTACCTATTCGCATTACACGCTAACGCACGAATACACTGCAGCTGGCACGAAGCTCGCGTATGGCGGCGTTGATTATTACGAGGTGGTTGCTGGTACGATTATCGCATCTGATAATAATCCTCTCGTTTTGAAGCTTGTCTACAAGTACAACACCGATGTTCCCTATACCGTGGTCTGGTATAAGGTTACGGGTGACGAGGCGTTTGTTGTTGCCGACCGTGTTACCGATCGCCAAGGCGATGCAGATGGCAGTGCTAGCGTGCAGGAAACCGACCATGCGGCAGACCGCTACGCGGGCTACATATATAGTGCTGGTTGGGATGCCAAGGGCTATAAAGAAGTGCTGAAGGCCGATGTAAACGCTGATGGTTCGACCGTTCTGCGTATCTTCTACACTGCAAAGGGCGTAACGCTCGCCTTGGACAAGGGCGCGGGCAATTGGAACGGTACCGATAACTCAACCATCTCTACGTACAAAGCGGATACCACGCTTTCTCCCAGTGGCACGTTCAAGCTGCCGACCAATCTTGTGCGTGAGGGCTACACGTTTATGGGCTGGTCAACGAACGCCACGGTGACGACGGCAGGCGAAGGCGCTCAGGTTCTAAATGTGGGGTTGACGACAGGCACAGCTTCACGTACGGCATATGCGACGCTTTCGGGTGGTACAGACGCTTCGGGCGTGCCGGCCGTCTATTACAACACAGCGGGAAGCTATAGCTACAAGCTCTTGGCTACGGGCGGAACGCTTTATGCCGTATGGCGTGCCAATGATACGACTGCTTACACGGTGCGCCATGTGCTTATCAATGGCAATGGAAACGTCGAGACGACAATCGATGAGGCACGTTCCGATGGCATCACCAATGACACCATCGCCGTTACAGATGCCATGGCCTACAAGGGCGCTTCCTGTACGCTTACCGGCAAGGACACTGACTTTACGGGCTATGCTTTCCGCACGAATTTCACGCTTGCAGCCGATGCGAGCAAGACGTGGACAAGCACATCGAGGAGTATCTCGGCGTTTCCGTGGATTGGATCATC
>CAYSZR010000014.1:14574-23247 GCA_964435565.1 uncultured Coriobacteriaceae bacterium
GCTGAAGTGCTCGCAGATGGTTCTCAGATCATCGTCCTTTATTATGAAGCGCAGCCCGCGAAACTCACTCTTAACCCGACTATCGGCACATGGGCTGGCGGCGCGCATGAGGCTACTGAGCATAGCTATTGGACCGACACTACCGTCGATCTGACCACGTTTGCACCGAGTCGCGCTGGCTATACGCTTATGGGCTGGACGACTCTTACAACAGCGGATGGCAAAGACGTTCTGACTTCAAAGGGCGCCGATGCCAATGCCATCGTCGCCGCGCTGACGAATACCGTAAATCTCTTCTCAAGCTACAAGCTGCCAAGTGGGGGTCAGACCCTGTATGCAATATGGCGCGCGAATACGGTCAATTACACGGTCAACTACATCAAGCTCGTTAAGACAGACGGCACTACTGCAGGAGAGAAATCTCGTGAAACCGAGACTCTAAGCGCTATTGCCGACACAACGGCTACGGCGGTAAGTCGTAGTTATAACGGCTATGCCTTTATCGTGAACGGTGCACATGCCTATAACGACACAGGCAATGCCTATGTGACGCGCACGTCGGGTACTGTAGAGGGCGATAGCAGCCTGACGCTCAACCTTTATTACACTGCGAATATGAACACGGCGTATTCGGTACAGATGTATACGCTCACATGGAACGAAGGCACGCTTGAACTGCATGAAGCCGGCAGGTGGACGGGTAGCGCTCAGACGGATGTGTCGATGACGCCAGATGCTGCCGGCCATACCATCGTGGGGTATGAGTTCACGAGCGTGGCTGATGATTGGGCGCAGAGCACTGAAGCCGTTAGAACAGGTGAGCTTCTCGCAGCTGAGATTTCTGGTGACGGCAGCACGGTATTCAGGCACTTCTACAAGCCTGTTTTGACGACGTATTACGTGGAGTTCTATAAGAAGACCGGTAACGGTGCAATCGAGAAGTTGAATGCGTTTAATGCTGATGGCACTACGGGCACTGCGACAAATGTTCGAACGATGCAGGGTCTGACGTCCACCAAGGCGAGCGTTACGCAAAGCGCGAGTGCGTCGCAGACGCCAGGCTATACGATTGCGCATCTCAATCTCACCTCAAGCGATAAAGATGCTAACGGGCAAGCATATGCCGAGTTTGCCGGCTATTCGTATAAGTCCTCTTTCGAAGAGGGTGCCTATAAGACCATTTACGAAGGTGTCATATCCGCGCATGGCGCAGTGGATAGCAATGGCGATGGTATTCCAGATGGGGCGCTTGTGTTGACGCTGGTGTACGAGGCACAGAATTTGAGCCTCACCTATCATCTGGGCAGTTATGCAACCACGCCAACCATGTCGCAGAACCATTTGTCCGAATCGAGCTTCAGCTTGCTCGACACGAGCGAAGTCTCGCGCGATGGTTATGTGCTTGCCGGATGGTCCACTACAAACGCATATGATCTAACGGGAGAAACCTACACGTTTGGTTCGGGCGCTGGTGTGATAAACGAGGCGAAGGGGAATCTTTCGCGTGCATTGAAGGACGCTATTGCGCAGACGACCTCTTGGTATGTGGCACATGGACAGTACCTGATGGGCGTTGCAGCTGCAGACCTGTATGCCGTGTGGGTGCCCGATTATGCCACGCGATATTACATCGACGTCTATAAGGTCACTGGCACGGGCGCGATTATGCAGATCACGCACGAACTCAAGAATGGTACGGCAGACGAGGTCATCGCTCCTGATACGTCTATCGGCAATGTGGTCTTTGCAGATGACAAACTCACAGGTTATGCCTGGTATGACACGTCTGCCGAAGGCAATCATCAGATCACGTACAACGGCGTCTCTATTTCAACCAAGGCGAGCGCTGTCGTGACCACAGACGGCAGTATGCGTCTTAATTTCGTATATTCTACGAGCGATGTTAACTACACCGTCCTGCGTTTCCGCGTCGATGGCAGCGGCACCGTCATCCTCGTTGACACGAATGGCAACGATGTTCCGATTACGGATGCAGAGGGCAAGATCGTAAGCTGGACCGATGCGACGCCAGAGCAGAAGGCTGCCGTGCTCGCAAACGCCACCAACAAGACTGTGTACACTGGCAAGACAGATGCCAACGTCAATATCGTTGCAACGGCCGTTCAGATGGATGGCCATACCGCGCAGTATCTTTCGAACGGCGTGTACTATTCGCAAGATAATGTCGACAACGTCCAAGTTGATGCAACGACGCATAAAGCTGCGTATTCGTTTAATTCGACGCATGCATCTAATGTGACCACTGGTGTTATCGCCGGCGATGGCAGTCTCGTCTTGAGCCTGTACTACACGCCCGGCACGTTTACGCTTACTTTCGATGTAAACGGCGGTACGTGGAAGGCTGATTACTCGGTGGGCAACACCAAGGGCACGATGGCCAGCGTGTCCGATAATTGGATCTTGCATTACGAGTCAGGCGCCACGGTCGAGTTGCCCATACCCACGCAGATTTCACGCCATGGTTACAATCTTGATGGGTGGACCGTGGGCATCAATGAACAATCGAAGATGACGGTGACCGTCGATGGCGCTAAGGTCACCTATACGATGCCGGTTGACGATGTGACGCTGCGCGCGCATTGGGCGGGCGAGGCGAGCACGTTCGTGGTATATCACATCATCATCCGCGGTGACGGTACATTGCAATATGACATCAGCGGCGCTGTCGATTCGACGTTGCCGGGCACGCTTTCTACAACCGAGCAGGGTATTGTCTACAATGGCACCAACGGTTATACGGCACAGCCAAAAGCTCGTAATTATGCTGGATACACGGCTGTTGCCGATAAGGCAAGCTGGACGTATGTCGCATCCAATGGCACGAACCAGACTGTGACGACGAAGCAATATGACCTGATTGAACCGGCCGATACCGATCAGACGGTGCTGAAGATCTTCTATCGTCCAAGCACCTTCGAAAACGGCACGGGCAGCACTGCCTACAAGGTCGAACGCTGGGTTATGACCGGCGATGGCACGCTCGTTCCCGTAAAGGCCGATGGCACGCTTTTGCGTGATGCAAACGGAAAACCCGTTACGGTTGTGCCGGGTGCTGATGGCATAGCGACGGGCGGCGATGCATACGCCTCAACGTATTATGGCCTTGCCGATGCCATTGCGTACCATGTTCCAGATATGCCGACTGATGGTCTATACGCTGGCATGTATAACAGCTATGGGTTTGTAGGCATAACGGGCTATACGTATAAGAATGGATCGACCGATGCAATCGAAGGTGTCACGAAGTCGTTTACGAGTTTCGCAAACGTCAAGGGCGATGGAAGCACCGTTATTCGCATTTTCTACTTCGCAACGCTGCTCAACCTGAACTATAGCGTCGGCTCTACCAATTCATCTGCTGTCACGGCGGGGTCAGACCCTGAAATGTCGCATGCTGCTGTCACGGCGGGGTCAGACCCTGTTGTGGCGACGCTGCAGCACCGTTCGGATGACAGCTTCGCATTGCCAGGCACGGCAGGGGCTTCGCGTAAAGGGTATACGCTGGTTGGATGGTCCAATATCGAGACATACGGGCTCGATTCGAACTACAACGTAATTGATGGTACAACCTACAAAGTATCGGATGCGACGGGTCAGACCGCCCGCAATGTCATTGCCTGGCTTGCAACAAAGGGGTCAGACCCCACTATGACGCGCGCGTACTTTGGGGCGGGTAATACGTATCTGATGCCGACGGTCGAGGCGGGGACGACCTTATACGCCGTGTGGATGCCAAATAACACGACTACATATCACGTGACTATCAAGAAAGTCACGGGTAATGGTGACGAGGTCACGGTTCTTGATCGCAAGGAATACACGAGTTATTCCGATACCTACGTGCATGCAGACGTTAACGGCGGCGTGTACAGCGAAACAGTGAGAGCTACTGAAAACGGTACGACGAATATCTATGCATACGGTGCTGCCGACAGTACACAGCTCAAAGGCTATTGGTACCTGACAGACGCGTCTAGCGGTCATATCACAACTCACACGGCGGATGTGACGACGAGCGCAAGCGGTTTGCTGAAATTCGACGGCTCGCTCGAGCTCGTGCTCTGGTATCTGCCTTATAGCTATACGCTTTCACTTGACGGTGGCACTATCAATGTCACCTGGAACGCGCAGCCGAATAATTCATACTACACGCAGCAAAAGGTCACGCTTCCGACGCAGGGTACGCTTCCGGGTCAGGTCGATCGTACCGGTTATGAGCTCGTGGGCTGGTATTGGACTGATGCAGGTACCAACCTTGTGGGTATGGCTGCTAAGGATACGGCCGCTTTTCTTGCACTTGACACGGCTGGAAGCTGGAATGACGATGGCGTCCATTTCACTCAGCCAGAGCAGGCCTATGAAATGCGCTTCGAGGCAACGACGCTTCATGCCGTGTGGACACCGAAACTCGTCAATTACACGATCACGCGTAAGCTTGTGACGGGTGCAGGCGATGAGCGTAGCGTCGATGCGACCGAGACGGTTACTTATCAAGGATATGCAGACACCACGTTAAACTTCTTGGTGACATACGCCAATGGTAGCCTTGCGAATAATTACGATGCTAAAACCGGTGTCACATATATCAATCAAGGTGCAGCTCCCGTGGGCTATACGCTCATCGGGCAGGGCGAATCGGGAAGCTTCATGGCTTATGCCAAGAATGGCACCAGACCGCAGATCACCAAGTCAACGAGCGCGTTCGGTGCGATTTCTGCCGATTCCACAACAAATTTCAATCTCTGGTACCTGCCCGACACGCTTAAATTCACGCTTGATCTTGGTACGGGCTCGTGGATAGACACCTCTACCGGTACTACGACCGGCACGAAGAAGGTCATTGACTACCGCACCGAGTCTTGGCATGACTTGCTGGGGTATACCTCGGTAAATCGTGATGGCTACACGCTCGTGGGCTGGTCGACCAACCCGGCTGGTTCAACTGCTACAGGCGCTGCTTCGCAGGGTTATGCGACAGCAGGCTCTGCAACGACGCTTGTGAGTAGTGTCGATAACGGCGCTGCCGGCGGTGGAGTTGCCTGGGTCCTTGCGACAGAAGTCACCATGACCAAGATGACGGGTTATTCGCTAACCGGAACGGAGAAATATTTCTTCGAATACTTCAAGGATGCCTATAGGGCGATTGCCGCTAGCTATTACATGCCCAACGCGAGTCGTACGCTCTATGCTGTCTGGCGTGCCAATGACGACACGGCCTATTATGTCGATCATATACGCGTGAAAGGCACCGGCACCAGCCATACCGCTATTACCGAGACCTTCTATGGCATTACCGATGAGCAGTACACGGCAGCTTCGTTCGTGCAGAAGCCGACCGAAGCCGCTCGTTACAATTTCGACTTCGTTGGCTACACCTATGACGGCATACATCCGCAGACGAGCACGGCTACCAAACAGATCAAGGGCTATGCAAATGTTGCAAACGGCACGCGTGTAAGCCTTTATTATCAGGCTGACGCACTTTCCTTGGCCCTCGAGACGGACGGCGGCACTTGGGATAAGACCTGGAACACCGCACATACGACCGAGTCTGAATTCGTATTGCCTACCGGAAGCGATATTCATCGTGACGGTTACACGCTCGTGGGTTGGTCGACCACGAACCCGGACACAGGCCAGACAGATGGCGATCATGCGCATGTGTGGGGTATCAAGTCGCAGACGCGGGCGGGTGTGCTCGACGACGATACGGTAAATGTTGTCACTGACGGCGGCGCGCATTGGACGCTCGTGGCAACGTTGAATCCCGATGGCAAGACGTATACGTATGCGACGCCGAACTACACGATGCCGACTACGAGCCAGACGCTCTATGCCGTGTGGTATGCGAATAACACCACCACGTACAAGGTCGAACGCTGGATCGTCAGCGGCGACAATAAGATATCCCCTGTTGCAAACAGGGGGTCAGACCCTGGCATAGCGCAGAGGGATACAAATGGGCTGCTGGTCTATACCACGACTCCCGTGCAGATCGTCTACACCGGAACGACCGACGAGATGGCCTGGGCAGATGCGCTCGATGCTTCCGTATCGTATCGACACGCCGATTCCGCGAATGTGAATCTGCCTGGATATACGTATGTAAGCAATGGCAACTACGTGAAGCTGTACGACGTGAATACGGCCTATCAATCGAGTGCCCGTCTTGTCATCAAGGGCGACAATTCGACAGTGCTGAAACTCTACTATCAGCCTGTTAAGAACAACCTCATCCTTCAGGGCGGCGACAAAGCCGTTTGGGGCGATACCGCAACATCCAAGGCGCTGTATTCCGATGAAACCTGGAGTCTGCCTGCTACGGGCACAGTCACGCGCAATGGCTATACGCTCGTGGGCTGGACGACGAGTCCGACCGTATCGGGTAGCTCTGTTCCCGATCTTATGGGCGTTGCCTCGCGTACTGCGTGGGCTTCACTTTCGGCTATCGCGACGCGCGATTCGAATTCAGGCAAGGTCTATACCGCCACAGCCGTCTACAATGACACCGCGCGTACGTACGCGCCCGTCTCAAGCACAGGTTTTGTGATGCCGACGAGTGTCTTCACGGGCGATTCGAATGGCAAGATAACGCTTTATGCGGTGTGGTATGCGAACACAACCAAATTCGACGTTGTCATTTACAAGATCGATGGCAATGGGGCCTTGCATAAGATCGTTGACGTCGATTCAGAAGTCCATTATGCGCCAACTGACGAATCGGTTTCGGTAACCGAAACAGACAAGATCGCACCAGCGGGATATGAAATCGTCGTCGATTCGGCGCCGTACACGGCACCTCGTACGAGTGCTGTATACACGTCTAATACGACAGGTATTGTCCAGGGCGAGGGTTTTGTAACGTATCCGCTCACCTTGCACGTTTACTTCAAGCCGCTTTCGCGTACCGTCACGCTAGATCCGGGCGCTGGTTATTGGGGCACAGACAAGAGCAATCAAAGCTCGAAGACGCTTCAAGATCGCGCAAACGGAGCCGACAAGGCAACGTATGCTGAATCCACGCAGACGCTACCGGTTGACTTGCATCGCGATGGCTATGACTTCCTCGGCTGGTCGCTTGAAGGCAATGCCGCAGGTACGGAAGGTGAGACGAATTATTCGAATGCGGCCGCCATTGTAGGCTCCAGCACGGCTCGAAGCGATGCTGCAGGAGCGTACTTCGTCGGTGCCAGCGATGTCGCCGGCTATCTTGTTCCGACGAATGCGAGCGTCGTCTTGCATGCTGTTTGGCAGGCGCATAAGGATACGCAGTACTACGTCGAGCGCTGGCTCGTGAGCGGCGATGGTAAGCTTTCCGCCATCAAGGCCGATGGGACTATCGTGCGCGATTCTTCCACAGGTATCTTGATTGAAACGACGGGGACTACTCCGGGAACGATGACAGATGCGGCCTATCTGGTGTCTCATACGGGCACGACGGGCGCTCTTGCATATGCTGACGAGGTCTTCTACAACAATGGCGTCAAGTATACGTACACGAATCTCGATAGCGCGATTGAAACGCCTGGTTATCTGTACGTGCAAGATGTCATCATAACGAGCGGCACGGCACATATCGCGTCTGGCACGTATAAGACGACGCGTGTCGGCAAGATCAATGGCAGTGCAGACGCCTATACGCACCTCGTCCTCTATTTCCAGGCACAGACCTTTGCTATCACGTTCGAGCGTGGCGCAACGAAGGATCGCGCTGGCGGGCTTGAGACGAAGACGCTATATGCTGACGAGACCTGGACTTTGCCGACAAGCGCGGATGCCGATGCCAACAAACTTACGCGCGCGGGCTACACGCTTATGGGCTGGACTAACGCCGCCGGTGGCACGGTGGGGTCAGACCCCATATCTGTGGACCCCATATCTGTGAACACATCCACGGGCATCAAGTCGCAGACGGCGTGGGGGTATGCGAGCGGTGCCGCAAATGCCGACACGCGGACAAGTGATGGCGGCAAGGTTTACACGAAGGTCGCCGACTATGTTGCGGCGAATGGCTACACGCTTGCGACGCCGACATACGTGATGCCGACGCAAGCCGTGACGCTCTATGCGGTCTGGCGTGCCAATGATACGACTCAGTACACCGTCGAGCGCTGGGTCGTCGATGGCAACGGCAACGCGTATGCAATCAGCTGGCCCGAAACCGGCAGCGGCACGGTGCTGCGCGATGCTGATGGCAAGCTCGTCAATCAGGCCGGCTCGTATGTCCACACCTATACGGGTACGACAGACGAACAGGCACGCGCCGATGACGGCGCCGATGATGGCTTCGTCTACACCAATGGCGACAACGCCACGGTGAGCGTGCCAGGTTATACCTATGTGGGCCATGGCGCCTATGTGGTTTATCGCGGCAGCACGGGGACGAAATATCAGACCATAGCGCGTGGCAATATCGAAGGCGCCGATGCATCGGCGACGCAGCTGCACCTCGTCCTCTATTACCAGCCTAACCTGAACACGATCACGTTCGTTTCGGGGTCAGACCCCAACGTTGCGAATGCCCCAACGACCATCGAGCTGTATACCGATGAGATCGCGGGGGCTCTCATGCCCGCTGGTGTCACGCGCCAGGGCTACGAGTTCAAAGGCTGGACCACAGCAGATAGGCTCTCTGGTGTCACAGGCGTGGAT
>CAYSZR010000014.1:23257-28729 GCA_964435565.1 uncultured Coriobacteriaceae bacterium
CGAGACCGCTGGGGCGAAGCTGCCGAATGGTCTGACGCGCGATGGTTACTATTTCCGCGGCTGGACCAATGACCAATTCGCCGACACCGTCGACGCTGCAACGACGGTGTCCGACCTGAAGGGCATCAGCTCGCAGAAGGGTTATGCCGAAATATCCTCCGACACGTCGCGCGCTTCCGTGGTGGGCACGCACTACACGCCCGAGACCGCGACGGCCGGCTATGTGATGCCGACGACCACGAACGATTCCAAGGCGCTCACGCTCTACGCCGTGTGGCAGGCGCGCACGGATACGCCGTACTACGTCGAGCGCTGGCTCGTGAGCGGCGACAAGGTCGTCACCCCGCTTAAGAGCGATGGCAGCGTCGAGCGCAATGCCGATGGCACGCTGAAGGTGTACACCGTTGAACAGGCCAAGGCGTTTGCCCAGGCAAATCACCTTGTGTATAGCGGTATCACTGACGAGACCGCATATGCGGATGCGACGTACACCGCTGATGGCACCGTTACGGTGACGTATCGTCATGATGACGCTCTATACGTGCTCAATGGATCTGGCGCTCTCGTCTCGCTGCTCGAAGCAGGCTATGATTACGTGGCCGATGGCCAATATGCCCGGGTAGGCGCTGATTCCACCGCGTATCAGACGCAGGCACGTCTGACGATTCTGGGCGATGGCACGCGTGTGCTCGTGCTTTACTATCAGCCGGAAGCTCGCACGATCACACTTGTCAACGGCAGCGACCCGCTCATCAGTGGCGCGGTTACCAAGATCGAAACCTATACCGATAAGACCGAGCATCTGCCTGATGCCATCGCGCGCGCGGGCTACACGCTCAAGGGTTGGACGAGCGAGCAGTACGTCAAGGTCAATGGCTCTTATGTTGAAAACGGCGGCAATAAGGTCAAGGTCTCCGATCTTACCGGTACCGATTCGCAGGGTGCCTGGACAACGGTCAAGAGCAGCCTGGGCGTGCGTGCGGCCGATGGCGTTACCGGTGTCGTGTATACAGGCGCCGTTGATGCTGGCATGGTCTTGAATTCCGGCAATAGCAGCTTCGTCGTCCCGACTGAAAATGCCACGCTCTATGCGGTGTGGTATGCGAGAGACGACGTCGCATACACGGTCGAGCGCTGGATTGTAAGCGGCGACGGCGACTTGAGGCCAATGGACAAGTATGATGCGAATACCGATTACAAGGGCTATATACAGCGTGATTCGAATACCGGTCTTCTGAAAGTTATCGCTGCTGAGCCTGTTCGCTACATGCGCTATGGCACGGCTGACGAGACGGCGAGCACGCTTGTTTCGGCAAATGATGGACTGAGCTACACCAATGACGATAGCTCCAATGTCGAGATTCCGGGTTACGTCTTCGTGTCCAATGGCTCCTACGTGAGCTTCGGTGCGCATGTGTACACAGCAGGCATGTATGCCTATACCGATGGCTCGGGCAACTACGAATTCAAGACGACCGCGACCGGGCGCATCATGGGCAACGGCACGTTGCACCTTGTGCTTTTCTACCAGCCGATTTTGAACACGGTTCGCTTCTATGGCAATACAGGTGACGCGCTTGTCACTGACAAGACGGGGTCAGACCCTGTCGTTCACACGACTACGGCTTATACCGACGCGACAATTGCGTTGCCGACGCAGGGCACGGCCACGAACACGGCGGCTAATCAGATTACGCGCGCCGGCTACACGCTCGAAGGCTGGACGAACCAGAAATACGTCACCGTGGATGGGACGCATTATGTGAGCAACGTCGATGGCAGCCTGCTTGATTCGGCAACAGATGCAGCTGTGATCGTTTCCGATTACAAGGGCAAGAACAGCCAGAATGCGTACGAAGGCGCGACGTTCGGCATCAAGAACCGTGCAGCTGAGCGCGGCTGGCAATATGGGTCCGTCTATCAGATCGCCGGTAGTTCCTACGTTATGCCCGTGATTCGCAACGATAACGCTTTCGCGGATATGGCCACCATCTACCTTTATGCGGTCTGGCGTGCAAACGATTCAACTAAATACACCATCAACGTCCACAAGATCGATGGCCAAGGCAACGAAGTCGCCTTGGCGGGCAATGGAACTGTACACTATGGCATTACGGACGAATCGGTAACCGCTACGGCGCTTTCCGCCGTGTATGGCGAGACCTCGTTCTATCCCGGAATCGATGGGTACGATCGCAAGGACGACGAGACATGGGGCACGGTCCTCGTGGCAAGCGATAATAACCGTGCGGTTAAGAAGAAGGTCAATTCTTGGGATACCATCAGAGGCGACGGCACGATGCTCATCGACCTTTATTACTTCGCACAGGAACGAAGCGTCAAACTTGACCTTGGTAACATGGGGGCCAGCTGGAAGACGGGCAAGGAAAGCCTGGCTGAAACGCCGCATTACACCGAGGCCGCATTCGTTTTGCCCACTAATGCCGATGTCACGCGCGATGGCTACACGCTCGTTGGCTGGTCGACTTCGCCTACAGGCGCCTATAACGATTCTGCTAAGGGTGTCGCATCGCAGACGACGGCGACGAATCTCTACCAAGCTGCCCTGGCTAATGGAACGCTTGGGTATGTGAGCATAGGCGGCGCGACGTATATTCGAGTTGCAGATGGCTTCTATGTGGATGCAAACGGCGTGATGCAGTACACGGTGGCAACTCCGTCCTATATGATGCCCGAAACGCTTAATGGAAATGCGCTTGGCACGTATCAGCAGCTCTACGCCGTATGGCGCGCTAATGACGATACGAAGTATGCGGTTGAGCGCTATATCATCACGGGCGACGGCGTGCAGGTTGCGCTCGACAAGGACGGCAATATCCCCATGGCCGCCGACGGGCAGACCCCTGTCGCGCATGATCAGGCGTGGATTGAATCGCAGCGTGTCACCCACGCGGGCATTTCAGACGAGACCGCTTATGCCGATAAGGACGACGCCGCCAGCTACCATAATGCCGACAATATCAGTGTCGCTGGCTATAGCTTCATCGACCATGCCGAGACGTTCAAATACGAAGGCGGCGGCGAGTATACGACCAACGCCGAAGACACCATTACAACCACCAGCCTGAAGGTCCTGAAGCTTTTCTACAGTTTCGACCCGTACACGCCGTACGTTATCAACCATTGGCGTATCACCGGCAATGGCACGTTCAAGGAGCTTATCTCCACGAAGCCGACGGGTAGCACGGGCTCGGCCGTCACCATCACGCCGTACTCGGGCGTCCAGGGCGCGACAACGTACGACGCGGGCTTTGTTGGTTATACGTATGTGGCGACCACTGCAAACGACAAGAACGTTAGCTATACGTCTGACGGCGTGATTCGCATATCGAATGCGAGTGGCACCATTACCGGCGGCGTGCAGCTCGTCTTGAATCTCTACTATGTGGCCATTGCCGATGGCAGCATCACGTTGACGCTCGATCCTGGTTTGGGCCTTTGGGATGCGAACGACCCGGCAGATGGCGATGACAAGAACACGAAGCCCGCTGCGTCGGGCGCCACGAGCAATGTGGCCGGATCGGATACCGATGATATCGCCGGGCATGCGCCCGAGACCACGTTCAGACTGCCCGACGCGAGCAGCCTGCATCGCGATGGCTATGACTTCGTGGGTTGGTACTGGTCCGAGACCGATACCACTGCCGCAGATGGCGCGATTGCCAAGGGCCAGACTTCGGTCGATTTCGCAAACCAGAAAGAGACCCTGCCCGACAACATGAACGCTTCGACGAAGATCACGAACGGCGAAGGCGGTATTGGTGGCGCCTCGATTTCGTCTGCGAGCCTGCGTCTGCTCATTGCGGCCATTACTGCGATGGCAGACGATCCGAGCGATGCGAATAACGTCACTTACGTCAGCCCGACCGAGTTCTTCATCAAGCCGGGCGCCACCTTCCTTATGCCGACGAAATCGGTCACCATGCATGCCGTGTGGCGTGCGCGCATCGACACGCATTACACTGTGAGCCATTACTGGGTCGATCAATACGGCGTTGCTCATGAGATTACTTCTGACCAGGTCGATCTTACCTATATGACTGATACGCCCGTTTCCTCGGATCCGCTCGACCCGACCCAGCACCGCGAAATCGATGGTTACACGTATGCCGAGGGCTATGAGGGCAAGGAGCTTTTGGTCGAGGACTCGACGGGGTATACGAATGTCAAGGGTACGAGGGAAGTTCCGATTGTCGATAAATTCGGCAATCCCGTCTATGTGCAGAAGACCGACCCCGTAACCGGCGAGCTCATGTTCGACGAGGCCGGCAATCCGATCTATGTGCAGAAGACGAAGACGATGTACGTCGTTATCGCCCCAATCGTCGATGCCGCCGGCAACAAGCTTACGGGCGGACTTGCCAGCGTCGCCGAGCTGAGCGGCGATGGCAGCACGCACCTGCGCTTCTTCTATGTGGCGAATTCGGATACCCCGTATTATGTCGAGCGCTGGGCCATCAATGGCGATGGCACGCTGGTGCCGCTCAATGCCGATGGCACCGTTCCGCACGATGCGGCCGGTAATCTGATCGTTCATGATGCCGCATGGGCCAAGACGCAACGTCTGGCGTATACGGGCTATACGTCGACGATCGAGGGTCAGGAAGCATGGGCGGATGGTTATGACGCAAGCGTCACGTACCGTCACATTGACAATATCGATGTCGATGGGTACACGTACCTGGCCAATGGCTCGACCTGGACGGCGGCGGATGGCACCGTGTACACGACGATCGCGCGCAAGCTCATCGCTGGCGATGGCTCTACCGTGCTGGTGCTGTACTACCTTGCCAACAAGGCCGAATTCATCCTCGATCCCTCCAATGGCATCTGGTCCGATACGCCGGGGTCCACGCCGGGGTCAGACCCTGTCGTTGTCCCGGATGAATCGGCGAGTAAAGCCGAGCGCGAGGCTGCGCAGGAAGCCGCCAATACCGCCGCGCTGGTAAATGCCGGTGGAAGCATCGCCAGCGACGACGCGCGTCGTCAAGATGCAGCGAGCGAACAGGGTTCTGACGCGCAGATCACGCTCCCGACTGCCGATAAGCTCAAGCGCAATGGCTATACGCTTGCGGGATTTGTCGATGAAGACGGCAATGAGTACGCGCCGGGCTTCGTCTTCACGATGCCGATCACGGGAATCAAGCTCATGGCCATGTGGACGCCGGTGATTTATAAGATCAACTTCGACAAGAACGACGGCGTTGCGCAAGGCGAGATGGATATGCAGGATTACGCGTACGATTCCGATGGTTCGCGCCTGTTCACCACGAGTTTTGCCCGCAAGAATGCGAAGTTCCTTGGCTGGGCGTTCTCGCCGAACGCGCTGTTGCCCGATTTTAGCGAAGAGCAGATGCTCACCGCACTTTCGATTGCGAAGAGCGAGGGGCTGGTGGCTGCTGATGCGACGATCGATGATCCTTCGACCGCGATGTTCTTGCTGGCCGCGAT
>CAYSZR010000014.1:28739-38238 GCA_964435565.1 uncultured Coriobacteriaceae bacterium
TGGGATATCGAAAAGCATACGCCGGCGCTGACTGGCGGCCAGACAACTGTCGACGAGTATGGTCACACGCTGTCGACGGCGTCGTATGCAGGCGGTTCGATTACGATCGACACCGATGCGGTCGAGCCCGGGTTTACGCTGTCGCGCGACGCGGTGAAGATTACGATTGGCGATGGGTACTACCTGAAGGGGTGGAACGTCACGGTCAATGGCGTGACGACGTTCATCGAGGGTCAGGATGCGATATTCAGCGTGCTGATGAACAGCGACACGGTCTTCGAGCCGGTGTTTGGCAATTACGCCGAAGATGAAGCCGCGAAAATGGCCGAAGAGGGCTATGGCAATCTGGGTACGCCAAAGACCGGAGATGCGTCGTTGCATGCGTTAGAAGCGATTCTCGCGCTTCTCATGGCTATCTGCGCCGCTTTCGCAGCGCGCCGCATTCGTCGCACAAACACACGATAGGGGATTGCCCTGCCCGGTTCGCCCCGGGGTCCACGCCGGGTGTTCACGGGGTTCACGCTGGGGTCAGACCCTCGCGTTGCGTTGGGTTCACGCTGGGGTCAGACCCTCGCGTTGCGTTGGGTTCACGCTGGGGTCAGACCCTAAATTAGCGCCCGTAGTATCACAGAAGCATGTAACTGGACATTCTTTGCCTATGACCGATATAATTGCCAAAACCGTAATCCTGCTTGAAAAGAGGCTTTTCATCGCATGAAATACAAGCCAAAGCCCGAGGCTCATATCTTCAACCGTAAGAATGACGAGACTCCGTCTAACGAGGCCGTTGCAGGACAATCGGACTCTGAGCCGAATAAAGCTGCCGAGGAAACGACAGTTGACGGCTCTGCAGTGGGCGTCGACAGCAGCCTGGAAAACTATGCCGATATTTTCGACGGTTCCTATTTTCACGGTGGCGGATCGACGTACCTTGATGATTTGGAGGATTTCAAGCGATTTCTTTCCGAGAATGAAGACTATGCTTCTTTGCCTGACCCCGAGGTATTCAATGCATATCCTCCTGAAGTCCAGCGCAAAATTATGGAGTGGACTGATCGTGATGTGAAGGCGCGCCGTGATGACGAATCACGCAGGCAAGACGAAATGATGCGGGCTAGGATTTCGCGTGAGAGAACAAGGACGATTGTCCCGCTTACGATTATTCTTATCGCGATTGTTTGTGCTGCGATTACGGGAATTGTCACCGGTAACCCGGTTTTTGCGGTTGCGTTTTTGGTGATTCCAATCGCTGTTATCATTGCCATTCTTGTAATGAATAGTCATGACGCTGATAAGGGCAATAAGCATCGGCGATCACCCTATATTGGTAATCAGCAATAAATCCGTATTTAATCAGCAAAGCTCCTTTTGCGCCCACCCGGGGTCAGACCCTTGGTGGGCTTCTGTTTTCATGGTCGACATTTTGAGCCTGGCACGATGTGTCTGACACGCCGGGGTCAGACCCTTGCGTTTCGCTTGTGACACGATGGGGTCAGACCCCTGATTGAACCCCTGATCGGGCCCTTGATCGGACCCTTGATGTTCGGGAACGGGTGATGAGCTCGGGAAATCGGATAATGGCCGGAAATCGTTCGAATAATTCGGCATTTTCACCCTGAGTCATATTGGAAATTCGGGGTGGTTTGCCAGGACCTTCTCGCTCTACACTCTACATTCGACACGACGGCTAGCCCGGCACGACGGCCAAGCCGCGTTTTGCCACATCGAAGGAGCGAGTGCATGCCAAGACGCCCGAGGGAACAATCGCCTTACGGCTACTATCACCTCACGAATCGAGGTCCTGGAAAGCGCTCAGTCTTTCGCGATGCTCAAGATCGTGATTTCTTCTTGAAATGCGTGAAGCTTGCGCATCGGGTTTGCGCGTTTTCGCTGGTCAGCTCATGCATCATGACAACTCATTTTCATCTGGTCATCAACTGCGAACATCTTGTTCCACCCGCTTTGTTCCAGAGCATCGGAGCACGTTATTCGGCGTATTATCACAAGAAATACGGCACTCGCGGTCAAGTTTTCCATGGTCGATTTCACTGTGAAGTCATCAAAAGCGAGGCGCATTTGCTGTCAGCGATTCGCTATGTTTGGCGCAACCCGGTCAAAGCGCATATGTGCAAAACGCCCGATGATTATCCATGGAGCAGTTTTGCCCTGTTGGGCGCTGATAACGACCTGATCGACAACAGACTGCTTCTGACTTTCATGAACGAGGACGAATGGCGCGCCTTTGCCCTGTGGGATAACGACGAGCGCCATCTTGAGCCCTTTTCTCATCGTATGACCGACGCCGCAATAAAAAAGGCTGTAAAAGATGCTTTCGGGGATAAAGGACCGGGTTATTTCTGGCAGGCTGACAGGCAGAAATTCCGCGTCGCGCTATCGCGATGCGTGTATGACGGGGTCACGATTCCGCAGCTGGCACGATATGTCGGAAAGACGGCGACGGCGCTCTATAGAAGCGTCCGCTCATGGGGAAAGCTGCAGGTTGGAGTCTCTTCCATAGAGGCGTGCGCAAGCCCGTAATCGGCTTTTATGTCAAGAAAGGGGGTGTCATCGACCCTGGTTTTTAGGTACCCTATCGTGTTAGACAAAGAACAATGACACGAGGGGACTGAACAATGGAACATGACATGATTAGCGTTGACGAGGCGCGTCAGCGAGTTATCGAGCTCGCGGGAGGGGAGCGCTTCAGGACGCCTGTGGAGAGCGTCGGCCTTTTTGCAGCTATCAATCGTGTCGCCGCCGCAGACCTCACGAGTGATATCGACGTCACGCCATTCGACAACACGGCCATGGATGGATTTGCCGTGGTAAAAAGCTCGCTTGACGCTGCGACCGAAGCCGTCCCCGTCGAGCTCGAGATCGTTGACTGGGTGGGCGCAGGCGTTGTAAGTGAAATCACGCTTCGCCCTGATCAGGCGATTCGAATCATGACAGGCGGCATTATGCCCGAAGGAGCCGACGCCGTGGTGAAGATCGAGGATGTGACCTTCACGGGCGACGGCGGCGTGGGCGAGCGTGTGCGCATCAGTGCGCCCGCTACTAAGACGAATGTCCGCAAGGCGGGCGAAGAGGCGAAGGCCGGCGATGTCGTGGTCAAGGCTGGCGAGGTCATTCGCGCAGCTACGGCCGGTCTGCTCGCGAGCACGGGCAATGTCGAGATCCCTGTATACGCTCGCCCCAAAGTGGGCATCATCAGCATTGGCACCGAGTTGGTTACCCCACCCGAAATGCCCGCTCCCGGAAAGATTCGCGATGCTAATTCCTATGTTCTCGCCTCTTATGCGCTTGACTTGGATTGTGAAATAGAGATCTATCCGATCGTGGAAGACAGCGCGGATGCGATTCGTCGGCTGTTCGAGCAGGCGATTTCGGAATGCGATTTCGTTGTTTCAAGCGGAGGGGCAAGCGATGGCGATTTCGATTATGCAATCGAGACCGTGCGTGAGCTTGGAGAGATCGTCTTCGATTCCGTGAGCATACGCCCAGGCAAGGCTCAGGCGTTTGGTTATGTCGGTGGCACGCTTGTCGAGGTCCTTTCCGGCAATCCGGCAGCTGCAGCTGTTGGATTCCAGCTTTTCGGACGCGCGGCGCTGCGTGCTATGCAGGGCTTCAAGAACCTTGACCGTCCGGTGAGCAATGCAGTGCTTGCGCAAGCTACGAAGAAGAAGGAGGACCGAGCATTCTACCAGCGCGGACATCTCGAAGTGGGCGAGGATGGGCAGCTTTTGGCGTGCCAGGAGGAAAAGCAATCGTCTGCGCTGCTCTCTGAGATGAATCGTTGCACGGTTTTGATTGAGCTTCCGCAGGGAAAAGGCATGTTTGATGCCGGCACTCCAGTGAAATGCCTCCATCTTGATATCGAAGAAGGCGCAATCATCTAATTTTATTTCCATGGGGGTCTTTCCATGGGGGTCAGACCCTTGATTAACGTTAAGGGGGCGTTGGCTTTGCCGATGCCCCCTTTTTGCGTGGCAAGGAGGGGTTTAAGGAGGGGTACAAGGAGGGGTTAGACCCCGCCTTGAACCCTGCAGTGACACGATGGGGTCAGACCCCGCCTTGAACCCTGCAGTGACACGATGGGGTCAGACCCCATCGTGACCCCATCGTGAACCGATGCCATGAACTCGTAGTAATCCAATGGGTATAATCGAGGCATTAACACCGTGGATAGAGGAGTGCTGATGGCTGAGCTTTCGGCTGATGAGAAGTATGCGATGCTGCTTGACTATCTAGCCGCGCTTGGGAGCGCGGCGGTCGCGTTTTCTGGCGGCGTTGACTCGACGCTGCTGCTCCATGCCGCGCGAGAGTCGCTTGGCGATTCCGCGCTCGCGATCACTGCGCAGTCGAAGCTCTTTCCGCAACGCGAGCTCGATGAGGCGTCGTCGTATTGCCAAGAACGTGGAATTCCCTACGAAACCATTCGAACTCACGAGCTCGAAATCGATGGCTTTCGCGAGAACCCCCCGAATCGATGCTATGTGTGCAAATTGGAATTGCTTGGCTCGATTCAGGCGTTGGCTAAACGCAGGGGTCTCGATAATGTCGTTGAAGGCTCAAATTTGGACGATGAGGCCGATTACCGCCCCGGAATGGATGCCATTGCCGAGTTAGGGATTAAAAGCCCTCTGAGGGCAGCAGGGCTCACCAAACAAGAAATCCGCAGCTTATCGAAAGATAAAGGATTGCCGACCTGGGACAAGCAATCCTTTGCATGCCTTGCATCTCGGTTTGCCTTTGGAGTTGAGATAAGCGATGAGCGCTTGCGGATGATTGATGCTGCCGAACAGGCGCTGCTTGATCTAGGTTTTCATCAGGTGAGAGTGCGTTTTCACGGATCGATAGCCCGCATAGAGATCTGTTCGGACGAGTTTTCGGTGATTGTCGAGAAAGCGGTTCGTGAAAAACTGCTTGAAGAGTTTACCGCTCTTGGATTTGAACATGTGACGCTTGACCTTGCCGGATACCGAACCGGAAGCATGAATGCAACGGAGGGGTCACAACGGAGGGGTCAGACCCCGAATTAACAAATGCAACGGAGGGGTCAGACCCCGAATTGTCTCCGAACCAATAGCGTGACAAAGGGGTCTGACCCCTCCGTCAACCCGAAGTATCTTGGTCAGGGAAATCGAAATATGGCACGATGAACAAATCGCGAAATATGACCAAGATAAATCGAGTATCACGACCCTGGGGTCTTAGCCAAGAAAAATCCTGCTACCGCACCCTAAATTATCCCTACTTTTTCACGGGTACATATATATATTAAACGCCCTTCGTAGTAAAATAGAGTAGAGTCAATGTATCTACATCTATGCATGGGAGGGGTGCGATACACAAGATGGGCGACCACAGCCGGACAAACACGACTAAGACGAAAACAGTCACCGTCATTCAGGTGATTTTGATCGCCTGCGCCCTCATTGCCTTTGGCTGGATTATCGCTAAGGTCGTCGGCTATAGCCAAGCTCAAAGCGCCTATCGCACCATACAGTCAGCTTATGGGCGCGAAGATAGCATAGATTTCGCGTCGCTTACCAGTGATTGTCCTGACGCGGTCGCATGGATCCGCATGGACGACCTTTCCACGATTGACTATCCCATCATGCACACAGACAACAACGACTACTACCTGCACAATGATGCAAACGGCCAGACCTCGGTCGACGGCAGTATCTTCCTCGACTATCGCAACAAAAACGCATCGTCTGACCTGCATACAATCATCTACGGGCATAACATGCGCGATGGCAGCATGTTCGGCACCCTCGCCTCGTATCGTGACGAGGACTTCTACAAATCCGGCACCGGCATGTTCACCATCTACACGCCGAACGGAACCTACCGATACAAGATCTTCGCGGTCAACATCGTCGACCCGAGCGATGACACCTTCATGGTCGGCTTCAAGGATACGACCGTGTTCGGGAGTTTTGTTCAGCAGCTCAAAAGCAATTCGTTATATGACACAGGCGTAAGTGTCACGGGAAATAACCAGGTTGTAACGCTTTCGACCTGCTCGTCTTCGGACAGGCTGGTCGTCAGCGCGAAGCGCGTGAACGAATAGCGCGTGCAGGGAAGGGGAATGGAAATGAAAAGGTTTGCGAAACTCACCGTCAGCGCTCTGGCTGTTATGGCGCTGGCCTGCGCCGCTTTCATGATGACGGCCGCGCTCGCGTTTGCGGCAGACCCTCCGCAAGTGCGAGGTGCCGATGGTTACAGCGCCTCAGGTTCCATGAACCTCCTCTCAGTCGACGGGACTGCGGGCGATACCATCTTCGTCGAGGTCGTGCAGGCCGATGGCAAGATTCTGACTAGCCGTAACGCATTCACCTTGAAAGGTCAGGAGGCAACCGGCGTCGTCACGTTCAACCTCGATACCTTCACCTCAGATGATGCGTATACGGTGCGCGCTTATGCCGACCGAGCGCAAAGCAAGCTGCTGTACGAAGGTACCCTCGTCCCCGTGCTCGCCAAGTTCGACGGCAGTGCGACCAAAATAATCGGCTCGCGCGTCGTTTCAACATCCAAGTCACCTGTCCAAGATTCAGCTCGCTCCTTCATGCCCGAAGAGACGCTTTACATCAATGGCGAGAACTTCAGGCTTCAGCGTGATTCTGCAGGATCTGTGAACGTGGCTCGTTCAAACAATGTGCTCACCTTCTCGTATGTCTCTTATTCGCCCAGCAAGTCTGTCACCGGAAGCATTTCGTACGTTGATGATGCCGGAACGGTTGTCTATACGCAGACTATTCCTGGAATA
The DNA here is from genome assembly GCA_964435565.1 of uncultured Coriobacteriaceae bacterium. Taxonomy (GTDB): domain Bacteria; phylum Actinomycetota; class Coriobacteriia; order Coriobacteriales; family QAMH01; genus QAMH01. Next base: position 35,518 of record CAYSZR010000014.1, read on the forward strand.
ACGAGCGAAGATCCACAGCCCATGCCCGTGCCTTCGGCTGTGAAAGCGCAAGACGGCACGGTGTATCGCACAGTCTGTTTCTATGAGAATAAGACCGTCACTGCATATTATTTTGGGCAGCGTGACTTCGTCATTCATGTGAAGAAGCTCGATAATGCCGCTGCAAAGGCTTCGAATTACTACGTCGCTACCATTAACCTCGTCGATGAGGCCGGCACGGTGCTCGCAACCGACAGTGTTAGCGTCACGGGCACGTATACCTATACCGCTCCCACCTCTTTGTACGTGACAAGCAATGGACAGAATACGTCGTACACCATTGCCGACAGCACGAAGCAGGTCTTGAATCTCGATGCGCAGAATGACAATGTCACTGACGGCGCGAAGACCTACACGATCACCTATACCAAGCAGGTTGCTGCGGAAGGTACGGTAAACGTCCAGTTCAACCTTGTGAACGGCACCAAGCGCGTTGAGGAAAAGGGCCGCACCTTCGACACCGAAAGCGCCACCATTACCTCTGCACAGCAAGAGGTAACGCCCACTAAGTATGAGACCCACGACATAGACGGAGAGACCTACGTCATCGCTGGCGGTGCGTCTCTTTACACATACGGTCTCGATGATTATAAAAACGGCAAATTGCCGGTCGTCGATGTCTATTATGTGCCGAAAGACTACGTTGCTCCTGGTGCTTATGACGTAACGGTGCAGTATGTGAATCTCGCCAACGATTCGGTAATCACGACCAAGACCTATACGGCGAAACCTGATCAGACCGAGGATCTCGAAATCGCAACCGATAGCACGGTCAGTGCCGACGGTGCCGATTACGTCCGGCTTGATGGTCAGGAAGATCCTATCTACCATTACTATTATTCGAGTGCGCGCATGTACACCGTTTATTACCGCAATGTCAACGATGACCTTACGGCGAATACCGTGATCACGCGAATCCGAGTTTCTTACGAAGGCGGCACGACGACGCCTATTGCAACGACCGAAACAACAGCGACGACGGCCGGGACGCTTACCGGCGAACTCAACGACGGCCGAACTTATAACTCGATCAACGGCAATGGCGGCGGTCTGCTCACCAACGAGCAGGGAACTGATACCAATACCGAACGCATCGAGGAAGAACAGACGCCGTTGGCATCTGGCACCACCGAAGAAGGGCAGGGGACCTCGTTCCTTGGTTTGTCCTGGCCGCTAACCGCAGGCATTGGTGCCGCGGTTGCCGCAGGCATCATCGCCCTTCTCGTGATTTTCATACGTAAGCGTCGTAAGTCCGACGCGGCATCCGCCGAGTAGTTTGGGGGGCGGTAGTGATGGGAAAGAATATTATGAACACACAGAGACATGCCGGTCAGTCTAAGATAGCAGGGGTGGCGATAATCTTTGCGACGCTTGCCTTGTTCGCGATGATGCTGCCCGCCAGCTTCGCGAGTAACGTCGCGTCTTCGGTTGCCGGCACTCCGGAATCTAACATTGCCTCGGTAGAGGTGTCTCTTGAGTTGAATAACGGCTATATCACTTACAACGGTCAGACGGTTGCATCCCCCAGCACCGCTATCGTTGCGCCCGAGGGCACCGACCTTGTCTTCAGCGCTGCTGCTGACACTGGGTATACGCTCAGCGCGGTGAACATGGTGTCGAAAGGCGTCGCGAGCCCACTCACGAAAATCTCTGACGGCACGTATGTGATCGGTGCATCCGCTGTCGTTCCCGGTACCAGAATACAGCTTGTGACCTCGAAGAATGAGACAGCAAAGGTTTCGACTACGACGGATGTGGTTACTGCTGCTCCTGAGGCGAAAAGCGTATATAACTATACAGACGGATCGGTTACTGTAACCGCCACGTTGCAAAACGCGAACGCGATTCCCAGCAACGCCGTATTCAAGGTGACTCCCGTCACGGCCTCGACGCAAGGCTATAACTACAAAGCATACATCGATGCTCTTAATGGCCAAGATACTGGCTCTTCCACGAATCCTACCTATAGTGACCAGAATACGCTTCTTTACGATATCGCTTTCATAGTCGACGGCAAAGAATATGAGCCGGCGTCTGGGTCCGTCAAAATCGACATGCAGTTCAATCAGAATCAGCTCACGAACAACCTTGGCGTGAAACAGGATGCTTCGGCCTCGATCGAGGTGCAACATCTGCAGCTGTCGGATTCGGTAAAGAATTCTGTCAGCACGACCGCCGATGCAACCGCTATTTCTGCAAGTGATATTTCCGTCCAGACGGTCAAAGACCAGTCCACGAGTGTCGAGGGAACGCAGAGCGCATCGTTTGTCACGGATAGTCTTTCCGTCTTCGTCCTTGCTTTAAACGCCCAGACGAATACCTGGGCCGGAACGCGTGACACCACTTTGAATGACATTATCGAGGGCTACAGCGTTGGCAGCACCAAAGTGCAAGGCCTTGGCGCGCTCACTGATTTTGCGATTGTTTCAAACAGCTACACGTCAGGTGATCATGTCGAAGGTAATATCCGCGTTGGCACATGGTATATCGGAAGCAATGGTGCCCAGCTGAATAATGGTAGCCGCGATTTTCAGAACAATAGTATTACTGCCATCAATGTGACTAAAACCGTCTTAAATGGCACAGATGGGACATTCACTTTCGCCTTTTTTGATAAAAGTACGCAGGAAAGTACGCAGGTTGGCGCAAGCTTTACTATTACAACGGTCGACGGAACGGGCA
>CAYSZR010000015.1:0-11851 GCA_964435565.1 uncultured Coriobacteriaceae bacterium
CCATCGCCCCCATGGAGCGAACCGAGAAGATCTCCTTGCTTGCGACATCGCTCGTCTCGCCCACGCTCCGCGTGAACAGCTCGGTGTTCTCGAATATCGGCGTACTCACAGGGTCGTATCCATAGGTTGAGAAGACACGCTCGGCACGTTGCGTGAACTCGAGCCATGCCTGAGCCCTATCCGGGAGAAGGTCCTGCGTTCCCTTTGGTGCGTGGTAGCGCATTATCGTGCATCTCCTTCTGATTGGTCGCCCTGCGCATCGATACGCGCATACTCGTTTTCAAGCGCCTGCTTGCGCGCCTGGACTTCGGCGATCTGCGCAAACAGATCTGAATGCGCAGCCGTATAGCGCTCATCGTTTCGAATCTCTTCATAGACTGCCTCGCCAAGCTTCTTCATGAGGCTGTCGTATTCAAGGCCCTGATCGACTAGCTGCATCTTGACCTTTGCCTTGATTGCAAATCCACCCGCCGCATCGGTGAATTCGGAAAAGGCGACCGATCCTTTGTCAAGAATATCGCCCGCAGCGTCTTGGAAACTTCCCATGGCAATCTCCTATCATTCGTTTCTTAACAAAAAGAGGCCCGAACGGGCCTCCCTAAGCGCTAGATATGACGTACGCTTTAAGCGCGCGTGACCTTGCCGGCTTTCAGGCAGCTCGTGCAGACGTTCGCCTTGCGCACATGGCCTTCGTTGTCCTTGATCGTGACTTTTTGGATATTCGGACGAAAGACCCTGTTGGTCTTGAGGTGTGAGTGGCTGACATTGTGGCCAGAAGCCGGATGTTTCCCACAGACTTCGCATATCTTCGACATGTTAGTTCTCCTTGTTGCAAACGGCTTATCGCCGTGTTTCCTACCGATTGCGTGTGCTGCCACGCGAATTCAGTATTTTAGCATAAGTAGCTCGGTGCGCACGTAACATTTTTTAAAGAATGACTAAGAGGCGAACGCTGCGATTATTTCCGCAGAACAGCTACGCTCTTGGATAAGCTTGCTTGTAGACTTCTTTGATGTGCTGCAGGGAAAGATGGGTGTATACCTGGGTCGTCGAGAGGCTCGCGTGCCCCAGCATCTCTTGCACGCTGCGCAGATCAGCTCCTCCCTCGACAAGGTCAGTAGCGAATGCGTGACGCATGTCATGAGGATGAAGTGACGAATCAAGCCCGGCTTGAGCGGCCCGACGCTTGAATACACGGCGCAGGCTATCAGCAGACATGGCGTTGCCACGTGTCGAAAGGAACAGCGCATCTTTCGAGGCACGCGTCATAAGCTCGGGGCGACCGTGCGTCAAATAGCTTTCGATTGCCTTGAGCGCTGCAGGATACAGTGGGACGATGCGCTCTTTGCTGCCCTTACCGAAAAGCCGAACGCTCGCATTGGCAAAATCGACATCATCCATGCTCAGGTATGCCACTTCGGCGATGCGCGCACCGCTTGCATACAGCAGCTCTAGAAATGCCTGATCGCGTTGTCCAATTGCATCGTCTCCGCACACCTCGAGCAAAAGTGTGATATCGGAATCGCTCGTCTTACGCGGAAGATCATGCCCGAGCTTCGGCGACGCGGCCGCACTTGCGGAATTCGACGACACAACCCCTTGGATATTGAGATACCTGAAATACGTACGCACGGCAGACAGACGCCGCGCAACGGTCTTTGCCGCATAACCAGCCGCGTTAAGCTCTGCCAAGTAGCGCCTGAATCTGCGATAGTCCACATGCAGCGGATCGTTACCGCTGCGCGCTGCCCAATCAAGATAAGTGCGCACATCGATGCAGTAAGCGCGCACGGTATTGAGCGAAAGCCCCCGTTCGATTTCGAGATACCGGGCGAACTTGCATGCCCAATCGGCAGCTTGCGCATCGAAGCGCTGATCATCGAAATACGAATGCGCGTCGAAGGACTTACTCATCGGATGTCCCCTGAAACAGAGAATAGATCATCGCGATCTGAGACAAACGCGTCGATAGCAGCATGAGCACGAGAAGCATATGCGCTTTTCCGCTCGCGTTTATTGCGAATCTTTGGCTCGATAGGCGCGATGATTCCGAAATTCACGTGCATCGGCTGATACGCCTGAGTGTCAGAATTAGTCGCATAGTCTAATAAACAGCCAAACAGCGAATCGTGCGGCAGTTTTGGTGCCGGAACGCCTGTAAGCTCGGCATAGACTGCCAAAGCAACATACAGTCCGGAAGCGACCGCCTCCATATAACCTTCCGTACCCGTGAGCTGCCCCGCCAAATGCACTTGCGGGCGCCGGGGAAGCGCGAGCGTCTTGGTCAGCACATGCGGAGTATCGACAAAGGTATTGCGATGCATAACGCCAAACCGCGAAAAATCCGCGTGCTCGAGGCCGGGAATCATGCGAAAGACGCGTTCTTGTTCGCCAAAACGCAGGTTAGTCTGAAAACCAACAAGGTTATAGGCAGTTTGCTCGGCGTTTTCAGCCCGTAGCTGTACTGCCGCCCAAGGACGCCTGCCCGTACGAGGGTCGGTAAGCCCTACCGGTTTGAGCGCGCCATGCGAAAGCGCGTCGAGCCCCGTGCGAGCAACTTCTTCGACCGGCTGGCAGGCGGCAAAGAGCTCGCGACGCTCGAAATCTTTCTCGATAACCCGCTTTGCCGCGATAAGTTCGGTCACGAACGCCTCGTATTCTTCACGGTTCATAGGCGCGTTGAGGTAATCTGCCGTATCGCCTTTATCGTAGCGCGATTGAGCGAAAACGACATCCCTGTCGATGGAATCCGCTTCGACGATAGGCGCAGCCGCATCGTAGAACGCGAGACTTTCCGATCCAAGCTCGAGCGATATCTGCTCTGCGAGTGTTTCGGAAGTCAGCGGGCCCGTTGCGATAATGGCAGGCCCTTCTGGGATACGTGTGCATTCCTCGCAAACGTATTCGATATCAGGCGAGGCATCGATCAAGCGTTTGACGGCCGCAGAGAACTCCGTACGATTCACGGCAAGTGCGCCACCTGCGGCGACCTGCGTTTCCCGTGCGCATTCGATAAGCTTGGAACCAAGCGCGGTAAGCTCATATTTAAGTGAACCTGCAGCGGTCTCCTGGTCCATGCTCTTGAATGAATTCGAGCATACGAGCTCTGCTGGAGCGCCCGTCTTATGCACTGCGGTTTGCCGAACAGGGCGCATTTCAACGAGTCGTACAGGCACGCCGCGCATGGCAAGCTGCAAAGCCGCCTCGCAGCCGGCAAGTCCGGCGCCGACAATCGTCACCTTTGGATATTTCAGCGTTTGCCCCATTCTTTCAACGAACTCCCTACGTGAACTTGAGCTTCTTATTCTCTTCAGCACATTGCATCAGATACATGTTGATGATGTTTTGATAGGGAATGCCCGTCCGCTCTGACTCAGCCTTGAAATAATCAAGGGCTCGGACATCGATTCGCATGGTGACGGGCTTACGAGATCTGTTTGCAGAGGAATCGATCCCCCTTCTAGAAATAACGTCTGCCTTCCCCATGCATACCTCCAGCAGTGATTTTCTCGTCTTCATCCCGCGTGAACATCATAATGAATTGCTATTATATTGCTATGAGCAATATAAGGTCAACATCTTGTCCAACGTCAAGGACAAACCTGATACCTCCCATCACGTCCCCGCTGCACGACACCGTCGAGTTCATATTCAGAAAGCCTGCGCGAAAGCTCGCCTGCTGAAAAATCGAAGTACACCGCAAGTTCCTGTGCCGAAAGAGGTTCGGCCGCCAATGCGCGCAAAACTGCATCGTCGCCGATAAGCTTGGCGATATCACGTTTGATGACCCCGGCGTTACAGGGAGAGACAAGCGCATATGCACTGTGGGTCCAAGCAAGGTCGATGGCAGTATCGAGGGTCTCTTGATCTACAACCGCATACGCCCCTTGCGAGATAAGCTGATTGGTCCCGCGTGAATTAGGCGAGCTGATAGAGCCGGGGACGGCAGCGACGTCTCGGTTTGCGCGCAGTGCTGCATCCGCAGTCGAAAACGTCCCGCTCGGCAACCCCGCCTCAACAATCAGAACGAGCACGGAGAGGCCTGCGATAATGCGATTGCGGCGCACAAAGAAAGCGGGCAATGCGGGCATCCCCCATTTGTTTTCCGATATAACCGCTCCACCTGCATCGATAACTCGCTGAAAAAGGGCGCGTCCGCGTTTGGGATAGACAACGTCTGCCGCCGAACCGAACACGACAACGGTCGGACATTTTTCCTCGAGTGCAATACGATGCGCCGTCTGGTCGCAGCCAAGCGCCCCGCCCGAGATAATGGAGATGCCTCGACGCGCAACGTGTCTTGCAAAGAGCTCAGCACACGAGATGCCATACGGAGACGCCTTACGCGAGCCGATGACCGCGATGCCTGGTTGCAAAGCAGCCGGATTGCCAATGCCGTACAGCTTGTGCGGCGGATCAGGCGCATCACGCAATATAGGCGGATACTCGCGCGACGAGATATCGATTTCGAAAGACGGGCCTTCGAGTTCAGCAGCTTTATTCACGGTCACTCCAAGGTGTTTTCGACACGGTACATGCATGATTCGAGCAGATGCTCGTCGCGTACAAGCTCGCTTCCATCAAGATCGGCGATGGTGCGGGCAACACGCAAGATGCGCACGATCCCACGGCCCGAAAGGCTATGCACACGAGCCATATCTTCAATGAGCTTGCGGCTGCCAGAACTCATCCCGCATGATTCGATAACCTCATACGGCGTCGTATTCGCAAGCGGCTTTATGCTCGAACCCCGCGCTTCGGCACGGACGCGAGCTGCCATAACGGTATCGGCAAGATCAGCTGACGTCGTCCCCTTGCCGCTTTCCAGAACACGCGACGGGTCAACGCGCGAAACTTCGCAGATAAGGTCGATACGATCTTTGAGCGGTCCTCCAAGTTTGGTCTGATACCTATTGACCTGTACCTCGCTGCATTTACAAGGATGGCTGTGATCGCCCAGATAACCACAGGGACAAGGATTCGATGCGGCAATGAGTTGAAACGCCGCGGGAAAAACAGCGCGACCTGCGCTCCGGCTTATAACTATACGCCCCTCCTCTATCGGTTGGCGAAGTGCCTGAAGCGCGTTATTGGCAAATTCCGCAAGCTCATCTAAGAAGAGGACGCCATGGTGGGCAAGCGAGGCTTCTCCTGGACGCAACATGCCCGATCCTCCACCCACGAGCGACGCCACCGAAGCCGAATGATGCGGCGCGCGAAAGGGCCGCACGCCTGCGGTGATCGCAGTCAGATCAAGACCGGCGACGGAATGGATCAACGCGGTTTCGATACGCTCGCGCTCTTCAAGCGGGGGCAATATCGTTGGCAGGCGCTTTGCAAGCATGCTTTTTCCCGCGCCCGGTGGCCCCACGAGCAATACGCCATGCCCACCTGCAGCCGCAATGGTCAAAGCTCGCACGGCGAGTTTTTGGCCCACCACGTCCTTATAATCGAGCTGGGCATGGCCCGGCGGCAGTTTTCCTTCATCTGGCGATATGAAAGTACCCGTGCGCAAGCGATTCAAGCGGTTGATACAGGCATGATCAAGTCCGGTAAGCCGTGGCATACGTGTCATGTTGGGAGCAGAAAGCAAGCGCATTCCGCTCTTCTGCGCCGCAAGCGCATAGGCAAATAACCCGTCGACTGGACGCACTCCGCCGTCAAGTGCCAGCTCGCCGACAGCGAGCGTGTTTTCAACGAATCTCGGGTCGATCTGCTTGCTGGCCAGCAGATACGCAAGCGCAATTGGCAAATCAAAGCCTGAGCCCCTCTTGTGCACAGATGCCGGAGCAAGATTTATCACAACATGGCTTGGGCGCATGGCAAACCCCGCCGCCTTAACGGCGCTACGCACGCGCAAAGGCGCCTCCTGGACCGATTTGTCGGCCATGCCAACGATATGCCAACCAGGCAATCCGGGGCCGATTTCAATTTCCACGGTAACCGGAATCGACTCGACCCCGAAAAGCGCGCATGTCGGCATCGTCGCGCGTGCCGTACTAGAAGCTGGCATTGAAACAGTTCCTATGGTGTCTCAGCAAAGCCCTATGCGGTCCTGTCACACAGATGCCGATGGCATCGAAACGCACGGCGTCGTTATCGTCCCATTCATCGGAAACCATCATGAAGCACAGGGCGATACGTTCGTAGCGCTGGCGTTTATCCTCTGTAATTGCCTCTTCCGGCAAGCCTGCCTCAACGCTTCTGCGTGTTTTGACTTCAATGAAGCACAGCGACCCATCCTCATCTCGAGCGATGATATCGGCCTCGCCAAAGCGACAAAACCAGTTGCGCCTGATAATCTCGAATCCCTTTGACTCAAGATAGGCCGCAGCCGCATCTTCCCCCTTCTTTCCAAGCTCCTGACGTGTTTCAACATGCCCGTGCTGTTCATAGGGGTCCCCGCAAAACTCCTCGGGCGAAATATCAAAGTCGCGCGACTTAGGCACGCCTTGCGGCCATACGCCCTCATCGGCAAGGTCTTCATCTTCTCGATCTTCTTCATCTGCCATATCATCTATGTCCTCTTCGGAGACCTCTGGCATTGCGCTTTCGTCCTTTTCCTCTTCAACTGTCGTGGGATAGCTCATGTGTGCTGATGAAACCATGTGCGCTTCCTTTCTCGTCCAATCAATATGCGCATATGATTGTTGCAGGCGAATCCAACACAATCTCCGAATCGAATCGGGGCACTCCAAGCGCGCGGCTATATATATTCTGGAATGATTCAGGGTATGAAACGGCCTGATTTCGGACTTCACAGAAACACAAGCGCATGGGATACTTACGCAGGTCAAAGCTGAACTGGAGGACTTCATGAAAGACGAGCGTGCGCAATATATCGCACAGATCCGCACTCTGAATGGCGATATCGAAGGTCGTTTGAAAGCACTCGAAACCGTCCGGTCGTCCGATGTCTGGGTATATGGAGAGCCTGCGCCGTTTCCCTATGTCCCCTATCTGTTCAACGCAAAAGATCGCGCGTATATCGCCGATCAATGCACGACCATGCACGCAATCTTGACTAAGGTGATCCAGCGCTACCTCGATGACGCGGGTTATCGCGAGCTCTTTCATTTCTCTGACGAGAAAAAACGCCTCATCTTGCTTCCCTGCGACTATGAACAATTACTGCCCATAGGACGTTTCGACCTGTTCCTAGATGAAGATAGCCTCGATTATAAATTCTGCGAATTCAATACGGACGGCAGCGGGGCCATGTCACGTGATTACATGATTGGCACGGCTCTCATGCAAGGGGAAACATTCAAACGTTTCGCCCAAAACCGCACCGTGAGGCAATTCGAACTCTTCGATTCATGGGTTGAGGCGTTTATGAACATCTACAATGGAGATGCTCATGCGTGTCCAAACCCGACAATCGCCGTTACCGATTTTCGCGAAAGCGGCGTGATGAGCGACTTCGCCCGCTTTATCGAAGCGTTCCGCCGTGCGGGCTACGACGCGCGTTTCACCGACATACGCGATTTCACCTTTGACGGCGAGCATCTTATCGACTCGACAGACGGACATCCCATACATGCGATCTACCGTCGTGCGGTTACCAGCGAGATTCTGCAGCATCCGGGAGAATGCGATGGATTCATCGATGCAATCGCCGCGCGAGCAGTTTGCCTTATCGGGCATTTTCGCACCACCGTCGTTCATTCGAAGGAAGTGAATATCGCGTTGTTCGACAAGCGAACCCGCGACTTCCTAACCCCGCAAGAATGCGATTTCATCGACGCGCATGTCCCGCATACGTATCGACTGGAAAAAGGTGCGGATGGCCTCGAGCTCGATAAGATTAAAAAGAATCGAGAGTCATGGATTATCAAACCTGCAGACGACTATGGAGCACATGGCGTATACCCGGGCATCGATTTCTCCCAGACAGACTGGGAGCGACTCGTCGATGAAAATCTTGATGCGGGATACATCGTTCAGGAGTTTTATCAGCCGCCACGCGTGGATATTGTCAACTCGACGATAGACGAAAAAGACCCCTGCAAAGTCGAATCCTGGCAATCGATGCCAGGCGTTTACCTCTATGACGGCAAGCCCGTCGGCTTTTACTGTCGCCTGGGCAATGAAGGCGTCATTGCCATCGACCACAACGGGCTGTGTGCCAACAGCTTCGCGGTTGATTAAAGCTCCTAAAATCATACAAACAGTCAGCAAATATTAAAAAACTGCGACTGTTTGTATGATTTTAGAGGGGTGGTTTTGGGGTACCCCAAGTATCGGCCAACCCCCAACTCTTTGACCTGCGTGTTTACTTTTCAAATCTTTATCATACTCAGAGATAACTGGCGAAATCATACAAACAGTCGTGAGAATCGTGTTTGGGTCGACTGTTTGTATGATTTTAGCTTGAAAATCCAGTATTCAGAGCTAGTCAATCGCGACATTCGCTGCTTTGGCAAGACGTCCGAGCACGACGTCTCGGTCAAGGAGCTCAATAGACTCGAAAAGCGGCGGACTCACCATGTTGCCGCACACGGCAACGCGAATTGGCTGAAAAACAAGGCGCGGCTTGGCATCGAGTTTCTCGAGTAACCCTCGCAAAGCCTCCTCGATTGCCCCAACGTTCCATTCGCAGCCCTCAAGTACCTTGGCGGCCTCAAGTATGGCCGTCTTTGCGCCCTTGTCTTCTTTTTGCAGAACCTTCTCAACGCTTTTCTCATCAAGCTCGACGTCATCGACGAGCAGGTACGCAATCATCGGTATAGCATCAACCATAAGCTTCACGCGCTCGGACACAAGCGGGTATGCAGATTCGAGCAATCCGCGTTTTGCCTCAACGGCACCGGCATCGGCAAAATAGCCCTCTTCAACCAGATCGGCCTTGATTGCGTCGACAAACGCAGGAGCGCCCATGCTCTGAACATACTGGTTATTGATCCACTCGAGTTTCTCGACATCCAGGCGACTCGGATTTTTGCTTACGTGCTCAAGCGTGAACTTAGCTGCCATCTCATCACGCGAGAAAATCGTCGTCTCGCCATCGGGAGCCCAGCCCAAAAGCGCAAGATAGTTGAATAAGGCGTCCGAAAGATAGCCCATATCACGATATTCTTCGACACTCGCAGCACCATGGCGTTTCGAGAGCTTCTTGCCGTCGGGACCACATATCATCGGCAGATGAGCAAAAATCGGCGTCGGGTATCCAAGCGCCTCATAGACAAGCACCTGTCGGGGGGTATTCGAGAGATGGTCGTCGCCGCGGATGATGTGCGTCATCTGCATGTTCACATCGTCGCAGACGACGGCAAAATTATAGGTAGGGCTCCCGTCACTGCGCACCAAGATCATGTCATCTTGCAGCGCGGCATCGAATTCGGAATCACCGTGAATCACATCATGCACGACGATAATACCCCGGTCATCGGGGACCTTGAGGCGCCAAACGCATGGCTCGCCGGCATCGATGCGCGCCTGGGCATCTTCAACGCTCAAGCTTCGACAAGGATCAGGCGTGCGCTCGCCACCAGATTGCACGGCTTCCCGACGCGCGGCAAGGTCCTCTGACGTGCAAAAACACGGATACACATTGCCACTCGACTTGAGCTGCTCAAGCGCCGCGGTATACGTGTCAAAACGCTGGGTTTGCAGATAGGGGCCGTGTTCTCCACCTACTTCAGGACCTTCGTCCCAGTCTAGGCCGAGCCAGCGCATCGCACGGATGATGAGGTCGATGTTTTCCTGGGTCGAACGTTCCGGATCGGTATCTTCGATACGCAGGATAAACTGTCCGCCCATCGCACGGGCAAACGCCCAATTGTAAATTGCGGTGCGCGCACCACCGATATGCAGCTTGCCCGTTGGCGACGGTGCAAACCTGACCCGAACCTCACTCATCAAAACCTCCTTGCAAAAAAGCCCGACCGGCGAGGTGCCGACCGGGCTTTACCTGCGATCTTCAGTTACTTGGACTAGTCACCAAGAGCGATGCGCGCAAAGTCGACGATCTTGATATCGTCGCCGATTTCCTTCGCGCTCTTCGCGATGTACTCGCTCACGGTGATGTCAGGATCCTTGACGAACTCCTGCTCAACCAGGCAGCTTTCCTTGTAGAACTTGGACATACGGCCCATAGCGATCTTCTCCTGAATGTTCTCGGGCTTGCCAGACTCGGCAGCCTGAGCCTTGTAGATGGAGAACTCATGCTCGCGCACGTCTTCAGGAACGCTGTCCTTATCAAGCGAAACAGGATTGGTTGCAGCGATCTGCATCGCAACATCCTTGCCCATCGCCTGAAATGCATCGTTAGCGGCGGTAGCCTCGTTGCCAAAAGTGAAAGCAACCAGAACGCCGATCTTGCCATTCATGTGAATGTAGGGAACCAATGCGCCGGTGCCCTCGATCTCGAGACGCTTGAAGTTCGAGATCTTCATATTCTCGCCGATGATATGAATAGCCTCGGTGAGCATATCCTGAACCTTCTCGCCCTTGAACTCGCTGTCGAGCAGTTCCTCGACGGTAGCGGGCTTGTTGTGGGTGACCGCGCGCGTGAAGGTCTCGCAATAATCCTGGAACTTATCGGTCAATGCAACGAAGTCAGTCTCGCAATTGACCTGGCATACGGAACCACGACGCGGGTCTTCCCTGCAGACCAGGGCGTTGACGCGACCTTCGTTGGTGGCACGGCCGGCTTTCTTAGCTGCTTTCGCCAAGCCGCGCGTGCGCAGGACGTCGACTGCCTTATCGAAATCGCCGTCTGCTTCGGTGAGTGCCTTTTTGCACTCCATCATGCCAGCACCCGTGGATTCACGGAGCTCTTTTACCATCTGTGCGGTGATTGCTGCCATTATTCTGCAACCTCCTCGGTCTTCTCTTCGGACTTGGCCTCGACAGCTGCAGTCTCGGCAGTCATCTCCTCAGCGGTGACGTTCGCGCCAGAGCCAGCCATAAGCGCATCCGCGGCAACCGAGCACAACAGGTTCACCGAACGGATGGCATCGTCGTTTGCGGGGATGCCGTAATCGATTTCGTCGGGGTCGGCGTTGGTGTCGATAAGGCCGATGATGGGAATGTGGAGACGATGAGCTTCGCGCACCGCATTATCCTCATGCTTGGTGTCGACGATAAAGATCGCATCGGGCAGGTCATGCATATCGCGAATGCCGCCGAGTGCAAGCTCGAGCTTGGTGTGCTCTTTATTCAGGCCGGCCTGCTCTTTCTTGGTGTGCGCATCGAAACGGCCGTCGAGCTTCATGGCCTCGATCTCTTCCATGCGCTGCACACGCGTGCGAATCGTCTGGAAGTTGGTAAGCATACCGCCCATCCAACGATAATTGACATAAGGCATGCCAGCACGCTCGGCATTGTTCTTGATAGGCTCTTGAGCCTGCTTCTTGGTACCGACGAAGAGTACCTTCTTGCCAGCAGCGCCAAGATTGTTCAGGAAGCTATACGCATCATCGAGCGCGTACAGCGTCTGCTTGAGATCAAGAATGTAGATGCCGTTGCGCTCGCCAAAGATATACGGCTTCATCTTCGGATTCCAGCGACGGGTCTGATGACCGAAATGGACACCAGCCTCCAGCAACGACTTAATAGACACAGTTGTAGCCATTTTTGGTAAACCTCCAGTTTTCGTTAGTCCTCTGCTCGGATCATCGCCGTACTCCCGCAACCCTCTTCAGGGCCACTAGCGGGGCGGCTCCCCTTGCATGCGAAATAAAATCTTATGCCATGCGTTTTGCACAGCCTGCCAATTGTATCCGTGCCGCACGCGATGCGCAAGACCCAGTTTCAATGTAGCGTCAACCGATGACGACAAGCAGTTCCCCACTTGCAACTGACACGACGAATGTGCCGCTATCAGCTCGATTACTGACGCCAAGGG
>CAYSZR010000015.1:11861-19055 GCA_964435565.1 uncultured Coriobacteriaceae bacterium
AGTTCCCAATGAAGTCCCTGCAGGCATACGCCACGAGCAGGGCCGCCACTGGAAAAAACCGAGACGCGTGTTCCAGGTTGCACGACGAATGACCGAGGGCCTGTCTGGAAATCGACCAGGTGGACTTCTTGGTCAGTTCCATAGAGCACACCAGATGCCCCTTTGCAGCGCAAAAAGGCGAGCAGCTGCATATTTGCAAGCTCATGACCAATATCCCCACCAAGGGCGGCATACATGCGAAACTCCTCGAAGCCTCGCGCAAGACCTTCTTTGCATGCAGCCATCGTATCTGTGTCGTCTTTATCACGGGGAAGCTCGATACGCTCGCAGGAGACGCCTTCGGCCATCTCTGCCGACAGGCTATCAAGATCACCGATATATAGATCGGGCTTCAGGCCCGCTTGCATACAATGTGCATATCCCCCATCAGCTGCGATGAGCATGTCTTCTTTTCCCAACCGCACATGGAGCTCCGCACAAGGACCGGCGCAGACGACATGGCAGACGCGCGCACTCATGATGCAGCCCCCTTGTTTCGCGCGATAACCGCACGCAGATCACGTGCACTCGCCTCGATATCGGGGGCGGCAATAATGGCAGAGACAAGCGAATACCCGGCAAGCCCCATGCCGTCAAGCAGCAAAATAGTCTGCGCATTCACGCCGCCGATGGCAACGACGGGAATATCGACCGATGCGACGATCTCGCGCATCTGGGCAAGGGAGAGCACGTTTGACTCCGGTTTGGTAGCGGTAGGCGCGATGGCACCTACGCCCAGATAATCTGCGCCAGCTGCCTGTGCCGCACGAGCTTCGGCCAAAGTCCCAGCAGAAACCCCAATGATCATATCGGGCCCGACAATCGCGCGTACCTTGCCTGCCTCGAGGTCTTCCTGCCCCACATGCACGCCTGCTGCGCCCACCTCGACCGCAATGTCCGGTTCATCGTTGATGATGAGCGGCACGCGATGTGCATCGCAGACCCGTTTGATGCTACGCGCGATTTCGACGAATTCGTCACGCGAGCAGTGTTTCTCTCTCAGCTGAACCAGGGTGACACCACCCGCGCAAGCAGCATCGACCGCCTCTTCGAGCGTATGCGTCGACATCAGGTTTCGGTCGGTCACAAGATACAGCGTGTAATCGATTGCAGGTTTCATCTTCCTTCGACCTTTCTGGAAACAACAAGTACTTGGCATGACTGGTTGCAGGCGCTAGTCGTCCAACAGCCCAAGATCGGTTTCTTCCAATGCCTTATTCACCGTTCTCACGGCACACATCTTGCCGCACATAGTGCAGGTCCCGTCTTCGCTCGGCGGCGCAGATTCGAAATACTCGCGCGCTTTTTCACCGTCGATAGCCAAGGCGAACATACGCTCCCAATCAAACTCATGGCGCGCTTCGGCCATCTCGCTATCGCGCTGACGGGCTCCGGGAATGCCCAGTGACACATCAGCAGCATGAGCGGCGATCCTCGTCGCCACGATACCGTCGCGTACATCGTCGACATCTGGGAGACGCAGATGCTCGGCGGGAGTGACATAGCAAAGGAAATCGGCACCGTTTGCCGCAGCGATAGCACCACCGATAGCGCTTGTGATGTGATCATAGCCAGGGGCGATATCGGTCACAAGCGGCCCAAGTACATAAAACGGCGCGTTGTGGCACAGGCGCTTTTCAAGCTTCATGTTGGGAACGATTTCATCAAGCGCCATATGGCCGGGGCCCTCGATCATAACCTGGACGCCGGCATCCCAAGCACGCTGTGTCAGATTGCCAAGCTCGACAAGCTCGCAGATCTGAGCGGCATCACTTGAATCATCGATGCAGCCCGGGCGCATGGCATCGCCCAAGCTCACGGTCATGTCGTATTCATGCAGGATATCGAGCAACTCATCATAGTATTCGAAAAACGGGTTCTCATTTCCCGTCAGGCGCATCCATGCGAATAGAAGCGACCCCCCGCGACTCACGATATTCATGGTACGGCCTTCGCGCATGAACGCCTCGACCGTTCGACGGTTGATCCCCGCATGCAAGGTCACGAAATCGACTCCGTCTTTCGCATGCGCCGCAACCACATCAAGAAAGTCGCGCGCGGTGCAGTCGGACAGCTCCTTTTCAAGATAGCCCACGGCATCATACATGGGCACGGTACCGATCATGGCACTCGACTTGGCAATTAGATCACGACGAAAACGCGCGGTCTTGCCGCAATTCGAAAGATCCATGATGGATTCGACGCCCAGCTTGAGGGACAGATCGACCTTCTCCATCTCGGTTTTGTAATCATGCAAGTCACCCGACACGCCCAGGTTCACGTTTATCTTGGTGCGAAGGCCCTCGCCCACCCCCTGCGGCTCGAGCGCCGTATGGTTGTGATTTGCGGGGATAACGATGCTGCCGCACGCCATGCGGCTCATAATCAAATCTATATCGACCTGCTCGCGCTGGGCCACGTGCTGTATCTGCGGCGTAACGATGCCGGCACGTGCCGCTTCCATCTGCGTTGAATAAGCTCTCATTTTCTCTCCTATTGTTTTACCGATATCACGTGGCTGTCAGCTGTCGGCGCGTTTCCACACGCGCGATGCGCGCAACGGATCAAATACGCGCGTGCCCTGCCCCAAATCGAGCGGTTGCGCAAGAGCGCGCGCTATGAAGTCATGTCCTTCGCGAACAGCGTCTTCAAGATCGATTCCACAGGCGAGATTACAGGCGATTGCCGTCGAGAGTGCGCAACCCGTACCGTGATATTCGCCTGGCAGGCGCTTTGAAGCATATTCATGCACCCCGCCGTCTGCATAAAGACGGTCGACCAGCACGTCATCACAGCCATGACCACCCTTGATAAGAACAGCGTGCGCGCCTGCGTCTAATAGTATCTGCGCCGCACGGCCCATGCTTTTTGCATCGACGATATCGACGCCCGTGAGTTTTGCCGCCTCGGGAATATTGGGCGTGACCACCGTCGCACGTGGGATAAGCGTATCGCGCACCAGTTCGAAGACGCTTGCGTCGGTAAGCGTTGCACCCACCGTCGCGACGAGCACTGGATCGAGCACGACAGGAAGCTTGGGATAGGCGGCAAGCTCATCTGCAACGACCTCGGCGATATCTGCGTTTCCAAGCATGCCGATCTTCACCGCAGCAGGGGGCATATCAGCACAGGCAGCTTTGATCTGAGAACGCACAACCTGCGGGTCAACCGGTTGGATGGCTATGACCTCGCACGTGTTTTGCGCTGTGACCGCCGTGACCGCGCATGTTGCATGCACGCCGTGCGCCGCCGCGCACTTGAGGTCAATCTCAAGACCAGCACCAGCACAACTATCCGAACCTGCTATAACGAGAATCGTCTTGTCCATGTCCATTCGGCCCCGCATTACCGGAACCGTCCTTTCGGTCGTGGCACAAGTGCCACCTCTCAGCCGCGCTCAGCGCAGCTCCCGATGAATATTCGTTTGCTATAGTAGCACTTCGGCAGCAAGCCCAACTCAGAAACGTCACAGAAACGAACAGGCGATGAACACGATGCCGCCGGCAATCATGACACACGAGAGAACAGCCGTGATGCACGCATTGGGCATGCTCAGATTGCGATCATGGACCGGCACATCGCAATCGTAATCGTAATCCCAGTAATAAAGCAGGTCGCGGTAGCGCATCATCCTGTTATTCTTGTTCATCAGCATTACGCGAATTGCCGCGACAAGGGCAACGACGGCACCTGCTACAAAGAGAGCCGCGCTGAACATGAGGGAAAATCTGAACAGAAGATATCCCCAGACGGGAATGATGATGGAAAAAAGCAGAGCAGCAGCCATCACCCAGCAATGTTTCCGCAATTCTTGCGAATCTTTTGCCACCTGGCATTCGATTTCGCGAATATCATCGTAGATAAGGTCGCCAACGGGCACCTGGAACACGTCGCCCATGGCCAATAGACTCTCAATATCGGGATAGGCAGCGCAGGCTTCCCATTTCGAGATGGTCCTGCGCGAAACACCGATTGCTTTGGCCAGCTCTTTTTGCGACATACGCATGTCGCCGCGATAATCCTCTATGACCCTTCCGACTTCCATGAACTCCCTCATGCGCGAAGAATCGTTCGGCAGTATTTTCTCCAAACCGCCATCTTTGCAAAGAATACCATGAAACAGGGTGTCCTGACTGCGCATATGCCTGATTATCACCACACAGACGAGCCTTTGCGGCTCAACATCTGCAGCGATTTGGGGTATCGTATAGGAGCTGGACAATCGAGTGAGAGAATGAAGGAGCCGATGGCATACGTTACGTGGCAATTTGAGACCCTGGACACGTTCTGCAAAGACGTTTTCGCGAAGTTTGGTTTCACGCAGGAAGAAAGCGACATCATCACCGACGTTTTGCTGACTGCCGACCTCTATGGCATCGAAAGCCATGGCATGCAGCGTATGGTGCGCTACCACAAGGGCATCGAGAAAGGATCTATCCACGTCGACGAAAAACCGGAAGTCGTCTTCGAGACGCCTGTTTCGGCAACCGTGGAAGGCCATTCGGCTATGGGCCAGCTCGTGAGCAAATTTGCCATGGACCTTGCCATACAAAAAGCAAAGACAAGCGGTATCGGCATGGTGACCGTACGCAACTCCAATCATTTCGGCATTGCCGGCTATTACACGAAGATGGCATGCGACCAGGGCCTGATGGGCATCGCCTGCACCAATTCAGAAGCCATCATGGTCCCCACATTCGCACGCATGGCCATGTTGGGAAGCAACCCCATCGCCATCGCCATGCCCGCCAAGCCCTACCCGTTTTGGTTCGATGCATCAACAACCGTGGTCACTCGCGGCAAACTCGAAATCTATAACAAGAACGGCGAACCGTTGCCCGAGGGCTGGGCACTCGGCGCACAAGGTCAGCCATCGACAAATGCGCCCGACGTACTCGCCAACATCGTCGGTAAAGGCGGCGGCGGCAAAAACCCGCTTGGCGGTGGCACCGAAAAACTCGGTAGCCACAAAGGCTATGGCTGGGGCATGGTCTGCGAACTGTTCTCTTCAATCCTCTCATGCGGCAACACATCTGACGAATGCTGCACCTTCGATGACAAAACAGGCATCTGCCATGGATTCACAGCAATCGACCCGGCAATTTTCGGCGATCCAGCGCAAATCGAAGAGCATCTCTCCGAATATCTCCAAAAGTTACGCGACACGTCAAAAGCGCAAGATGCGCAGCGCATCTGGACGCACGGCGAAAAAGAACACTTCAACGAGCTGCGCTTACGCGAAGAGGGCATCCCCGTCAACGACAACACGATGGCCGAGCTTGGCAATCTGTGCTCGTATCTCGACATCGACTTCAACCGTTATTTCACTGGCTATGAGTTGCCAAAGGACGCAGATTTCTTCGAAGGGAACTACTAAGCATGAAACGCGCCGCGCATAGTGCAAAGAAACCAGGCAAAGCCAAGCGCCGCGCGTTGCTTGTCATAGAGATTGTCTGCATCATCATCGCAGTCGTGTGTGGCGTCTTTCTCATTCAAGACCTCAGCAGATACTGGATCGCCGACAACGAATTCAAGGAAATCACGCAAGAGTACAATCGCGATGTCGATAGGCTCGTGACCGATAATCCCGACTGCGTCGGCTGGATCAAGGTCGAAGACACGCGTATCGACTACCCCGTCATGTACACGCCCAATGACCCCGAATACTACCTGCACCGCAATTTCGAGGGAGATTACTCGTCTTCTGGCACGCCATTCTTAGGCGAAGGCAGCATCCCGACAGGCAACAGCCTTATCGCCTACGGTCATCATATGAACGACGGCAGTATGTTTGCCGAGCTCGAGAAATTCGACGATGCAGAATTTGGGCTGGGACATACCGTCGAATACAAAACCTCGACTGGCGTGGCAAGCTACAAGCCTATCGCCTGCTGGTATGAAGATCTCACCGTAGCCGATTGCTATCATTACTGGGAGCAGGTCGGCAACCTGGATGCAAAGCGCTTCAATGACTATGTCGCCAATGCCAAGGCACGCTCGCTGTACGACACCGGCGCATCCGCCACATATGGCGATAAGCTCATCACGCTTTCAACCTGCAGCTATGGCACGGCAGAACAACGATTCGTAGTAGTCGCCGTACTCGAAAGATAGGCCAATGCAACGCGCGGACGCAAGCTGCCCGAACTATTGAGCCGCTTGCTCCAAAACTTCGCGACCATATTCGGTCCGCCCTGCCGAACGATCGGCAAGACCATCGAGAATCGTCATGAGGTCCTCCGACGGCATATCCACGAAAGAGAGTTCCTCGTCAGTAATAGGATGCTCGAACTGCAGGCGCCACGAATGAAGGAACTGCCGATCAAGGCCCATTTCGCTTTTGAGCGCAGCATCGCGATTGCGCGGTTTGGCCGTCGCCGCGCGTCCATACAGAGGGTCGCCCACCACGGGATGCTGTGTATAAGCCATATGCACGCGAATCTGATGCGTCCGCCCAGTGAAAAGATGACATTCCAGCAGCGTATAGCCATCGTCGAAGCGTCCCGCCTCGAAACGTTCTAGAACGGTGAACGTGGTGATCGCCCCTTTGGCCTTCAGACTATCGCTTACGGTCATGCGCGTACGATCGGTAACGTGGCGCGCGATGGGCGCGTCGATCATTCCCGTGTCATGCGCGATCGACCCATGCACGAGCGTGATATAGCGACGATCGATATTGCGCGTGCGAATGCCATCTTGCAGACGAGCCGCCGCAAGGTCGGTTTTCGCGGCAAGCATGAGACCACTCGTGTCACGATCGAGCCGATGCACGATACCCGGCCTATCTTCCCCTTGCACCTGAGCGAGATTATCCAGACCGCAATAGGCGACAAGAGCATTGACCAGCGTGTCATCATAATGTCCGCGCGCGGGATGACAGACGAGGCCAGCTTGTTTCGATAAGACGATAAGGTGCTCGTCCTCGAAGCGAATATCGAGGGGAATCGTATAGTCAGGCACAATAACGCCTTGACCCGCACTTCGAGGCGGAATCTCGATATGTACCATGTCGCCTGCAACGACGATACGCTTCTTGGTTGTAGGCTGGCCGTTCACTAGAATACGGCCCGAATCGATAAGCCGTACGGCGGCAGCGCGTGATGCGAGCTGCTCGATGCCAAGGCCAGCGACAAATACGTCGAGACGTGCCCCTTG
>CAYSZR010000015.1:19065-38158 GCA_964435565.1 uncultured Coriobacteriaceae bacterium
CGAAGATATCCGTCATCATCGCTCCCCTTCCTCTTTCGCGCTAAACGCGCCGGTCAAGATAAGTGTTGCGATAAAGAGCACTACACCGCAGGTAACGCAGACATCGGCAATATTGAACACGGGAAAGTCGATGAAGGTGAAATGCATGAAATCTACCACGTAGACAGTCGTGATGCGATCGATGAGATTACCGATTCCTCCAGAGACCACGAGCGCGAGACTCACGACCTCGAGCACATGGTGCGTCTTTACCACAAGAAGCCAGATGAGTGCGGCAATGCAGATGACGATAGCCATGACGATGAAGACGATCCCACTTCCAGCCCCAAGGCCGAACGCAGCGCCCAGATTATGCACAAGTTCGAAATCGATAAGGCCCTGACCGCTGCCGGCAACGCCCAGCTGCAGATTAGCCGCAGCCCATCCCTTGGTCAGGCGATCGGCAACAACCATCACGATAATGATGGGGACGAATAACGCGAATATCATCTTACGGGTCATAGAAAAGGCCTTGATAGAGGTGATGGGCGTCCAGAGGATGGAAACGAGTCCATGCTCCGGACGCCGGTCTTAGTCGATTATTCCTCGAACGTGGCCACGACATCGTGGCAGCGTGCGCACAGGCCGTCTTCGCCCAGCTCACGATAATTCCAGCAACGCGGGCACTTCTCGCCTTCAGCGGCACGCACCGTGGCAACAAGCCCCGATGCACCTTCAGTCGGCTCGAGCGTCACATCAGAGACGATGAACACCTCTGCCAGCACACGGGCATCGTGGGATTGCAAGGCGGCAACCTGCTGGGGGTCACCCGAAATCGTCACCGCGACTTCCTGGCTCTTGTTAACGGTTTCGTCATTGCGGGCATCCTCGATAGCCTTCATCACGGCATCGCGCGCAAGCATGACCGTCTCGTATGATGCGAGGAGCTCTTCGCGCTGAGCCGCGGAAAGTTGCGGAGTGAAATCCGCTTCTTCGCACCAGCCTGACAGTTGGACAGATTCCGCGTGGTCCTGTCCCATCATTCCCTCGGGATATCTCTCCCACACCTCATCGCAGGTGAAAGTAAGAATTGGCGCAAGTTGACGGACCATCGCCTCGAGCATGTTCGCGAGCACGCTTTGCGCGCTGCGACGCTCAATGCTGTCCGCGGCGTCTGAATACAGGCGATCCTTCACAGCATCGAAATATTCCGAAGAGATGCCAACGATAAAATCGTACCAACCACGATAGGCACTATGAAAATGGTATTCATCGTATGCCGTGGTCGTATCTGCGACGAGCGCGTACAGGCGCGCAAGCGCCCACTTGTCGAACTCGAGCATTTCATCGGCTGAGACGAAATCGTCATCCGTAAAATCATTGAGATTGCTGAGCAGGTAACGGAAGGTGTTTCGAATGCGGCGGTACGCGTCAGAGGTACGCTCGAGAATAGTGCGGCTCACGCTCACATCCTGCGAATAATCGACCGATCCGACCCACAGACGCAAGACATCGGCGCCAAACTCCTTGCAGACCTCGTTGGGGTCGATGACGTTACCGATGGACTTCGACATCTTGCGACCATTTTCGTCTACGGTAAAACCGCAGCTCAAAACAGCTTTATAAGGAGCTGCGCCATAAGCGCACACGCTCGTCAGAAGCGAGGATTGGAACCATCCGCGATGCTGGTCGCTGCCCTCAAGATACAGGTCGGCCGGACGGCGCAGATAATCGCGCTCCTCGCAGACACTCGTGTGCGACACGCCGGATTCCCACCAGACGTCGAGCACGTCGGACTCGCCCACGATATCGTGGCTTCCGCAAGTCGGACAGCAGGTGTCTGCCGGCAGATAATCCGCTGGTGCACAGGTATACCAAGCATCGGCACCCTTCGTGCGGAAGAGCTCGATTACTGCATCGAAGGTTTTTTCCGTGGCAATGGTCTCACCGCAGGATTTGCAACGAAACACCGGAATCGGCACGCCCCAGAAGCGCTGACGGCTGATACACCAATCGGGACGGTCTTCGACCATCGAGCCGATGCGTTTGGAAGCCCAGCTTGGAATCCACTGGACATGGTGGTCGATCTGATCAAGTGCCGCTTTGCGCAAGCCCGTCTTATCCATGGAAACGAACCATTGCGTGGTCGCTCGGAAAATAACCGGGCGTTTGCAGCGCCAACAATGCGGATACGAATGGCTGATATCCTCGCGGGCGATAAGCGCGCCGTCCTCGTCAAGCCATTTAACGATATCTTCGTTGCTGCCAACGGCATCGCGGCCGGCCCAAGGGCCACCGCCTTGCGTGAACTTGCCATCGTCGTCGACGGGCATCAGCACGGGAATGTTGAACTTGAGGCCGACCTCATAGTCATCAGCGCCATGACCAGGCGCAGTGTGGACAGCCCCGGACCCCGTATCGAGCGTAACATGATCGCCGTAGATGACCGTGCCTGTCATATCGTCATGAATTGGATGCGCATACGTTGCGCCCGCCAAATCGATGCCCTTGACATGATACGGGGCACCATCGGCCTCGACGTAGTCAAGTTCGCCCCAACCAGCCTTGCTGGCAACGCTTTCAGCAAGCTCTGCTGCAAGCACGAAGAATTCCCCACCCACGCGCACGACGCAATAGTCAGCATCAGGTGCAAGGCTTACGGCGGCGTTCGCAGGCAGGGTCCATGGCGTCGTCGTCCAAATGATGACAGACACCGATGCATCATCGTGCAAAACGGCCCTGAGTGCCGCGGGCACCTCGGTAAAACGGAACTTCACGAAAATCGAAGGGCTGACCTCGTCTGCATATTCGATTTCAGCTTCGGCAAGAGCCGTGTGGCAATGCGAGCACCAGTGGATGGGCTTGCGGCCACGATAGATGGATCCCGAGAGATACATCTTCTTAAAGACTTCGATGTTGCCAGCTTCGTATTCAGGCGTGAAAGTGAGATATGGGTTATCCCATTCGCCACAGACACCCAAACGCTTGAAACCCTGGCGCTGGCCCTCGAGCTGCTTTTCTGCATATTCGCGACAGATCTTACGAAAGGTCGGCGTATCGATCTTCGCCATCTTTTCGGGGCCAAGCTCTTCTTCGACCTTGTTTTCGATAGGCAGGCCGTGGCAATCCCAACCGGGAACATACGGGGCGTAATAACCTCGCTGCGACTTGTACTTGACGATGATATCCTTCAGCGTCTTATTGAGCGCGTGGCCGATATGAATGGGTCCGTTTGCATAAGGCGGGCCATCGTGCAGGATATAGGGCTCATGGCCTTCATTTTGCTGCAGGACCTTGTTATAAAGATCCATCTCCTCCCACTTTTTCAGACGTTCCGGCTCATGCTGGGCCAGGTTCGCCTTCATCTTGAAGGAGGTCTTGGGCAGATTCATGGTGTGCTTGTAGTTCGGTGTATCAGACATCTTTCGTCTTTCTGTAAATCGTGGTCGCTTCCAGATTCTTACATTCCATGCTCGAGATGCTTGGAAATATGTTCGCTCAAGGTCTCGGAAAGGTTTGCCAAGGCCGTGGTCGGCATAATAACGCGTGCCACCAGATGCGCGGGCAGTTCATCGCCTTGCTTGTTCGCATGATCGACATAGAGAAAGTCGATGCGCGATTCTGCGTTGGTCGTGCTCACGATGGACGCATTGGCATAGCAACCGCACGCTCGCTCGGAGCTCGCC
Source organism: uncultured Coriobacteriaceae bacterium (assembly GCA_964435565.1). Classification (GTDB taxonomy): domain Bacteria; phylum Actinomycetota; class Coriobacteriia; order Coriobacteriales; family QAMH01; genus QAMH01. Next base: position 22,731 of record CAYSZR010000015.1, read on the forward strand.
TCAATACGGAATCGCACTTGGTTCGAGCCGTTATTCTCTGGCATGGTTTCGTCCTTTCTGAAGACACGTAACTGCTGATTGTACAGCAAGTGGCACATAGAGGGAGTACGGATTTGGAGCGGCTAGCGCAGGCTCCCGATATAGCTCATCAATGCTTCCCTTTCATTGGGAAGGTCACCGTCGACGACCTTTTCCAGGATTTCCTGCAACAGCCTACCGATTTCCGGCCCCTGCTCTATCCCAAGATCGATAAGATCGCGTCCGCGTACGGCCAAATCGCCGGTGCCAAAGACCGGCTGCGCATTAAGCTGTTCTTCCATAAGCGCTTCTGCCCGGGCAAAGGCGACATTCAGGCGAGAATCAGGCGACTGTTCGAACCCCAAACCAGTCCTATCGCATCTTCTGATCTCGAACAACTGCTGCGCGCGCTCGGAGCCATGCCTGAGCAGGAAACGACGCATGGACTTTTCCGTGTCGGGAATCGAGAACATATGCCACCGCACCAAATACACAACTTCTTCGCGGTCCGCCTTCGAGAGCTTGAGGCGTGTGCAGACTTCGCGAGCAATCGGTTCACCGGCCTTTTCGTGACCGTACGTGTGCCCGCGTCCGTTTTCATCGAAAATCAAACAATACGGTTTACCGATGTCATGTATAAGCAGCGCAAGGCGCATGGTCGCGCTCATGTCAGGCGGAGCTGCAGCAAACGCATGAAGCGTATGTTCCCAAACGTCATATCTATGAAAGGGATTGTTCTGGTCAAAGCCTTGTTCTGGCTCGAGCTCTGGAATGATCGCAAAGACCACATCGCTATATGCACGCAATACAGAGACAGCATATGCGCCGCACAGCATGCCCGAAAACTCGACCCAGATACGCTCCGCTGCCACGTGCGCAAGCAAACCGCGCAGATCATGAATCGCGGCAGCTGTCTGCGCATCGATTTCAAACCCAAAGGAAGCCGCGAAGCGCAAACCACGCACGATACGCAGCGCATCTTCTGTAAAACGCTCGCGCGCATCCCCCACCGCACGCAAGGTACCCGCAGCAAGGTCGGTTCGCCCGCCAAAATGATCGACAATGCCGACCCGCGGGTTATAGGCCATCGCGTTAACGGTAAAGTCGCGACGCGCCAAGTCGCCATCGACACGGGTAAGAAATGTGACATCGTCGGGATGCCGGCCGTCGCTATAGAGCCCGTCGGCACGGTACGTAGTGACCTCAAAGGGCGCATGGTCGACAAGAACGGTTATCGTCCCATGCGCGATACCGGTATCCAGGCACACCAAGCCAGCCGATTGCAGTGCAGACTTGATTTCCTCAGGCTTGGCAGAAGTCGTGATATCCCAGTCGTTCGGCGAGCGGCCCAGCAGGGCATCACGCACGCATCCACCCACAACATAGGCTTCATAGCCCGCCGCCTCTAGCAGGTCGAGAATGGTCTGCGCGCTCTGTGGGATGTCGATATGCTCCATAAAGCTCATAGTACACCAGCGATTGCCCTTAAAACATGCCAGCGGGCCGCAAGAAAGCCCGGTTTTCGACTGTTTGTATGATTTCGCAAATTATCAGTGAGTATGATAAAGATTTGAAAAGTAAACATGCAGGTCAAAGGGTTGCCGTTTGCCCGCTACTCAAGGTACCCCAAAAGTACCCCTCTAAAATCATACAAACAGTCACGATTTTCAGGATTTTGCTGACTGTTTGTATGATTTAGCGTCGACAAGTCTACAATTATTGAATATTTGTTGAATATTTTCGCTATGAGATTCTCCGCCAACGCGTCAAGCGCTTCTCGGCGATATCGAATGCCTCATAAAGGACGACGCCCAGTAACGCCATAGCCACGATCCCGGCAAACATCTGCTCGTATTCAAGCAGCGACCAGGCATGCATGATGTAATAGCCAAGACCACTTGAACCGGCCATCGATTCGGCGATGAAAAGAACGGCGACAGCCGTTCCGCAGGTTATGCGCAACGCAGTGAAAAGATCGGGTAATGTCGAGGGAAAAATAACGTCCTTGTAAATAGCAAGCCTGCCGGCCCCCAAGCTGCGCATGGATTCGACCGCTCCGGCGGGGACGTTCTTCGCAGCGTCGCGCATCGTGACCACCATCTGGAAGAACACGGCAATGGCAATCAGGACCACCTTGCCCTCACCACCCAAACCAAAGAGCACGAAGAGCACCGGCAGAAAAACGATCTTGGGTACTGGATACAAAACGTAGAGCACGGGACCAAAAACGGCATCCCCGCGTTTCGACCGTCCGAGCCACAAACCGAACGGCACGCCGAAAAGTGCGCCGATGCACATCGAGAGCAGGATACGGCCCAGGCTAATCCAGAATTCGGGCATGATCTTGCCGATGTTTTCAGTGAGCGCGGGCCAAGTAGCGATAGGCGTCGGCAAAGCAGGAGAACCGATCAGGACCGAGCACGCCCACCACAAGACGAGCACGAAAAGCGTACCCCAGATGCAACCAAGCACTTTACGCATCGCATGCCTCCCCCGCCATCACCGCATCATGCAAAAGTGAGCGAATTTGATTGCAAAGGGAATAATACTCCGAGCTGCCGCGATATCCGGTATGCCCCATAGAGGGGTTATCGACGACGCCAACCACATGGCCCGGGCGCGGCGAGAGCACGTAGACGCGTTGGCCAAGATAGACAGCTTCTTCGATGGAATGCGTCACGAGTACCTGCGCGTACCCTTCTTCGCGCCACAGCTCGAGTAGCGTGTCCTGCATCTGTTCGCGCAACAACGCATCGAGAGCCGAAAGCGGCTCATCCATAAGGAGCAAATCGACGTCGAGCGCAATAGAGCGGGCGAGCGCTAATCGCTGCTGCATGCCGCCCGAAAGCCCGCCGGGATACGAGTCGCGGAAATCCTCAAGCCCCACCAGACGCAGCGCCTCGAGCGCTTTTGCCTTGCGCCGGTCCGGTGAAACCCCGCGTACCTTCAGACCGAGCTCGGCGTTCTTGCGAACCGTCTTCCAGGGCAGCAAACCAAAATCCTGCAGGATAAGCGCTGTTTTCTGGCGGGGGCGTGTGATGGGAGCACCGTCGATGGACACGCTGCCACTTGTCGGCTGCATAAGTCCAGCAGCCATCTGCAAACTCGAGGACTTGCCGCAACCCGATGGTCCGATGATAGCGACCGATTCGCCCGAACCGACCGTCATGTCCAAGCCATCAAGCGCCAACAGGCCATCATCGCCCCGTCGCGCACCGTCGTAACGCAACGTTGCCGAGCTGAACTCTAGCGATTGCATTATTCTTGACTTTCGTCTTTCGCCGCTGATTGCACGGCATCTTTGACGGCATTCGTGACTATCGTGCTGATAAGCGGGACCATGCCCGTATGCAACGCCGCCGCTCCATACATGAACGAGCGAACCGACACCTGAATAAGTCCGCTGCTCTCAAAGAGCCTGGCGAGCTCATCTTTGCGCAAAAATTCCTGAGTGCTTTCATAGAGCCACTCGTATTCCTTATGGTGAGCAAGACCGCCACCCAGAAACGTCATGATGTTCTTATAGTAGAACTGATAAAACGGCTGGATGGCATCGTTGTCGGGAACCGACGCGTCGAGACAGGCGACCATGCCGCCGGGCCGTGTGACGCGCACCATCTCTTGCAAAACCTGTTCGTAATCGGGCGTGTTGCGCAATCCAAAGCTGATGACGCACGCATCGAAGGTGTCGTCTTCAAAAGGCAGGTCCATGGCATTGCCCTCGACAAGCATGACATTGTCGAGACCCTTTGTGCGTGCTCGAGCGACGTCGAGCATGTGAGCGGAAAAATCGAGGCCGACGGTGAAGATGCCCGGGTTTCTGCGAGCTATCATCGCTGTGATATCACCCGTACCGCAACACACGTCGAGAACGAGACCGGCACGCTTGGGACTCGTGCACGTCTGGGCTGCGGCCTTGCAAAGCGCATGCTTCCAAACGCCATGCATACCAAGGCTGATGCGCGCATTTGCCGCATCGTAGCCATCTGCAATCGATTCGAATACACCGTGAACGTGCTCTTTTGCCACAACAGCCTCCTTGAGTGCCCTTACGGCCTCACATAATAGCGGATTCGTCCACCAGCGGTCGTCCGACGCGTCAAAACCATATAAACCGTCGATCAAGGCGCTTTCGAACTAGATAAGCGAAACGAGGCCCGCCATGACAAGGGCGCCGTTGAAGAAAAGGTTGCCTTTCATGACAGCACCCATGGACGGACCGCGCGTTTCATGTACGAGCGACGTGGTGAGCAGAAAACGCAGGGTTCCCATACCAAATACGAGCGTGACACACGCTGCCCAAAAGCCTGCGTTGAAATACCAGAATGCGCAGTGCAAAACGACAGCAATCCACAAGACGGCAAAGACTCGATAGACAATCAGGCTTCGCTTACGACCCAGGACAACAGGAAGCGTACGGCGCCCCACCGGCACGTCACGCTCGATATCGCAATTGTTCTGGGTAGCCATGACCATGCCGACGCCAATGACAAACGGCACGATGCAGGAGAGAAGCCCCAGCCAGTCAGGGTTCCAAGGCATGCCGAAAAGCCCGGCATCTGGATATGAATGAGCTGCGAAAACACAGATATCGGCAAGCGGAATAAGCGCGCCCATGACCACGCCGCTCACGATCTCTCCGAGCGGCAAATACGAAATCGGCAGCCTGCCGCCCGAATAACAGAGAATGAAAAGCGCACCCACCCCCGCAAGAACCAGCGGAATCGCGCTACCCGACCATACGACGCAGATCATGCCGCATGCAAACGCAAGCGCCATATACCCAATGCCTAACGCGAGCACATGCGCGGGCTTGGGATTGTTATACACGAGCACGGCATCGGTCGGATCGTCCGAATTTTCTACCGTATCCGTTCCAGCGCGGTAATCGACCCAGTCATTGATGGTGTTGACCGCCGATTGCGCAAACACGGAAACGGCAAGGAGCAAACACCAGATCAATGCGGAAAAATCGTACCCTTGCGCAAGCGAGTAGACACCGCCGAACACCGTCGTAAGAACGGAAGGGCCCGGCCAGGTGTGCGGCGCGGCAAGGCGAACGCACATAAGCGGGGTCAGGCGTTCATAACAAGTTTTCGATGCGTTTCCAGACATCTGCAGCGGGCCTGCCTATACGATTGTGAACGAGCCATCTTGCTCGTTATAGGTGATGTTCTTCTGCGAATAGCCCTTAGCCTTCATCCATTCGACCTGCGGGGCGATAAGCGAAGCCAAAGGAAACGCCGGCTTGCCAGCAGCCGTAAGCGCGAGTGGATATTCGCTGATAGGATAGGTATCGGCAACCTTGCTGTTCAGATTCGCTTTCTCGACAAGCAACGAACGATATTTCTCGGGAGCGGCGTTGATAACGCCAGCGGCCTTATCCCAAACCTTACGCACAAGGTCGAGCGTCTGCGCGCCCGTACCGGTATTGTATGCCGCCCGCGCGACCATAACAGACTGCGATACGTTTTCGCCCGTCGAATCATCGGCAAGGAGCACCAAACCATTCGCCTGGCCTAACGCGAGCATCGAGGCGGGCAATGCAGCTGCGTCAAGCTGCCCCGCGCTCAGCAGGCTATAGCGATCGGGCAAGTTGGGAACCTCGCTCGTCTTGATGCTTGAAGCATCGATTCCCGCCTGTGCACAAAGCCTGTCGAACACGTATTCGGGAACAGTATTGGCGGCAAGGCCCACACCCTTTTGCGCGCCTATCAGACCGGAAAGGGTCGAGATGCCACTTTCTGCATTAGCCAAAACGCCAAAACGGCCCTGGGCGGGCGTGGTGCCAAGCGTGATCCACTCCATGGTGAGCTTCGTGCCTGATTCGCAGAGCTTGACGGTGCGCATGGGGTCGGTCATGGCAATATCGACTTCACCTGCGCTGAGGGCGGCAGAAAGGTTTTGCGCGGAATCGAAGACGATGATATCTGCCTGCACACCAGCTTCTTCGAAGAAACCCTCTGCTTGTGCCACCCATAAGGGCAAGATGTCTTCGGTAGGCATAGTACCGACACGAACAGCACCCGTCGCAGCCTGCTTTGAAGCACAGCCAGCAGTACCTGTAACGGCAACCACCGCAGCGGCGGCCGTCACGGCTAAAAACGAGCGTCGCGACATTCCAGTCTGCATCATCGTAAACGTCTCCCTCGTGAAATCATCGTGGCGATAGAATAGGTCGATTTTTCGACAGGGGCAAATGGGAATTTTTCCAAAAGGTGCACGGATATGGTCTTCGTATTCGTATTCATAGTGAACTTCGAAAGACATTGAAACGAGGACACCATGAAAAAGCTGCGCCGACGCCTTGGGTTAGACCTGCATGGAGATGTTTTACGAGATAACGGGCGACACACTTCACGAGCTCATCGGAATCGCGATGTTTGCAACCATCTGCATCCATCTCATCTTATCCAGAAAGTGGATGAAGACGACGACGAAGAAAATCCGAAGCGGCAGCAAGCTCAAGTCAACACATAAAACGAGTCTGGTCGTCAACAGCGCGCTTGGGATCATGTTCGTTGCACTGGTCGCAAGCTCAATCGCCATCAGCCAGCTGCTCTCCCTTGCAACCGGCATCTGGACCATCGGAAACACGCGCAGCATATGGGTCATCATCCACACGGTGAGCTCGTACGGTATGTGCGCCCTGGTCGTCGTCCACCTGTTGCTACACTGGTCAAGTATCGCCGCAGCGTTCAAAATCCCCTATGACCCCGCTCGACGTCAAGCTATCAGCACAGGAGCAGGCGCATTGGCAGCCGTATCCGTGATCGCATTAGGACTTGCAAGTGCAGACACCCTGGCAGCGCAGCTAGCCCCGACCATTCCAACCGCTGACGCGAAAGCGGCGACAGACATACCCGATACTGGCAAGCAGGTAAATTCTGCGGACAGCACCGCGCAAGCTGCAACCAAGACCCCCTCTGCCGAAGAATCGGCAAGTCCCGTTGCCGAAACCACAACGCAACCAGCTCCCGCAGAAGCCGCAAAGCCCGCGCCCACGGGCTTTTGCCCACTCTGTAAAAAGCACTGCCCCCTAAGCGATCCTGCCTGCGACAGACCTTATGAAGCAGGGCTCATCTAGCACATGTCAGTAGTATGAACAGAGCCTTTCGAGCAAGCTGCTATCACCAGCTCTTCGTACAGTTGCCGATACCGCTCCTCGAACAAGGTCCCCTTAGGAAATATGAAGGTTATCTCGTGGAACGCCTTGAAATCAGATATCGCAATCGCCGCAAGCCGGCCAGATTCTTCTTCCTCGCGAATGGCCGCACGATACATGAAAGCGATGCCGACCCCCTGTTCGACAAGTCGTTTGGTAAGCCCGATGCTCCCGATTTCAAGCACGTCAGAAAAATCACGGAGCGTAAGCGACCTTTCCTGCAGTACCCGCTCAAGAATCTCTCGTGATCCCGAGCCTTCCTCACGCACGACAAGCGTCTGGGCAAGCATGTCCTCAAAACGGCATCCAGACAGCTCACGTCCGAGCTCTTGATTGGCTACGGCGACAAACGGTTCAGTGCTGAACAAAATCGACGCATACTCGTCTCGGGGAAAGTTCCCTTCGACGACGGCAAAATCAATCGATCCGTCATCTAGGTGCTTGAGCAATTGCGAGGTATTCGCAACCCGCAATTCAACATGGTCGTCGCGATGGTTTGCGATAAATCGCGGCAAAGAATGCGGAAGCAGGAATTCCGCGACCGTGAGGGTCGCGCCAAAAACGTAGCTTTTGCGCAAAGCAGCCTTGTCCATCTCCTCTTTAAGGCGCAGCTCATCGTGCTGCATGGTGCGAGTCGCATTTCGAAGCAGCTCGCCAGAGGGAGTAAGCTGCACCCGTTTGCCCGTGCGCACGAACAAGCACGTCGCATATTCCTCCTCCAGAAAGCGAATATGCTGCGAAACAGCAGGCTGCGTTATGCAGAGCTCTTCGGCCGCCTTGGTGAAGTTGAGATGCTTGCACACCGCCAGAAACGTGTTCATACGAAAATCCTGCATGCTCGCTCTTTTCAATATCACAAATATTTATCGTATTATCATTATAAATAATTTTATGTGATTATCATAAACTGCTATCTTCGCTTGCCGTACGTTATTCATTTAAGACATCGAGGCAAGGAAGACGAGTCGATGAAGGATTTTTTCAAGAGCAACGCCATGGGAGTGCTGCTTTGCCTGGGCATTGCACTGCCATGCTATTTCGCAGGTTTGGCGATTCCCGTGATCGGCGGTCCGATATTCGGCATCCTCGCCGGCATGGCTCTCACGCTCTGCCTTAAGAATAAGACGCGTTTCAAAAGCGGCATATCCTTCACCTCGAAAACCATTTTGCAGACCGCTGTCGTACTTTTGGGCTTTGGCCTTGATCTGGGAATCATCGCAAGCACGGGACTCCAGTCGCTGCCCATCATCCTCAGTACGATCGCAACTTCTCTTGTCGTCGCCTATCTGCTCAACAAGCTCCTTCGTGTGCCCGGCAAGACGGCGACGCTCATCGGCGTGGGATCTTCTATCTGCGGTGGTTCCGCAATTGCGGCGACTGCGCCCGTCGTCAATGCGAACGATGAGGAAATAGCCCAATCCATTTCCGTTATCTTTCTCTTCAATATGGTCGCGGCGTTGTTCTTCCCCACCCTGGGAGCGTTTTTGGGCTTCGACACGGCGACCGGCGAAGCATTCGGCATATTCGCGGGCACAGCCGTCAACGACACCTCGTCGGTTACGGCAACAGCAGCAACCTGGGACGCGCTGTACGGCCTGGGAAACGCGACGCTTGACAAGGCGGTTACGGTCAAGCTCACCCGTACCCTCGCGATTATCCCCATCACACTTGCGCTCTCGCTCTGGCAGGCGCATAAAGCGAAGAAAAATGGAGGCGAGGCCGGGGGCGATTTCAACCTGCGCAGTGCATTTCCAATGTTCATACTCTTCTTCGTGCTTGCCTCGGTCGTGACAACGATCGCCCTTTCCCTAGGTGCCCCCGCTCAAGTTTTCGAACCGCTCAAGCTACTCAGCAAGTTCTTCATTATCATGGCAATGGTCGCTGTAGGTCTGAACACCAACATCGTGAAACTCGTGAAATCAGGCGGCCGCCCCATCGCGCTTGGCTTTTGCTGCTGGATTGGAATCATCATAGTGAGTCTGACCGTCCAAAACGCGCTTGGCATCTGGTAAGCCTGCCCTTACAGAGGTGACCATGCCGCAAGCTCACCGCACATTAAGCCCCATCGAACTCGTAGAAGCGTACACTGCTTAAAAACAGCACCACGTGAAACGAGAGACCATGAAAGCAAACGACACAAAAGCCGAGCCGCAACGCTGTGCTTATGTAAACGGCATCATCCTCGACGGCACGAAAGACATGACGCCCCAATCGGGAAAGGCGATCATCACCGCTGGCGACACAATCGTCGACATCGCCGACAGCCTTGCCGCGATAGCGCAATGCGAAATTATCGACCTGCATGGAAGCTACATCTTGCCCGGGCTCATAAATATGCACGTGCATCTTGCGGGCAACGGCAAACCGCAAAAAGAACAGCGCGACAATACAGCGCTCGTCAATAAGATCTTTGGCAATCCGATTACACCAAACGTCGCCCATCTCCTTGTCAGGGAATATGCCAAGATCGAGCTGATGAGCGGTGTCACGACAATCCGCGCGGTCGGAGGCTTGCGCGATTTTGACACACGAGTACGCGACGAAATCATATGCGGTAAGGCTATCGGCCCCCGCATCATCGCCAGCAACGAAGGCATATCCGTTCCCGGAGGCCATATGGCCGGCTCTGTCGCCGTGGCCGTGAAAAGCCCCGATGAAGCCATCGATCTCGTGCACAAAGGGCGCAGACAAGGGACTGACTTCGTCAAGCTCATGATCACCGGGGGCGTTTTGGACGCCAAGGAAAAGGGCACGCCAGGAGAGCTCAAGATGTCACCCGCCATAGTGAAAGCCGCGTGTGACGAAGCGCACAGCCTCGGATGCATCGTTGCCGCCCACGTCGAATCGACCGAAGGGGTCAAAGTCGCACTCGAAGGTGGAGTGGATTCCATCGAACACGGCGCGCAGCCGACCGAAGAGATACTCGAGCTCTTCAAGCAAAATGGAGCGTTTCTAACTACGACGCTTTCGCCCGCATTACCCTATGCGCTTTTCGACAGAAAGGTTTCCTGCGCATCAGAAGTCGAACAATACAACGGCAATATTGTCTTCGAGGGAATTATCGCTTGCGCGAAAGCCGCACTTGAAAACGATATCCCCGTCGCTTTGGGCAACGATGTCGGCTGTCCCTGGGTATCGCAGTACGATTTCTGGCGTGAGCTGGTCTATTTCCATAATTTCGTTGGAGTCTCGAATTCATTTGCCCTGCACACCGCCACACTGCAAAACGCGCGACTTGCCGGTGTCGGTGACGTGACCGGGTCCCTTGAGGTCGGCAAGTGCGCCGACATGATCGTCTGCAAGGATAATCCACTCGATGACCTGCGAGCCTTGCGATCCATCGAACTAGTCGTGACACGCGGATGCCGCATCGACAACCCGCATGTATTACGCAAGCGCATGCTCGATACGGAGCTGGACCCGTTTCTCGAAACAACGCTCTAGGCACGTTTGACGCAGGAGCATGCTACACTCGAATCCTCTCAGAGCAGGAGGAATATGCACGCACGTGAAATACAGGTCAACGGCATAGTCCAAGGAGTGGGATTCAGGCCGCATGTCGCGCGTCTTGCCCGTTCGCTTGGTTGCGTCGGTTGGGTATTGAATAGCGCAGACGGGGTATCGATTCACGTCGAACACGACAGCGCAGCCGTGCTCGAGCATTTCGAAATCACCCTGGTCGATGCTGCGCCCTGCGCAGCGTGTATTCTCAAACTGAAGGCGCAAGACGTGCAAGCAGTTGGCTATGAGGAATTCTCAATCCGCGCATCCGAGCAAGGCGATTCGAGGACTACGCTTGTCAGTCCCGATCTTGCAACCTGCGATGCATGCACACGCGAACTCTTCGACCCAAATGACCGGCGCTTTCATTATCCCTTCATCAATTGCACCAATTGCGGCCCACGCTTCACCATCATCAACAACCTTCCCTATGATCGGCCCGTCACCTCGATGCGGGATTTCGCAATGTGCCCCACATGTGCCGCCGAATACGCCGACGACACGGACCGCCGCTATCATGCCCAGCCCGACGCCTGTTTTAGCTGTGGGCCTAGGCTGTGGTGGATAAGCACGAAAGAGGCGCTATCGCAGGTGCCAGGGACAGATCGGTTTTCCCATAGAGAACTGCAGGTAGAACCAGCGCAGATTACACGCGAGGAATCCGATGCGCTCATTGCACAGGCGGCAGACCGTCTAGGCGAAGGCAGCATTCTTGCCATCAAAGGGTTGGGCGGATGGCATCTTTCCTGCGATGCGACAAACGAACAAGCGGTTTCGCTTCTGCGCGCGCGCAAACACCGTCCCAGCAAACCGCTTGCCATCATGGTGCGTGATATCGAGATGGCCCGTCGCTACGCACAGATAGACGATGAAGAGGCCTCGCTGCTCGCAAGCGCAGCGCATCCCATCGTTTTGCTCAAGCGCACGCAATATGATTCGCCTGCCTGCGGCATTGCAGACGACTTGCCCGAAATCGGCATAATGCTTCCCGCGACACCTGTCCAGCATCTGCTCTTGCATGCAACGAACAGGCCGCTCGTCATGACGAGCGGTAACCGAAGCGGCGAACCCATCGTTGCAAGCGACCAAGACGCGTTCGAGGCGCTTGGGACAATCGCCGACTGGTTTTTAGGTAATACCCGCGCAATCGTCGCGCGATATGATGATTCTGTCGTGCGCATGGCCAATGACGCGCATACGCAACTTCTGCGCCGTGCCCGCGGGTACGCCCCCGTACCGCTGTTGCTCGACGATGCAGCAGGCAGTGCGCCCGGCTCGACAGCGCGCCATATGTCTACCTGTCCAACTATTTTCGCCGCAGGACCCGAACAAAAGGCAACGTTTGCCACGCTTGACGCAAACCGCGTCTTTATCTCGCAACATCTTGGCGACTTGGAACATCTGGGCGCCTGGCGCGCATGGGAAGAAGCACGCGACCGCTACGAGCACCTTTTTGACACGCATCCACAAGCGATAGCATGCGACATGCACCCCGAATATCTTGCGAGCAAATGGGCGCGCGCTTATGCGGCAGATAACGACCTGCCGCTGATCGAAGTCCAACATCACCACGCGCACATCGCCTCGGTTCTAGGGGAAACAGGCCAAGACAGCCCCGTCATCGGCATCGCTCTTGACGGCACGGGCTATGGAACCGATGGAACTATCTGGGGCGGCGAGATCCTTATCGCCACCCGAGCTGATTTCGAGCGATTCTGGCACCTGCCTACATTCAGGCTTCCCGGTGGAGTTGCTGCGATTCGCCACCCCAAGCGCACCGCATATGCGTTGCTTCGTGCATACGACATGGTCGATGCCCCGCAGTTCGCCTCCTTTCTTGATCAGGTCGAAAACCGCGAACTACTCGATCAGATGATGGATAAAAACATCAATTCCCCTATCTGCTCATCTGCAGGAAGGCTCTTCGATGGTGTGGCAGCACTGCTGGGCGTATGCACAGAGCCCGGATACGATGGCGAAGCCGCATGTCTGCTTGAAGCCGCGGCCCTGCGCGAAGGACGGGATACGATTTCTCCCACTTCACAAAACCCGCTCACCGCTTGGTCATTCCATGAAAAGCTCATCAACGCTATCATCGAGCAAACGCTTGAAGCGCGAAATGCTACAGGCCTGCGTAAAGTCGCCTTAAGCGGCGGCTGCATGGTCAATCGCATCGTTTCAACGCAACTGGAAGAGCGTCTGGCAGATCTTGGATTCGAAGTTCTGGCCAATTGCGAGCTGCCACCCAATGATGGCTGCATCGCCTATGGCCAAGCGATCGTCGCACAGGCGCGTTTGGAGGCATAACATGTGCTTGGCAATTCCTGCCCAGGTCAAAGAGCTGGATGAAAAACAGATGATGGGCGTCGTCGATATCCTCGGCGTAACACGAGAAGTCGCGCTCGACCTCGTCCCAAAGGTGAAGGTCGGCGATTACGTGCTCGTGCATGCAGGATACGGCATACAGATCGTCGATGAGCAATTTGCCAACGAGACGCTTGATTTGATTCGCCAGTTTCCCGATCTTATCGACGAGGATAATCCTGGGATGGGAATAGGTGCAGCATAATGCTCGACCTTTCCGGATTTCGCGACCCCAAACTCGGACGCGAGCTTATCGGCGTCATCGAAGAGCTCGCACCGAAAGCGCTCGATAACAAGGGCGGGCACATCAATCTTATGGAAGTCTGCGGCACGCATACCGTGGCGCTCGCACGCGCAGGTATACGCAGCGTGCTTCCTGCAGGCATCAAACTAGTCAGCGGGCCAGGTTGTCCCGTATGCGTCACAGCGAACAAGGATATCGATACCGTCATCGCGCTTGCACGCATTGAAAACGTCATCATCACGACTTTTGGCGATATGACCCGCGTTCCCGGTTCGACCTCTTCGCTCAATGAGGAAAAAGCCGCAGGCCACGATATTCGGATCGTGTACTCGCCTCTTGACGGGCTGCGCTGTGCGCAAGAAAATCCCGACAAGGAAGTCATCTTCGTAGGAGTGGGCTTCGAGACCACGACCCCGCTCATCGCCTCGACCATCAAACGTGCCAAAACGCTCGGTATCGAGAACTTCAGCATTTTCGCCGCACACAAGACCGTCCCGCATACGCTCGACGTGCTTGTAAACGACCCCGAAGTCGACATAACCGCACTGATCTTGCCCGGGCATGTCTCGACGATCATAGGCAAAACGCCATACGAGTTTTTGGCGCGAAAATACGGCATTCCCGGCGCCATCATGGGATTCGAACCCGTTGACCTTTTAAGTGGAATCGCATTGCTGTTGAAGATGCTTGCAGAAGACACAGCCGAAATCGTCAACGATTACAAACGCGGCGTAATGGACGAAGGCAACGTAGACGCACAAGAGACCATCGCCGAGACATTCGAACTGTGCGGTGCCGAATGGCGCGGCCTTGGCTTCATCGAGAATTCGGGTTACGCGCTGCGCGAAGAATACAGCAGCTATGACGCATACAAGAAGTTTGCTCCGCAAGTCGAACCGACTATCGAGCCGAAAGGCTGCAAATGCGGCGATGTCCTGCGTGGCATCATCGACCCGAGCGACTGCCCACTATTCTCCAAGGTCTGCCGTCCCGAGCATCCCGTGGGCCCCTGTATGGTCTCAAGCGAAGGTTCCTGCGCCGCTTTCTACAAATATCTACGCTAGCGTTTTCGCATTCCTGCGCAGTGGGACCCATTTCACTGCAAACAGCGATGCGGACAACAGCATAAACGGCTGAAAAACGACGGTCAGAGGGCGTTTCTGCCCTTTTTTCAGACACAAAATGCCCCAATGTCAAAACTTTTGAAAAAAGCTCTGTCATTAACGTCATGCAGAGAGCATAATACGCTTCCATCAAACCGTTTCATCGCCATGCGTTTGCCGTTGGGAGTGGATTCGGGTTATGGGCACCAAGAAACGTATCATCATTGCAGGATGTGGAAGATTCGGGGCTATGCTTGCAAACGCCCTGCATACCCGTGGACACTCCGTGACCGTTATCGATATAAACCCACGGGCCTTCGACCGTCTTGACACGGCATTCTCGGGATTCACGCTCATCGCAGATGCCACACGCGTTCCGATACTCAAATCAAGCGGCATTCCTATCGCAGACATATTCGTAGCCTGCACCCAGATCGATTCCAATAACGTGCTTATGGGAGAAGTCGCTAAGCGTGTCTTTGACGTTGAAAACGTATATGTCCGTCTTGACGATGACGATCTGACCGATTTAGTGCGCCCTTATGGAATAACGGCGCTCTGTCCCCATCAATTGTGCCTAAACGAGTTCGAGTTACGCAGCGGCATCGAGTTGGGAGATGATGGACAATGAAGATCATCATCGCCGGCGGTGGAGACCACGCCGACTTTCTCATCGGTCTACTCAAACGCGAAGGCGAAACCATCGTCGCCATTAATGCTGACCGGGCACTTTGCAAGCGCTTCGCCTCGACGCATACCATTCGCACCGTATTAGGCGATGCGACAAAGCGTTATGTGCTCGACAGCGCGGGAATCGACGGCTTCGACGTTGTCATCGCCTTGATGGCAAATGATGCCGATAACTTTGTGGTCTGCCAACAGGCGCGAAGATTCTACGGAGTCAAAAAAGACGTCTGTTCGGTAAACAACCCCGAAAACGTCTCGGTGTTCAAACGCCTTGGCATTTCCTCGGTCATCAATTCCACGATGATTATTTCAGAAGCGATAAAGGAAGCATCGTCAATCGAAGGGT
>CAYSZR010000016.1:0-12832 GCA_964435565.1 uncultured Coriobacteriaceae bacterium
GCTTGCTCGTGTAATTCGAGCGCGCATAATGCTGTCCCTTTGACATTACTTCCCCATCTCTTCTTCACGCCGGCTATCAAGCCATGTCTGCAAAATGAGCGACGCGGCAACGCTATCAACCTTGCCTCGCATCGCACGCTCCGTAAGCCCTTGGTCCCTCAAATATCGTTTTGCTTCCGCACTGCTCAGACGCTCGTCTGAAAATTCATATGGCAAATTACAGGCCATGGCGATTTTCTCTGCCATCTCTTTTACACGAGATGCCTGTCTGCCCTGCGCTCCTTGAAGCGTCTTGGGAAGTCCGAAAACAAGGAACTCGGGTTCGGTATCTTGCAGCAAGGATCGCCATGTTCGAGAATTCGCCTGCACCTCATGAGCGTCGATCACGCGAAGCGGAGTGCTGATGCGAGTGCGCGTATCGGCAACGGCAATGCCAATACGCTTCTCACCTATATCGAGTCCCATAACGCGCATAAGCGGCCCCGTACTATAGCACTGTCCCTGCAAGCGAATTTGCAATCAAAGGCTACCCTTGTTGCAAAACTAAATGCCGAAAACCTCTTTGGTCTTTGCAACGGCGTCTGCAATGCCAGCGGCGTTTTTGCCACCGGCCTGAGCCATCGAAGGCTTTCCACCGCCGCCGCCGCCGATGAACGACGCGACCTGCTTAATGACATCGTTCGCATTAAAACCAGCCTCAACTGCGGCATCGTTGCCCGCTGCAAGCATAAGTGGTGCCCCGCCTTCGGGATTACGCACGAAAAAGACCACAGCCACGCCTTTGCCCTGCGCACGTTTCTTGACGATATCCCAGGTCTCACGCAGACCTTGGACAACGCCTTCGCCAAGGTCGGCAACGATAAGACGGTATCCGTCCATCTGCGCTGCAGCCTCGATGAACTCTTCCACGTTGCCTTCAGCTGCAATCTTCTGACGGCGCTTATGCATACCCTCGAGCTCGTCAAGGCGCATCTGCATCTTGGCCACGCGCTCGGAGACATCAAGCGGCGGAACTTTGAGAAAACGCGCGGTCTCACGCAGTTCCTCTTCCAACCCCGACATAAACTTGTAAGCCTCGACGCTGGTCACAGCCTCGATACGGCGTGTATTGGAGCCAATAGAGCTCTCTTGGACGATCTTGAACAGGCCGATTTCGCTCGTGTGTCCAACATGCGTGCCACCGCACAGTTCTTTTGAGAAATTGCCCGCCTCGATGACACGGACGAATTCTCCGTATTTTTCTCCGAAAAGTGCAAGAACGCCCGCTTCGCGTGCAGACGTCAGTGACGTCTCGTAGGCAAGGACGGGATCATCGGTCATTATGACGCGATTGCAAATGCGCTCGACCTCGAGAATCTGCTCATGACTCATCGGCTCGAAGTGTGTGAAGTCGAAACGGAGCTTATCGGGGGCGACAAGCGAGCCCGCTTGCTTGATATGGTCTCCCAAAACCTCCGAAAGCGCCTTCTGCAGAATATGAGTCGCGGTGTGGTTGCGTGCAATAAGCGCACGTCGACGTGCATCTATAGAAGCCCGAACTGCGTCGCCCTTACGTATCGTGCCTGCCGTCACCTTGCCTTGATGCGCGGGAAGGCCCTCTTCAGGACGCGCCGTATCGGCAACGTCTACTGTCCCGTATTCGTTGGAGATAGTCCCCGTGTCACCGACCTGACCGCCCATTTCGCCATAAAACGGCGTCTTATCAAGCACGATGGTGACTTCGTCGCCTTCGTTTGCCTCGTCTACGATCTTGCCATCGATAATGATATCGACGATCTTCGCATCGCATTCGTCTTCCTTATAGCCCACGAACTCGCTCGGGCCATGCGTATCGCGGATATGCGTGAATATGTCCCCAAAACCGGTCCACGCTTCGTCGTTGCGGGCAGCACGCGCACGTTCACGCTGTGCAGTCATCTCGCGCTCGAAGCCCTCCATATCAACCTGAATGCCTTGTTCGGCACATATTTCAGCCGTGAGCTCGACGGGAAAACCGTACGTGTCATGCAAGGTAAACGCGCGAACGCCATCGAGCGTGTCGCCGTCACCCATGCCGGCAGTCTCTTCTTCGAGATAGACCAGCCCTTTATCGATTGTACGATTGAAGCGTTCCTCTTCAGAGAGCAAGACCTTTTCGATAAGCGCCTTGTTCTCGACGATTTCGGGATAAACAGCGCCCATTTCATCGCAGATAGCAGTAAGGAATTCGCCTAGGAACGGCCCTTCGATGCCGATGAGACGCCCGTGACGTACCGCGCGGCGCAGCAGGCGACGCAGCACATAGCCACGCCCCTCGTTAGAAGGCAGGATGCCATCCCCGATCATGAAAACGATGGCGCGAGAATGATCTGCCATGATGCGCAGCGACAGGTCGGCATCTTCATCTGCGCCATATGTCGATCCGCTCAGGCGCTCGCCAACGTTTACCAAGCCGTGCAAAATGTCGGTATCGAAATTCGACGTCACGCCCTGCATGATGGCGGCCATACGCTCAAGACCCAAACCGGTGTCGATATTCTTCTTTTCGAGCGGAACCATCGTGCCGTCTTCCTGACGGTCAAACTGCGTGAAGACGAGATTCCAGTATTCCAAGAACCGATCGCAGTCACAACCAGGCGCGCAATCGGGACGGCCGCAGCCGACCTCTGGACCCTGATCATAATAAAGCTCAGAGCACGGACCACACGGACCGGTCGGGCCGGCGACCCAGAAATTATCATCGGCGCCCAAGCGGGAGATATGCTCGGAAGGCACGCCCACGGCTTCCCATATGCCGGCAGTCTCTTCGTCCTCTTCGAAAATGGTTACATAGATACGCTCGGGATCGAGCCCCAAAACATCCACGGAAAACTCGTACGCCCAGGCGCACATCTCCGTCTTGAAATACGCACCGAAGCTGAAATTACCCATCATCTCGAAAAAGGAGAGATGACGGCCGTCGGTCCCGATGATGTCTATGTCGTTTGTACGGACGCATTTTTGCGCCGTCGTCGTGCCAACATAGCGGCTATCGAGATGCTTTTGCTGTAGAAAGTACTGCTTGAACTGCACCATGCCGGCAACTGTGAGCAGCAACGACGGATCATCGGGGACAAGCGAGGAGGACGGCCAGCGCTGGCACCCCTTTTCCTCGAAGAACTTGAGGTAGGCCTCGCGTATTTCGGCCGAAGAAATTGGTTTGGACGGCATGTTGCTCCTTATCATCTCTTGCATATGTTTGTTGACTCGCTTGCTGATTGGTGCCTATTGGGCGGCCTTCGCAGCAGGTGCCGCGTCGGATGCTTCGGATTCAGCATCTTGCACGTCATCATGCATGACCGAGTGCTTTCCCAGCTGTTCTTGGTCTTGGCCCGCCGCAACTTGATTTTCTGCAGCCCCTTCTGGATTTGCTGTAATCTTTGCAGCAAGCTGTGCAGCTTCTTTCATCGCCTGGTCGTCTTCCGAGGCTTTTTCAGGAGTCTGCTGGGCATCGTCTGTCTGACGGGCAGCAGCGATGGGATACACCACGCGCCCTTGTTTTATCTGCTCTTTGCGTTTCGAGCCCAATGAGCCACGAATGCGGTCGACCAGCGAGGATACCGCGTCTGCAGGACCCGAGGTCACCGTATCCACGGCGGTCGCAGTCTTTCCAGCCACGGTGCTGACCTGCTCGACGTCTTCAAGAATCGAATCGACGCGAAGCATCTCGAGGTTGACCGTATCGATGGTCAGCTCTGCCTTGTCAACGATCGGGTTGACTTTTTTAAGAGCGGGCGGAACCTCTTTTTCCGCTTCGCCTGCAATAACCTCTACCGACTTCATGGTCTTATTCGCGCTTACCAATATCCTGATAAGCAGAACAAGAACGATAATGCCGAGTATGACAAGCACCGCTGCCGCATATGGCCATGCTTGAGATAAAAACTGTGCCATGAAGGCCCCCTACGTTCGCACCAAGTTTCATGTTAATGAACAAAAATAAATGATACCGCAGATTCGACCGCCTGCGAAAGGTCACGGAGCCTTTTGCACAGAAACATCGGTTGCAGGCGAAAATGCCCCGATATACCGAATATGGCGGCGGGCATCGGGCTGCTCAGCCCTATTCCTCTGGCGGAAACCTGAGCTTTTCCCACCCGAACTGCGTCGGCTTGTAAAAGCTCCCTTTTTCCAGGCCGTCGGGCAGATACTGCTGATCCACCCATGCGCCTGGATAATTATGCGGATACAGGTACGTCCCGTAGTCTTGTGAACCCGGACGATGCCTATCGCGCAAATGGCTGGGAACGAAACGAGCTGGTCCCTCGCGCACCTCTTTAAGAGCGGCGTCGATAGCCAGATATGCCGCATTCGATTTGGGCGCGAGCGCCATATAGATGGCGGCTTCGGCAAGTATGATGCGACACTCGGGATATCCGATGGACTGCGCCGATTTGAAAGCTGCCGCTGCAATGGTAAGCGCGCGCGGATCGGCCAAGCCAACATCCTCGCCTGCCAATATGAAAATACGCCGTGCGATAAAGCGGGGATCTTCCCCACCTTCGATCATGCGTGCAAGCCAATATACCGTGGCGTCCGGATCACTTCCGCGCATGGATTTGATAAACGCCGAGATAACGTCGTAATGTGTATCGCCGTCCTTGTCATAGGGCAGCTGCCTGTGCGGAGAGGCTTCGCGAACCTGATCGGTGCCGATCTCTTGCCCGGGCTTGACCAAAGCCGCAGCCAATTCGAGCGTCGTGAGCGCCATGCGGGCATCTCCACCGGCTGTAATCACAATCGCATTCAGGGCATCCTCTGAGATTTCATATTCGCCTTTCAAACCGCGTTCGTCTTCGAGCGCGCGCTTGACGAGCAGCTTGATCCCGTGATTGCTGATCGGCTTGAGTTCGACGATTCGCGAACGCGATATAAGCGCAGAATTGACCTCGAAAAATGGGTTCTCGGTCGTCGCGCCAACAAGAATGACGATGCGGTCTTCAACCGCATGCAGCAAAGCGTCTTGCTGCGAGCGAGAGAAGCGATGGATTTCGTCGATGAAAAGAATCGTGCGACGCTGCTGCATAGTAAGACGCTCTTCTGCAGCCTTGATTTCGCGACGAAGATCGGAGACCGTTCCCGAAACAGCCGAAACCTCCACAAACACCGCGTTCGTTGAATTCGCGATGACATGTGCGATAGATGTTTTGCCAGTGCCAGCAGGCCCGAAGAGGATAACCGACGAAAGCGTATCATTGGCAATTGCACGCCTGAGCCAGGTGTCTTTCCCTATCCCCTCTTCCTGACCGACGATTTCGTTAAGAGCGCGCGGACGCATGCGCACGGCAAGCGGCGCGGCGGCAAAACGCGTTTTGGCGTCGACTTCGCTGAACAATGTGTCAATCGGACTATCCATATATCACATGATAGCCCATTGGCACCGCAGCATGAGTGACCAGTCTACTTGATTACTTGTTATCGTATCGAGGAATGGGGGCATCATCGATTTCGTCAAGGTTCCCGTCGTACACGTAGTGCTGCGTCTCTTTCGCGATGATCGTCGAAAGGCCGATGACAGCTATGCAATTAGGCACAGCCATGAGCGCATTGGATATATCCGAGATATTCCACACAAGCTCGCCGCCGCCGATGCAGCCCCAGAACACGAAGACGAGAAAGACGATCTGATACGGGCGGATGCCCTTCTTGCCAAAAAGGTACGCAACCGCGCGGTTGCCGTAATACGACCAGCCCAGGATAGTCGAATACGCGAACAGGATCATACCCACCGACAATACGATGGGTCCAAGCACCGGTATCGTCGCAAAAGCCGTGGTCGTAAGTTCGGCGGCTTTGACTATATCGCCCGAAAGAACGCCCGCCGCGATTTCTGGATGAGCGATCATGGTGCTGACGAGCATGATTCCGGTGATAGCGCATATGACAACCGTATCCCAAAACGTGCCGGTCATGGAAACGAGCGCCTGACGTGCTGGATTGCGCGTGGTGGCAGAAGCGGCCACAAGCGGAGCGGAACCCAATCCGGATTCGTTCGAGAACAAGCCGCGTTTGAAGCCGAATTGCAGCGCCAGGGCGACGGTTTGCCCCACGGCACCACCAAATGCCGCTTCACCCGTAAACGCGCATTTCAAGATCATGAGAATGGCATCACCCACATACTGGCCGTTCATGCAGATTATGACGATGCAACCTACCGAATAGAGCAATGCCATAACCGGGATAAGCTTCTCGCTCACGCGTGTAATGGATTTGATGCCGCCGATTATGACGATACCGACTAACACGACGAGGATTGCGCCCATCATAGCCTCGACGCCAAGCGTCATAGCAGGGCTGCCGTCTGTTGGTATATACGCCACGATAACGCCGGTCAACGAGTTAGATTGTACGGAAGCCCCGATGCCAAACGAGGCGATGAACGCGAAAATCGCGAACATGACGGCAAGGACCTTGCCAACCGTCTTGTTCTTGAACCCACGCTCGAGCGCATACATTGCTCCGCCGAGCATCTCGCCATTGTGGTCTTTCACCCGGTATTTTACCGAGATAAGCGTCTCCGCATATTTTGTGGCGATACCAAAAACGCCACTGATCCACATCCAAAAGACGGCTCCGGGGCCACCAAAGAGCAACCCAGTAGCAACACCGACGATATTGCCCGTCCCAATAGTTGCAGCTAAAGCCGAAGTCAAAGCGCCGAACTGCGAGACATCGCCTTCTGCATTGGAGTCGTCACTCTTAATGGAGAGCTTGATGCCCAATATGAGCTTTCGTTGAATGAACTTCGTCCTAATCGTACAGAACAGGTGGGTGAAAAGCAGCAGGGCGATCATTGCCCAGCCCCACACGAAACTATCAAAAGCGTCGACGCCGGCGCTGAAGGCACTTACAAACGCGTCCATTATTCCTCCCGGAGGCTTTTTTCAATGGAAGGATTGTAGTAGTGACAAACATCACGTCTGCCGCAAGAAGAACTTCTTTACGTGAACGGAGGTTAAATCTTCGTTTCGTATATTTTGACAAAAAAGACTCTCATATAGCCCATTTGCCGTTAAAACATGCTGAAAATCATACAAACAGTCAGCGGAATTCCGAAAATCGCGACTGTTTGTATGATTTTAGAGGGGTGGTTTCGGGGTACCCCAAGTATCGGCCAACCCCCAGCTCTCTGACCTGCGTG
Source organism: uncultured Coriobacteriaceae bacterium (assembly GCA_964435565.1). GTDB lineage: Bacteria > Actinomycetota > Coriobacteriia > Coriobacteriales > QAMH01 > QAMH01. The sequence goes on from CAYSZR010000016.1 coordinate 7,160, forward strand.
TTTACTTTTCAAATCTTTATCATACTCAGAGATAACTGGCAAAATCATACAAACAGTCGCGGAAATCGTTTTTAAGCTGACTGTTTGTATGATTTCCGGGAAATAAACTCGGGTTTCAGCCTAGATGTCGATTTCAAGCGAAACAGGACAGTGGTCGCTGCCGAAAACCGCGGTATGAATATCTGCGCCCTTGATCGAAGACTTAAGGGATTCGCTCACCAGAAAATAATCTATGCGCCATCCGACATTTCGCTCACGTGCCTTCATACGGTAGCTCCACCAGGAATATGCCTCGGTAGTGTCTGGGTGCAGATAGCGAAAACTATCGACGAACCCGCTTTCAAGCAGCTCGTCAAACTTTCCCCGCTCTTCATCGGAAAATCCGGCATTGCCGATGTTGTCCTTGGGACGCGCCAAATCGACAGGTTCATGCGCTACATTCATATCGCCGCACACGACCACGCCTTTCTTTTCCTTAAGAGCACCCAGATAATCCCTGAAAGCATCTTCGAAAGCGCAACGATAATCGATACGTGCAAGCTCGTGCTGTGCGTTGGGAGTATAAACGTCAACGAAAAAGAAATCGGGAAACTCGAGCGTGACGTTGCGGCCCTCAATATCAAAACGGCTATCCCCTATTCCATGTTGAACAGCCAAAGGCTCCTGCTTCGAAAATACGGCTGTACCTGAATAGCCTTTCTTTTCAGCGTAGCTCCAGTATTCAAAATAGTCCTGGTAATCAAGAGGGCTTTGGCCATCTTGTAATTTAGTCTCTTGAACGGCAAAGATGTCAGCGTCAAATTCACGGAAGATATCGTCGAAACCTTTTTTTGCAACAGCCCGCAAGCCGTTGACATTCCATGACACGAATTTCATCTATGCGCTTCCTTCCTTGTGGGGACAACGTATTGATTGTACATACACGCGTTTCACACGCAAAGATCGATACAGGAACGGCCGACATCATCGACGCTGGACAAACCGCCCGCAAGCAAATCTGGGGCAAGCTGCTCGAATTCTTCTGGAAACTCACGCGCCCAGATATCGAGCTCGGTCGTTTGCGCAACTGCACTCATCGTCTCGACATTGATTCCATCTGGCGCCCATTCAGCAACGGCTACACGACTCAGCGCACGAAGCCCCTCGCAAGCTGCCGCAAGCGAACCAAGGGCGGGTCGACCGCTTGCAGCTGCAGAAGACATGAGATTGATAACCGTCCCATGCGCCTTCTTCAAATGAGGATAACAAGCGCGCATCCATAGAAATGGAGCGACAAGTCCAAGGTCAAGGGTATCGCGCAGTTCGGGTTCTTTAAGATTGGCCAGCAGCTCTGTCCGCGCCGCCTGCAAGCAGTTCACGAGCACGTCTATGCGGCCAAATTCGTGTTCGACCTGCAAGACAGCGGCCTCTATCGCAGAGGCATCCACATGCGGCATATGCAAGCATATAACCCGCGTCCCATACAGTTCTTCAAGTTCACGCGCTTGATTAAGTTTGCGTTTGCTTGCACCGACAATCGCCACATTCGCGTTTTCGCGCGCGTATGCACGCGCAATGCCGTACCCGACGCTCTTATCCTTGCCGCCGCCGGTCACAATTACGCTTTTGCCTTCAAGCCTGCCCATACCAACCCCTACCTGCAGAGCTGCCAAAACGCCACAGCACTCGCAGCGGCGACGTTAAGTGAATCTACATTATGCGACATGGGAATACGGACCGTATAATCACAACGTGCGATAGTACGAGATGAAAGCCCATCACCTTCAGTCCCAAACAACATGGCAAGCTTATCCTCTGCATTAAGCGTCTTGTCATCAAGAGGAACCGAATCATCGGAAAGCGCGAACGCTGCGGTCTTGAAGCCAAGGTCATGGAGCTGCTGCATCCCCGGTTCGGGCCAATCATGCACATCGTTTCCTATGCGCGTCCAGGGAACTTGAAAGACCGTGCCCATGGAAACGCGCACCGAACGTCGATACAGCGGATCGGCGCAGGTAGGCGTTACGAGCACGGCATCGACATCAAGTGCCGCAGCCGATCGAAACATCGCGCCGACATTGGTATGGTCGACGATTTCCTCGAAAACGGCCACACGACGCGCGCCGTCGAGCACCTCTTCGACGCGGGGAAGTTTGGGGCGACGCATCGCACACAGAACGCCACGCGTGAGGGAAAACCCGGTGAGCTTCCTGAGCATAGCAGCATCGCCCGTGTAAACGGGTATATCGCCGCATCGGTCGATAAGGCTTTGCTCCTGATCGATAATCTCGCATGCAAGCAGCATGGCAAGCGGCTCCATCCCACCTTCAAGCGCGCGATCAATGACCTTGGGTGATTCCGCAATAAAAATACCCTTGCGCGGTTCGAGCTTGTTGCGCAGCTGGGGTTCGGTCAGGCGCGCGAAAACATCGAGCGCACTGTCTTCAAAAGATGTTATATGGATAAGATTCATCGTGAATGACAATATAGCAAAGGGGCCGCCCCTTCAATGAGGACGACCCCGTACAAATCAGGTTTTCGAACCGACTATTCTTCGACAAGCTCGAATTCCTCTGCGGGAGCACCGCACAGCGGACAGGTCTCGGGCGGCTCTTCGCCCTCGAAAATGTAACCGCAGACCTTGCAACGCCACTTCTTCATGATGCTTCCTTTCTTTCCAGACTGATTCTAGTAATTTTTCTTCTCAAGCTCGAAATACGCTTTGGGATGGGCGCATACCGGGCAGATCTCGGGCGCATCTTTGCCAATGACGATATGTCCGCAATTGCGGCATACCCAGATAGCATCGCCATCGCGGCTGAAGACCTTGCCGGTTTGGATGTTATCGATAAGGGCGCGATATCGCTCTTCATGATGCTTCTCTACGCCACCGACCAGCTCAAAGCGAGCGGCAATCTCTTCGAAGCCCTCGGCACGGGCGGTCTTCGCGAAGCCATCGTACATGTCGGTCCACTCGAAGTTTTCGCCATCGGCCGCATCGTTCAAATTGGTGATGGTATCGGGAACATCGCCATCATGCAGATACTTGAACCACATCTTGGCATGTTCCTTCTCATTGCGAGAAGTCTCGAGGAACAAATCAGCGATCTGCTCGTATCCGTCCTTCTTGGCTTTGCTTGCATAATACTGATATTTGGTATGAGCCTGAGATTCACCTGCAAACGCAGTTTGTAGGTTCTTTTCGGTCTGGCTGCCTTTCAACTCCATAAGAAGTTCCTCCTATTCGGAATCGCGAACGCGCCTTGCTCGAAACAGTATAAGCTTTTTTCCGCAGTTCGAAGCGCAGAATGTCCCAGTAAACGAATGCGTGATAATTTGGTACGGGCGACCAAGCAGGCCCGATTACACATCACGACCCGATGGTCAGAAAATCATAGGGCGTCGTCTGATACACGTAGTAATTGAGCCAATTGCTGTAGAGCAGGTTTGCATGCGCGCGCCAGCGTTTCAAAGGCTGTTTCGAGGGATCATCGTCAGGGTAATAATTGCACGGCACAGCTGGATTTTTGCCCGCCGCAAGATCACGTTTGTATTCCTCGTCGAGCGTCTCGCGGTCATATTCCGAATGACCCGTAATGAAAATCTGCTTGCCGTTGTCCGTCATCATGGCATATACACCGGCTTCTTCAGATGTAGCGATGATGCGGATTTCGGGATGCGCCTGAATATCCTCGGTTCGATTTCCCGTATTGCGGGAATGCGGCGCCCAAAATACATCATCTGCACCGCGCATGAGCATCGAGGTCCTACGGTCGACGCTATGTTCGTACACACCATGCAGGCGCTGGTCAAGCTTATATTTGGGAATACCGAAATGATACTGAAGAGCCGCCTGCGCACCCCAGCAAATATGGAAGGTGCTGGTCACGTGCGTTTTGCTCCATTCCATGATCTCGCAAAGCTCATCCCAATAATCAACAGCCTCGAATTCCATATCCTCGACAGGCGCACCCGTGATAATCATGCCATCGAACTTACGGTCACGCACGTCGTCGAAACACTTGTAAAAGGAAAGCATGTGATCTTGCGCGACATGCTTTGCCACGTGGCTTTTTACCTGCATCAACTCAAGCTGAACCTGCAAAGGCGTATTCGAGAGGACGCGGGCGATCTGCGTTTCGGTCTTCACTTTTGTAGGCATGAGATTGAGCATAAGGACATTAAGAGGTCGAATGTCTTGCGTCATGGCGCGCGTTTCGGTCATGACGAAGATATTCTCGCTTTCCAGAATTTCAGTCGCCGGCAGCGTATTGGGAATCTTTATAGGCATACGTTATGTCTCCTTTTCAGCTGGATCGACCGAGCCGGCTATTGCGCAAGCGGGGCGCGACGCCTTGAGACCTCATCGCCGATTTCGGCATTGAGTTCTTCGGCGAGCTTCTTAGCCTTGCGCGAGATTTTCTGGGGAACGACGACAGAAACGTGTACAAGCAGGTCACCACGTTTGTTGTCCTTACGAAATCTGGGCAGACCATAGCCCTTGATGCGCAGGGTCTGTCCAGGCTGACATCCAGCGAGAATATGAACGGGGACCTCTTCGCCCTCGACAATACCCCCAACACTGATATCGGTGCCGAGCATCGCCTGAATAACGGTGACGTTTGCACGTGTGTGCAGATGGTCGCCGTCGCGTTCGAAGTACTCATGCGGGTCGATACGCACGGTCGCGATCAGGTCGCCTGCAGGAGCGCCATTCATGCCGGCTTCTCCATGGCCCTGGATACGCACTTGCTGACCATCGCGGATACCCTTGGGAATTTCTATCGTTAAGTGCTCGCGATCAGGAACGCGACCCTGACCTTGACATTCAGGACAAGGCTTATCGATGGTATGGCCCGTGCCACCGCAATCGGGACAGGTCGTCGCTGTTTGCATATCGCCTAAGAAAGTACGCTGTACGCTTACGACCCTGCCAGATCCGTGACAGGTTGCACATTCAACCTCATGGCCATCGGGTGCTGCACCGGTGCCGTTGCACTCTTCGCACGCGGCAAGGCGATCGTAAACGATGTCCTTTTTCGCGCCGCTCGCAACTTCTTCAAGGGTAAGTCGCAGGCCAATGCCCATGTCGCGGCCGTTCCTGCGCCTTTGTTGCGAGCCACGGCCATCGCCACCCATACCGCCGAAGAACGAGCTGAATATATCGCCCATACCACCGAAGATGTCGCTCATGTCGACAGCCTGATATCCGCCAAAACCCTGTGCGGCATCGGCAGTGCCATAACGATCATACATTGCTTTCTTCTGCGGATCAGAGAGCACATCGTATGCTTCGTTAAGCTCTTTGAAGCGTTCTTCTGCATCGACGGCCTTGTTCACATCGGGATGCAGCTCACGAGCCTTGCGCCTAAACGCTTTCTTTATTTCGTTTTCATCAGCGTCACGCGAAACGCCCAAGACGTCGTAATACTCATATGCCATGCGTTATAACTCCCTGTGCTGCGAAATTAACTTGTCTATTGTCGGGTACCAAGACGCAAGCGGATAGAACTGTCAACGTTTCGTCACCAAGCGGACGAGCAGGCACAAAAGTATCAAGAGCCGCTTTTAGATAGACTCTGAAGCTTATGCCCACACTTCTGGAAAACCTATCAGGCCAGATACCACAGGGCAGCAAAGATCTCGTTGCCCATGAGCCACCCGCGCTCGGTTGGCTTGAAACGACCCTCTTCT
>CAYSZR010000016.1:12842-37485 GCA_964435565.1 uncultured Coriobacteriaceae bacterium
CCTTATGGGCCAGGTCATCGAAGACTGATAGCGCCTCGTCAACATTTTGGGCCTGTTCACGAGCAACGCCGTCGCTCCTTCGCATGCCCAGCATGAGATCTTCGATTGCAGCCTCGCGCGGGGTCAGACATTCGACCTCAAACCGAGGCCGCCCAAGCGAGTCTGCATAAGCTCTATCGTCTTTCAAGGATGCAAGACGCACACGCGACCCCTCCGGCACATCTTCAAGCCCACCGAAAACCCGCGCATCATGCGCATTCAGCATGCTCGAAGCGCCAGCACCCAACCCCAAATACTCGACACCCGTCCAATACGCGGAATTATGCTTCGATTCAAAGCCAGGCAGCGCATACGAGGCAATCTCATAACGATGCATGCCGGCAGCTTCAAGCCTGTTTTGCGCCGCCAACATCATATCCGCCTGCATATCCTCGCTTGCAACCACGCATTCCCCCGCCGCAACACGTGCTTCGAGAGGCGTTCCCTCTTCAAGCATGAGCGGATACACGCTTATATGCGGGGCTCCGAGTTCGAGCGAGCGAGCGAGACTCGACTTCCACGAAAGCATATCCTGTCCAGGGCCGCCGCAGATCAGATCGAGCGAGAAGTTTTCGGTCCTGGTCTTGACGCACGCGACCGCGCGTTCAATCGCCTCGGAACTATGGACGCGTCCATATCCAGACAACACCGCATCATCGAAGCTCTGCGCGCCGATACTGAACCGATTGACGCCTAAGGCGAAAAGGTCTGCGACCATGGCCGTATCAAGTGATTCGGGGTTTGCCTCGCAAGTAAATTCGACGACGTTTTCCAAATTGACCGAAAGCGAAATGGTATAGACAAGGGAATTGAGCCTGCGACTCCCAAAATGCGTTGGCGTTCCACCACCGATATAGATCGTCTTGACACCGGCGAGCAGGCCGTTTTTCGACGCCCGCCGCAACTGCAGGCAAAGCGCTTCGGCATATGCGTCCATACGCGCGTCATCATCGCATGCTGAGGTGGCGAAATCACAGTATGCGCAGCGTGCAATGCAAAACGGTATATGCAGGTATAAAGCCTCGATCATCAGTTCTTCGCTTCGCCTTCCCTCTTGCCGCGTCATTTGCATTTAAAGGTAGCCTTTAATTGTCGAAAAATTTGCAATTAAAGGTAGCCTTCGATTGTCGAAAAAATGCGTTCGTAATCTGCCATGGTAGACGCTTCGCCCAGACTGCGCCGTATAGCCGCAGCACTGGGAAACCCGCGCACGTACCAAGCGAGCTGCGCGCGCAACGGACCCAGATACGGCTCATCTGCATGCGAATGCTTGAGCGGCTCGGCATACTGGCAGAATAAGTCGAAATGCTCGCGCATCGCCGCAAGACGTTCGTGCGCATCTGGCGTATGGCCTGTGAATATCCACGGGTTTCCTCGAGATCCGCGTGCGATATGCACCGCATCGACACCACATTCATTCATCATGCGCAACGCGTCATCATGCGAAAAGACATCGCCGCTTCCCGCCACGAAAATCGAAACCGAACTTTTGACCTGCGCAATGACGTCCCAGTCGGCAGCGCCCCTATACATTTGACGCGCACTGCGTCCATGCACGCTTACAAGTGATGCGCCCGCCTGCTCGAGGCGTTTAGCAAAGTCGACGGCTGAATGCTCCTCATTCGTCCACCCACTGCGAAATTTTGCGGTGACGGGCACGTCTACAGCCTCGACGATTGCAGAAACAATGCGTGCCGCATGCTCGGGGTCCTTCATAAGCGCCGACCCCTCGCCGCGCCGCACGACCTTGCGCACCGGGCATCCCATATTCACATCTATAAAGGCAAGGCGATCGCCCAAACGCTCTTGCACCCGAGCAGCCTGCGTAGCCATACACGTAGGGTCCGACCCGAAAAGCTGAACAGCGATTCTCTGCTCTTCAAAAGCTGGTTCGACAAGCGCAAATGTCTTGGCGTCGTTATACTCCAAACCCTTTGCACTTACCATTTCCGAATAGGTGAGCCCTGCTCCATAACGCAAGCACAACGTGCGAAACGCACGATCGGTAACACCTGCCATCGGTGCGAGCCAAAGAGGATTGCGGAGATATGCGGCTAGCGATTGGGAACCATGAGTGCCCGCCGACGATGCGGATGAGTCGTCCATGGCGTTATTCGTCGTCGACTTTCAAGATGGCCATAAACGCCTCTTGTGGAATCTCCACATTGCCGATAGCCTTCATGCGCTTCTTGCCCGCTTTCTGTTTCTCAAGCAGCTTGCGCTTACGGCTGATATCACCGCCATAGCACTTTGCAAGTACGTCCTTGCGACGAGCACGAACGGTCTGGCGCGAAAGAATCCGGCCGCCAACGGCAGCCTGAATGGGCACTTCGAAGAGTTGCTGAGGAATGATGTCCTTGAGCTTTGCGCACAGGGCCTTGCCCCGTTCATAGGCTTGATCACGATGCACGATGGCCGACAGCGCATCGATCTTATTGCCCGCAAGCAAAACGTCAAGACGCTGCAAGTCGCTCGTCTGGTAGCCCGAAAGCTCGTAATCAAGCGAGGCGTAGCCTTTGGTACGGCTTTTGAGGGCATCGAAAAAATCAATGATGAGCTCGGATAACGGTATCTGGAATTTGAGCTCGACGGTCGTCTGCGAAAGGTACTGCATAGTATCGAAAATACCACGTCGTTCGGTCGAGAGCTCCATGACCGGGCCAATGTAGTCGGGCGGCACGATAATCGAAGCGTTCAGATATGGTTCGTCGATATGATCGATATTCTCTGCTGCAGGCATATCCTGCGGTGAATGAATGAAAAAGTCCTCTTGGTTCGTCAAGAATACGTGATATTCAACCGACGGAGCAGTCGCGATAAGCTCAAGGCCAAATTCGCGTTCAAGGCGCTCTGTGACGACTTCCATGTGGAGCAACCCCAAAAAACCAACGCGAAACCCAAATCCCAGAGCATGGCTTGTCTCGGGTTCGTAGATAAGCGCCGGGTCATTGAGCTTGAGTTTGTCGAGTGCATCGCGCAGCACGGGATATTGATCGGCGTCGATGGGAAATACGCCGGTGAAAACCATAGGCTTCACCTCGCGATATCCAGGAAGCGGTGCATCGGCACCGCCCGAGGAAAGCGTAACAGTATCTCCAACCTTGACCAGACTGGGATCCTTGAGACCCGTCACCATATAGCCAACTTCGCCGCTCTTGAGCTCGGCAACAGATGTTTCGGCAGGACGACGTACGCCCACTTCCTCGACTTCGCATACGTTGCCGGTTTGCATGAAGCGAATCTTCTGCCGTGCGCTGATCGACCCGTCAACCACACGTATCAATGCGACGACGCCCCGGTATGCATCGAAATATGAATCGAATATCAACGCTTTAAGCGGACCTTGCGCTTCTCCTTCAGGGGCAGGAATGCGATGAGCGATAGCTTCAAGCAGGTCATGAACACCAATGCCGGATTTCGCCGAAGTCAAAACCGCTTCATCGGCGGGAATGGCAAGGCCTTCTTCGATTTCGCCGCGAACACGTTCAGGATCTGCCGCAGGCAGGTCGACCTTGTTTATTACAGGAATAATCTCGAGGTTAGCGTTCATGGCAAGCAGCGCATTTGCGACAGTCTGCGCCTCGACGCCCTGCGTTGCATCCACCACAAGCACAGCACCTTCGCATGCAGCAAGGGAACGCGAAACCTCGTAGGTGAAATCAACATGACCTGGCGTGTCGATAAGATTGAATTGATAGGTTTCGCCATCATCGGCCTTATACAAAACGCAAACGGCTTGGGATTTTATAGTGATGCCACGTTCGCGCTCGATATCCATGGAATCGAGGACTTGCTCAACCATATCGCGCGTGGCAACCGTATGCGTCATCTCGAGGATACGGTCGGCGATGGTCGATTTTCCATGGTCGATATGCGCGATGATTGAGAAATTTCTTATATGTGTACGGTCCATGATATTCATTCTAGCGCACGAAATGGACCTTTGGGACAAGCCCACCAGTCCATTTCGATAAAAAGGAGACCGCCCCTGCTTGAGGGCGGCCTCCTTTAAAAAGCCCGCTAACGGTTACTGCTAGTTTTCGAGGCTATGGACCAGCGCCATGATACCGCTCTTGCGGTTGGCAGCCTGGTTCTTGTGGACGATGCCCTTGCTGGCGGCTTTGTCGAGCAGACGGCAAGCACTTTGAGCGGCCTCAGTCGCAGCAGCCTGGTCTTTTGCTTCAACAGCCTCGCGCACGCGGCGCACAGCAGTCTTCATCTCGGCCTTTATCGCGCGATTGCGCAGACGGGCCTTTTCATTGGTCTTGATACGCTTCTTCTGACTTTTGATATTCGCCATTGCGGCATTTCCTTTCGATGGTACGTACTGTCCGCGCAGTGGGGTGCGACGAAACTACGAGATAATAGCATAGATACGCGCAAGATTCCTCGATGAATATTAAAAGTCAGCGAGTGCACGTAGCAAGAATCCAGCGTTCGATAGCAATCTGCTGGTCAGCACCTGTTTTCATTGCCTGGTCGCATGCCGCGGCAGCAATGAGCGCCGCCTCGAGTTCGCGTTGGGTAAAACCATCGGCCCATCGAAAATAATTCTTCACCTGCCAATCAGGACGACCCAGTGCAGAAGCAAGCTCTTGCTGATTATGCGAACGTATCTCTTTGGCAACAAGCAGATCGCGAATACGATTGACGCACATCGTGAGCAAACCGAACGGAGATTGGCTGCCCATACGAGCCAAAAGAACGGCACACGTACGCGCATCGCGAGCTGCAAGCGCATCGGTCAAGTGCCAGGGTTTAGGCTCGATGACGCGAGCCACATAGGTTTCCACTTCCGCGACGTCGATTACCGATCCCTGACCCAGAGCAACCGCCATTTTGCCGATTTCGCCATCTAAGTGCACCGTTGATTCACCGATAAGCGAAATGAGCTTCTCGGCTGCGGCTTGCGTGATGGAAACCCCCCGGCTTGCCGCAAATTGTCTGACCTGTCCGGGTAATTCGCGCGCGCTTTTGGGGCTGCAGTCCACGACAGCCTTTTTATCGACTTTGGCAATTGCCTTATACAGGCGCGTGTTCTTGGCAAGCTTTTCGGCGACAAGGGCAAGTACGACCGTATCGTTTGGATTTTCCAGGTATGAAATAATCGCCTCTTGCGCTTGCTTGCGAAGCTTTTCGGCATTGCGCACGACGACCAGTCGCTTCTCGCTCATAAACGGCAAAGTGTTGCATGCCGTGACGAGTTCTTCGGCGGCGATTTGCCCGCCTTCGAAACTATCGCGATTGAAATCGAGATCGCCGAGCTTTTCCATACGTTCGGTCAGGCGTGACATGACATATTCGCGTTTGAGCTCATCGGCTCCAACGATAAGATATACGGGAAGAAAACCTGGGTCTGCCGCCATGAAAACCTTTCCTTTCGTGTTTTGCCCTATCTTATCTCATCTCCATCACGTTCGGCTGTAACCGTAAAACCGCTTTCCGAAAACGAGAGGCTTAAGGTTCCCTGGCGATCGGTTCTATAGATATGCGCACCACATGTCTGAAGCTGATGCAAAGTCGTGCTGTTCGGATGCCCATATTTATTGTCCTTCCCCACGCTGACAAGGGCAACAGCCGGTGAAAGACAGGCCAGCTCTTCGTCAGACAGTCCGTCTTTGCTTCCGTGATGGGGCACCTTCAGAAAGTCAACCGAACCGATGCGATCTGCTATGTGCGACGTCGCTTCGCATTCGGCATCCCCCGTGAGCAATCCGCTTACCTCGACGCTTCCATCATTTAAAGCATCGAATTCAAGTAGCGTCACGATACTGTCGTTATTCTCGCTTGTTCCGCCTTCCGAAGGTCCAAGCATAGTCAACGAGAACCCCCCTGCCCTAAGCTGGGCGCCCGGCCGCAGACCCTCGGCCTCACTGCCACCAGTTACCCATCGAGCGGACTCGAGAACACTTCGCTCGAAATCCTTATCGAGCAGGTCTGCGTGCACATACACATGGCCGACACCAACCACACCGGCAAGCTCCCTGAGCGCAGCCGCATGGTCAGCGTCTTTGTGCGTGATGACAACGGCATCAAGATGCGTGACGCCCTGCTGGGCCAGCGCGCGCATTAGAACATCCCCGTTTTCGCCTGTATCGACAAGAAGATGTGCGCCCTTACTTTCGATAAGCATGCTATCGCCCTGCCCGACATCGAGCATGATGACACGCGAGCTTGTCGTATCTGCAGATACTGCATTCCACCAGCCAAAGCCCGCCGTCCATGTGAATGCAAGCGGAATACAGACCAAACCGCATGCACAAACCGCATGCGTCATATGGTGGAGCATCGCCTGCCTGGGCGTAGAGATGGCATTGGGCATACGCGGAAGCGGCCAGAACACCCAAAGCGCGATGGCCAGAAGCGTAAAGGCCACACCCATCAACTGTGCTGTACTGGAAAGCGGTATGCAAGCTCCGGGAATATCAGCGAGCGCACGCACCAGAAAAGCGCTGCAGGATGCACATGCACCGGCAGCATCGAGCGCAATACCTCCTGCAGGAGGCAGCACCGCGCTCAACACAAGAGCGAGGATGCCAATGCCCAGCGCAGCCGTAATCACAGGCGCCGCAATCAAATTAGCCAAGGGGGAAATAAGGGGGAGCTGGGCGAATTGGCTTACTGTCACCGGCAACGTCATAAGCGTCGCAGCAAGCGTCGTGGCGATGGCAGATGTCAGGTTATCGAACCTGGCAGGAATCAGACAGCCTATCCAGGTCTCGAACAACGGCTCATATATAACAAGGCCGAATACTGCCAAAACGGAGAGCTGAAATCCAAGCGTAAACGCTATCGACGGTGAAAGTCCAAGAAAGACGAACACGCACAGCGAAAGAGCGCTGATCACGTGTTTACGCCGCTGCGCTATACCTGCCGCAAGCGCGACTCCGCACATCACGCAAGAACGCAGTGCCGATGCCGAAAACCCCGTGAGAGCTACATAGAATACGAGCACAAGAAGTATCAACACGCTGCGCATTCCCCGCCGAAGCGACGTCTTGGCAAGCAGAAACGAGAGCATGATACTCACGACAGCAAGATGGGTTCCCGACACGGCCATAAGATGCGCAAGCCCCGTGGTTTGAAACGCCTGCTCAAGTTCTGTTTGGGCATAAAGCGTCCTGTTCCCCAGCAAGATACCCGCAAGAAGCCCGGATGAATCGCCCCCCATCAAAGAGATATTCTCAAAGGACATATCTCGAAAGCCGGTTATCATACCCCGCAGACCAGAGCAGTATCCATTTTCGACCACGTCTTTGACATTGAGCATCCCCGTATAACCATTTGTATGGCTCCACCGGCCCGCTTCATCTTCCTTAGGCGATCTGACAGAACCCGTAACAATGGCCCTATGGCCGGCCTGCAGAGGTGCCGCATCATCAGGCCAGAGCAAACGCGCGCTTATAGCATGCGCCCCTATATTCACGCGAATGTCGGATACAACACCGTAATCGCGCTGAGCAGGGTCGCTTACAACATCGACTTCGATGGATTTCCCGTCGGAAACCAATTCCGAAAGCATCCCGACATCTTCGTTCCAGCCAACCCAGAACAGCATCCCGCAAGCAAAGGCAATGATGAAAGCGCTGGCAGCAATTAGTGCACCTTGCCGGATGCCTTGAAAAAAGCTGGACACCATGTGACGTTTCTTGAAAAGCAAGACAAGCAGGCATGCGGCTGAAATTGTCAAAACAACCGGCAGGAAAACCATGTTCATATCCGCGCCGCACAGACTCTGCCACGATATTTCTTCGGAACAAAGAACCCCCACCCAAGCACACAATGCCGCAGATGCCAAGGGACCGAGTGAAGGCCTTACCGGCAGTTCGTCACGATGCGCCGTCATATGCATATCTTGTCTTTAATGCTTGCAAAACGGGACTCGCCGATTCCCGACACCTTCTGCAAATCCTCTATTTTCGAAAACCGTCCGTTCGTCTTGCGATATTCAACGATACGCTCTGAAAGTGACGGACCGATACCCGTGAGTTTTTGCAAGTCCTCGGCAGAAGCCGTGTTGATGTTGATCTTGGCATTTGCGCTTGACGCAGCACCTGGCGTCTCTATATTTCCCGAACTGCCCATGCGAGGCACCAGCACTTGTTCGCCATCAGATAGCTCTTGTGCAAGGTTTGCAGCCCCCAAAACAGCATCTGGTGCAAATCCCCCCGCGGCCTTGATGGCATCCCCGATACGTGCGCCTTTGTCTAACGTGTAGAGTCCAGGAGCCATTACGGCACCCTCAACATCGACAACGATTGTCTTTGCAGGCGCCGAAGAACCCGATGACGTCGATTCGGCGTTTGAAGACAGCGCTTGATCAGAACCCGTCTGGGCAACGGAATAAGCATGATTGGATCGCGGCCAGAAATGCCACACCGCCATAAACACGAGCACCATGCCTATGACAAGAATGCAGACGAGCACCTTCCGCGAAACCCCGGCAAGGCCTAAACGTCTGAGCAGGCTTTCCGCCTTAAGAGATGCTTCGTCGAAATTCATGATCAATCACCCGCGTTCACGCTTCGTTCCAACGGCATCATCCTAGCGTGCCGTCATACGAACGAACCACCCTCAGAATCTGAACGAATTCGAAGATGGTTCCAGGTGAACATCGATTATTTTCGGGGTGATTTCCGAATAGAGCACCACAAGAGATGGACGGACCGGGGCCATCCTCCGCAATCGAAGGTTGCCTTCGTTGCCCGGCCTTCGTTGCCCGAAGCTCCCGGTTGCCCGAAGCTATTTCACGACGAGGACGGGACAGGCGACATGATCGATAACGCTTCGGCTGACACTGCCCAGCACACGCTGCTCCATACCACTCAGCCCACGCGATCCCATAATCACGAAGTCGGCCTTTTCGCGTTCGACGGCATCGACGATCTCTGCAGCGGGAGTTCCCTGCAAAACGCTTGCGCCACACGTTATGCCCTTTTTACGCAGCATCTCGACAATGCCTCCGACAGCATCGCTTGCCTTATCGCGCGAAATGCTCGAAGCATCGGGGCTCACCGAAACCACATCGATAGTCACATCCGCGCGATCGAGATGAAGCGCATCTGCAGCAAATAACGCGGCTTTGAGAGAAGCGGGCGATCCATCGCTTGCGATAATCGCATGTTCAAGCGGCATCTCCAGCAGCTCTTCTCCTCCCGAAGGCTGCTGCATGCGCACACGATCAAGATGCACGTTGCGAAAATATACCCACCAGTTCACGCCAAGAAACACAAGGTTGAGGAAGCACACGATAAGGACCCAGTTAACCTGCCCTGCAACGAACTTGGCAGCTATACCGGCAAGATATCCCACCGTTATAAGGCCGATGAACTGCCAACTCGAGCCAGCTGCCGTCTGGGCCTTGAAGCTCTTATAGGCATTGAGCGGCCAAGATAATCCAAAACAAACAAGCATGATCGCTTCGAGTATTTGCGCGGCGAACATAAAACGTTCTCTTTTCTCGATAATCTGGGGAATAGACAGCAGCCGCTATACTAGGACCATGTCCTGTGTATTTCAAACATTTATTTAGCTGCCCGCGCAATGTGACACAGCTTTTCTAAAGCGTGCCCGCCAAACGCGCCGCTTCTACCTCGTCGAGTGCTTCTGCAGGAGAATATGCGCAAGTGCCGTCGCCCATTTTCACGACTTCGAGCGTATCGCCTTCCATGACCGCACCACCTTGTAAAACGACACCGAAAATGCCTTCGCGCGGAAAGATGCAATCGCCCGCAGCATAATAGATCGCGCATCTTGTATGGCAGACTTTCCCAATCTGGCTTACCTCGACGAGAACCTCTTCACCGAGCTTAAGCTGCGTGCCAAGCGGCAAAGCGAGCAAATCGATGCCTTCTGTCGTGAAATTTTCGCCGAAGGAACCTTCCTCAACGTCAAGACCTGCCTCTTCGGCCTTATCGATAGACTCGCTTGCAAGAAAGGAAACCTGACGGTGCCATTGCCCCGCATGTGCGTCATTTTGCAGCCCAAGCTGTTCGACGACGAGCTGCGCACCGTCAACGGGCACCTTTTGCGTGCCCTTTTTCTCCGAGATATTTACCGATGTGATTACTGATGTGCCAGTCATGGTATGCCTCCGCTTCTCTATGAGTTGGCCACTGATAAATCCGTGTCCTCTCAGTTACCTGCCGAGGCTGGCTCCAGTATGAAGATTATTATTCGTATGTCAAGATAAAATCTGTCGATACCAGTTTATAAAGATGTAGGCAAACGAGATAAGCGTTCACGCATTGCATGCCATGAGCGACACGCGTACACGCGAGAAAATCCAGCTTTTCGAAGGTCACTCACTGAATGTCTTTGGCACGAATAATAAAAGCACGGCGACGATGCCGATGATAACGGTCATCACCCAAAAGACCGACACGAGACCCAGGCTATCACCGATAGCGCCAAGAGCTGGTGCTGCGATGCCGCCTACGGCCGTTCCCACACCCATGGTAATGCCAGTTGCCAGTGCAACGTGATTTGGCAAATAGGTCTGCCCAAGCGCCGTCATCGAAGAATATCCGATTGACATGCCAAAACCCATAAGCAAAAGGAGCACGACCGCCGCAGTAACGCTCGTATTGAAGGCGAACAAAACGAACACGGGCACAACAAAGACGGTAAACCAGCGCACGAACTTCCTGAGACCAATCCTATCGGCCATTCTGCCGCCCACGATCGTCGCGAATATTCCGACGACCGCATAGACGGAGAGCATCGCCGAACCCATCTCCTCGCTCTGCGCAAGGACGCCGACAAAGAAAAGCGGTACGAACGTCAGGATTCCGGTATAGCAGATAGAGCGAATACACGCCGCTGCTGCCACGAGCGAGAAACCCATCACATTGTCCTGAGGGCTATTTTCCCTCACCTGCTTTCTTCCCAAATCGCTGAGGCCAAGAAGCTGTCGGTTTACGCAAAGAGTAAATATGGCGAAAATAGTGCAGGGAATGCAAAAGACCAGGGTTCCAGCAGTTCTCAGCAACCCCATTGCAATAACGGCGATAAGGGGGCCCACCGTAAAACCGACGTTTCCACCGACGGCAAAGATCGAAATGCCCGTCCCCTTTTTCTCACCCGCTGCCATATTAGCGATACGCCCGCCTTCGGGATGAAAAAGCGCAACGCCAAGGCCGCTTACCGAAGCGCACAGAAGGATAAGCCAATAGTTGTCGCCCGCAAACCCTATACACGAAACGCCGAGACCGGCTAAAAATACGCCCGCAGCCATCGTCCACGGCCAATCATGTCTATCATCGAGCCATCCGAATAGTGGCTGGACGACAGCAGACACCAGATTCGCGCATGTGACGATTGTTGCCGCCTGCGCATAGGAAAACCCATACGAAAAGATGATAAACGGAAGAAGGGCAGGCAATGCTCCTTGATTGATATCGGCACATGCATGACCGACCATGGTGAGATAGCTATATTTCTTCATGAATCGGGTTTCCTCCGACAAAACTGAACTGCACCGTATGCTGCAAGTGGTTTTATCCAATTTCTAGGATGCGGTCAAGGCGCACATTTATTCAGCGACTGGCAGCTGATCCAAGTCACAGAACAGCACTTGCGGCTGAACGGCCTTCGCATACCCAACACAGCCGATGCCGGCACGTTCCATCTGACGCATGAACTCGAACACGAAGCTCTCATCATCATAGGTTTGTAGAACCGTGAAAAAGAAACGCGGGCCCACGCACATAATTTCTATGAGCATGAATGCGCACGGCATATCAGAAAGTGCATAGACAAAATCAATATGTTCAGCCAGTTTCCCCAGGTCCTGC
Organism: uncultured Coriobacteriaceae bacterium; assembly: GCA_964435565.1. Taxonomy (GTDB): domain Bacteria; phylum Actinomycetota; class Coriobacteriia; order Coriobacteriales; family QAMH01; genus QAMH01. The sequence continues at coordinate 24,677 of CAYSZR010000016.1, forward strand.
CTACCGGTATAGCTCACGTTGAACGTATGCGTATACTTCGGATCCATAAGGATGGCAGTGCACATTCCTGCCTTTTCCGCAAGCGATGGTAACCCCTGTAGGTAGGTGAAGAAGCCGCGCGAAGCAGTTGCCGCCGCCTTCAGCGTATCAGGGTCGCTTTCGAGCATGATACGTCCGCGGTAGCAAGTTGCGCAGTTTTCGAGCGACAGCGAGCGAAACTCGTCAAGGTAGGGAACAGGAATCGTTCCCACAGAGCCATGGTGAGATTCGCTCACCCCAAGGGCTGCCCGCAGATCGACAGATACGTTCGCGACAATTGTCCCATCGTGCCCGGGATAAAGCATATCGACTGCACGAGAGGCAAACAGAGCGGAAAGCGCATTCGGACTGCCATCGTTGGCGCGCATGGATCATCATATAGCAGAAACGGGGCATCATTAGCCTCCAGGCAGAGCCTCTCGCCAGCTCGTACCAGCTTGACCCGAAAGTATGGATAACGTTTGATTGCCGTATCAAGGGGACGCTGCATGCAATCCCGATTCAGAGGAGAGTCAAACTCGAATCTAATCTGCATGAAATTTGAATTCGTGCGCGTCAGCGAATAAAACAGAGGCTGCGAAGATAGAATCTCTTCCGACACGACACTGCACTTTCAACTAATGGACAAATGCGTACATGCCAAGTATATAAAATCATCCAAGCGCTTCAAGAACGCTTTGAAGTGAGGCACGTATTGAGGAGGCCCCCAATACGTGCCTGTCATCGTATTGCCGTTCCGGCCTAGTCCCTCTTGCGCCTCCTGATGGCGATGGCGACGCCCGCGGCCGCGGCCGCGAGGGCGAGGGCGCCCAGCGCGATGGGGACCGCCGCGTCGCCGGTCTTGGCCGTCGCGGTGGAAGACGCGCTCTTCGCAGCGACCGCCGCCGCCGTCCCGGACGCCGCGGACGCCTTGCTCGGCGCCGAGGTGACGGCGAACTCCGAGAGCGTGGTGGTGGGCACGCTCGCCATGCCGTCCTCGACGGCCTGGTCGGCGCCGATGGTGAGCTTGCCGGCGTGCACCTCCCACACCTGCACGGTATCGCCGGTTGCGGGGAAGGAGAGCGTCAGCGTGCCGAAACCGTCCGTCTTGCCGTCGGTGAAGTGGGCATCCCAGTCGCCCTGCAGCGTCCGGTCGCCCAGGGCGCCTGCGACCTCGTCACCCGCCTCGTCGCGTGGCTCCACGACCAGGGTCTCGATGTCCTCGCTCGAGCCTGCCGAGAGCGTGGCCTTCACGCCGTTGTCGAAGGTCCTCTGCTGCCCCACCGCCTCGAACTGCGCGGTCAGCGTGCGCGACGCGGATGCCACGGCGGAGAAGGCCGCGTCGGTGGACACGGTCGCGCCGCCCTCGTCGACCCACTTCGAGAACGTGTAGCCCGCTGACGGGACGGCTGTCCACGTGGCGGTGTCGCCTGCGCGCATGGAAAGCGACGATGCCGCGTCACCGCGCCAGTCGGCCACGGTCGCGGCGCCGCCGGTGCCGACCGCCGCGGCCGCCGTGACATCTATGGTCGCGAGCTTGGAGGCCGCCGCGGCGGGAAGCGCGTAGAGCGTCGGCGTACCGTCTGCGGCCAGCCCGGACAAATAGACCCTGCCGCCCAGCATGGCCGCGCTCGTGACGGTGATCTGCGCGGTCGAGGTGCCCAGCAGCGAGCCCAGGCCCGCCCACGTGCCGGCTGCCGGGTCCATCAGCGAGGCGTCGCCGATGCCCGCCAGCGAGGGCTCCCCGATCTTGAAGACGCCGTTGCCCGTCGTGACGGCGGTCTCGTTCATCTGGTCGAGCATCTGGTCGCGCGTCATCGCGGGGGCGCCGGAGAGGGCCCCCCGCTGGTCCAGGCCGTGCCGTCGTAGGCCAGCGTGTTGATCGTGTTGCTGTCGCCGTCGCCCACCAGGCAGCGCAGCGTCGAGCCGTCCTTGTACATGCCGGCGACACCCTGCACGTTGTCGGCCGTGTCGACGGGCACGCTCGTCTGCTCGAACGTGTCGCTTCCCTCCGCCATGCGGAACATCGCGCAATCCTTAGCGCGGCTGACGTATCCTTCGCTGGCCGAGAAGGTGATGAAGAAGCACACGTCGCCACCGGAGGCATAGGCGCGCGTCGTGGGGACACCGGTGAGGGCACACGACCCGATGGACCGGGCCGGCGACCACGTTCCCTTGGCTATGTCGTAGGTGGCGCAGTAGATATCGAGCGTGTCTTCGACCGTCTGGCTGCTGGCGGCGCGGAAGGCGTAGAGCTTGCCGTCGCGGTAGGCGTAACGTATCAGCGCTCCATATATCCCCGGCAGATCGTCGAACACGCCCGCCGCATCCTCCAGTTCGGTCCAGGTGCCGGAGGCGGGGTCGGTCGTGCTGCGCAGGCCGTAACCCTCCGCATCGGCGTAGAAGAGCCGGTCGGCCGATGCGACCAGCTCGCACGCGTCGCTTCGGGACTCGTGTACCGACGGCAGCGTGCCGAGACTGACGAGCTGCGTGCTCTCGGCATCGACCTCTGGCACGGCGTAGGCCGCCTGGTACGTGCGATGCGTCGAGGTGTCGGTCACATCGAAGCGGTGGCTGCCGCCGTCGAACAGCGAGCTATCCGCCTTGAACGTGATCTCGCTTGCGGTCTGCGACGTGATGGCCGACGATGCCACGGCTGCGCCATCGACGGTCAGCGTCGCGCGGTTGAGACCGTATCCGTGCACGGTGATAGTGTTAATCGTGCTTGACCATATGGAGGTCGAGATCGACCAGGTGTTGGCGTTGACCGCCGAGCTGTCGAGGGCAGCATCGAACGTGAAGCGGCCGTCGGAGGCGATCTGCTTCTTGGCGCCGCTGGCATCGTTTGTGGCCGTCAGTTGCTTGGTGCCGCCGCAGATGAGGCCGCGCAGCTGCAGCGGGGTGTAGTTGGGATAGAGCGAGGCGAGCTCGGCGTAGCAGCCTGCCAGAAGCGGCGTGGACATCGAGGTGCCGCTCATGTAGGCGTAGTCGGGGTCGTCGGCCGCCTTGGCGAAGGCCACCTCGTCGGCATAGGCGTAGAGCGTATCGTCAGAGGCCGTCCCCATTAACTTAGCTTGTAGCGTGTACTTGATCTGCTGCGACGTCGTGTCGATTTTCAAGAACGTGCCCGTCGAGCTCTGGTTGAAGTCTGCTTTATCGAGGTGGGTCGCCGCGGTGTCTTTATCTGTCCAGTCTTTAATGAACAACGCTGCGGAAATCTCGGAACCGGCGGATCCTCGCGTGGTGGTGAAACCGTAGATGTAGTCCGCCGGGGAGGGCGTGCCGGCGATGTCGGCGAACGGGTTGGCGCTGGAGAAGCTCGTGATGACGCGGTAGTTCTCGAGTTTGGAATCCGACAATTTGCTGACCCCGGTGATCGTGAACTTCAGCTTGTTGATGCCGTCGGCACCGGTCGCGGCCGCATAGGAGAGGTATTGCTGATCTGCGGCGATGGCCGGCACCAATTGCTGAGTTTCCGCATCCCGATGATACAGCGTGATTGATGCACCGTCGACGAGCTCGCCGTCCTGCACCAAGCTGCCCAGCTGGATGACGCCGAAGGTCGTCTTCCCCGTCAGCCTGGCGATATCCGGGTTGTACGGTATCTGCGCGATCCCCTTGGTCGTGTCGCTCGTGCGCACCGTCGAGAGTATGGCCGAGCCGGGGGCCGCCACGTCGACCGCCGTGGCGTTGTAGTTGCTGAAGCTCGAGAGCGTGTCATCGGAGTTGCTGGAGGCGACGATGATCGCATAGGGGCTCTGCAGGTCGACCGTGGTGCCGGTGTCGGTGGTGGCGGTGTCGCGCCCAGCGTTGCTGGCGGAGAACAGCGACACGATGCCGGCCTTGCCCGCCTGGTTGACCAGATAGTCGAGCACGGGCTGATAGGCGCCGATGTGCCAGGAGTTGCTGACGGCGACCACGTTCTGCCCCCACAGCTTGGCGGTGAGGAGGTATTCGTAGGCATCGAAGATGGTCATGTCGGCCCCCCCGTACTTCAGCGCCATGATCTTCGTGTGCTGGGCGGCGCCGGCGACGCCCACACCGTTGCCCGTCTTGGCGGCGACGAGTCCCGCGCAGTGCGTGCCATGGGAATTCCCGAATCCGACATCGGGCATGGGGTCGTCGTCGTTGTTTTCGAAATCGTAGCCGTGCTCACCGACAACCCCGATGTTTCCGGGGTTGACCCACATGTTGTCGGCCAAATCGGGGTTGGTGTAGTCGACGCCGGTGTCGATGACGGCGACGATGTTGTCGACGGTGGAGGTGGTCGCGGCGTCGGCTGTGAGCTCTGCGCTGTAGCCGATGCCGGCGCTGTCGCTGGTCAGGCTGTACTGCAGGCCCGCGGTGTAGAGCGGGTCGTTGGGGCTGGTGGCCAAACAGGGCTCGACCGTGTAGTTCGGCTGGGCGCACTCCACGAAGTCAAGCGCCTCGAGCGAGGCCACGAGGTCGGCGGTGGACATATCCGAACGTTGCACGAACGCCACGCGCACGTCCGATCCCGATGCCAGCGCCGAGCCGGTGCCCTCGGACTGGACGGAGAGCGCGCCGTCTGCCGCAGCGCCCGTGGACTCCGCGGCGCCGTCGGCCGCGGAGAAGTCCCAGGTGTCGGAGGCCCCGAAGCCCGCCGACGCGAGCGGGTCTGTCTCCGACTGGGCCGAGAGCGCGCCGGTCGCGCCCTTGGCGGCGCCGGATGCGTGGTAGACGACGAGAGCCTCGCCCGCGGCGCAGGTGCCGTCGGCTTGGTCCTGATCGATGGCCGCGCGGTTCCCGTCAGGAAGGGCGCCGCCGGCATCGGCTGGGCGGGCGAACGCCGCGGCCGGCATGATCCCAACGACGAGCGCGAGGGCCAGCAGCCCCCTGCCGATCACGCTTCTCCCTGCTGAGGTCTTCGCTTTCATGGCGCGCCCCTGTCTCTCCCCGAGCTCCCCGAGCATACGATTTAACCATTATAGCGCGGATTAAAGTAACCGAAGGGCGTTCTCCAGCAAGCAGGAAGCATGCAAAACCGCAAGCTCACATTTGGCTCACAAAGCACAAATGAAAAATCCCTGACCGCGTTTCCGCAGGCCAGGGACCTAAAAGTTGGTAGCCCGTACGAGATTCGAACTCGTGATCTCCGCCTTGAGAGGGCGGCGTCCTAAACCGCTAGACGAACGGGCCGTATACAAATGCGCCTTTGGCTGGGGTGGAAGGAGTCGAACCCTCACTGACGGAACCAGAATCCGCTGTCCTACCATTAGACGACACCCCAGTGCTCGAAGTGCCGAACCCTCGTGTGGCGCGAGAAAGAATATTACGTAATTCATTGTTTTGCGTCAAGACAAACGGCTTAAATAATTTGAGCAGTTCATTATCTGTCGCGCCCTTCCCCTTTTCAAAAATCAATTGAGGCTTTCGCAGCTTTCGGCGCTTAGCCGCCGATGCTACAATCGCCAACATAGATTGATTGGGAGTGAACTCTATGATCGCTATGTATGATTCAACGTTGCGTGACGGCGAACAGCGCGAAGGCGTGGCGCTCACGCTTGAAGACAAGCTGCATATCGCTTCGCGTCTCGATGCACTGGGGATCCAGTATATCGAGGGCGGCTTTCCCGGAAGCAACCCCAAAGACGATGAATTCTTCAAGCATAGCAAAGAGCTTGAGCTCACCTCTTCCACTATCGTCGCCTTTGGCAGCACGTGCCGCAAAGGCACCGATGCAGCTGACGATGCCGGATTGTCCGCAATCCTTGCAAGCGGTGTCACAGCGGCCGCTATCGTCGGCAAAGCATCCCTCGAGCACGTGGAACGCGCATTGGAAACAACTGGTGAAGAGAATCTACGCATGGTCCATGATTCTGTCGCCTTTTTGCACAAGGGGGGAATCGGCGAGGTCTTCTTCGATGCCGAACACTTCTTCGATGGCTACAAGACCAACAAGGCCTATACGCTTTCGGTTCTTGCAGCCGCAATCGACGGAGGAGCCGACACGCTCACCTTATGTGATACGAACGGCGGCAGCATGCCAAACGAGATATTCGCCATCGTTGAAGCTGTCTGCTCGGCGTTTCCCCAGGCCCGCATAGCAATTCATACCCATAACGACTGCGGATGCGCTGTCGCCAATTCGCTTGAGGCCGTCCGAGCTGGAGCAACAATCGTCCAAGGCACTATCAACGGATACGGCGAACGAGTGGGCAACGCCGATCTTACGGCCATCATCCCCGACCTCGAACTCAAATGCGGTATTCCCGTTATCGGTCCTACGCGTCTGGAACACCTGACCGGGTGTGCAAATGCCGTTGCCGAGATTTTCAATGTTGCACCTGACGCACATCACCCCTATGTCGGCTCGAGCGCTTTTGCCCACAAAGGCGGCTTGCACGCAAGCGCCGCCGCCAAGTTCGCGGGCGCCTATGAGCATATTGACCCACGTCAGGTCGGCAATCTTTCACATGTGGTCGTAAGCGAACTTGCAGGACGCGCTTCTCTTGTAAGCAAAGCGGCCGAACTCGGTGTTGACCTTTCCGAAGAGCCCGAACTTGCTTCCGAATTACTGGGTGATATCAAGTCTCTTGAAAGTGGAGGCTATTCCTTCGAAGTCGCCGATGCATCGCTTGCCCTGCTGCTCAACCGTAAAAAAGGGCTTGCTCCCGTGCATTTTCGGCTTGAAAGTTTCCGCGTCATCGCTGAAAAACGCGAAGACGGCCGCATAATGACCGAAGCGACCATCAAGATACATGTGGGTAACCAGCGCTTTGTCGCCACCGGCGAAGGAAACGGCCCGGTCAATGCCCTCGACGTCGCACTGCGTATGGCCATCACTCAGTTTTACCCCGAAGTCAGCGAGATCGAGCTCACCGACTTCAAAGTGCGTGTGCTCGATGAATCGCTTGGCACTGACGCGATCACACGCGTTGCCATTGAATCGAGCGATGGAAAAAGCATCTGGGGCACTGTCGGCGTTTCAGAAAACATCATCGAGGCATCATGGAACGCACTGATCGATTCAATCGAATACGGTCTTCGTGACGTTACGCCCCTATAAATGTAGATGATAAAACGATGACCGCCGCAACGGACCGCAAAATCAAAGAAGGATTTCTGCGTGTGCTCGCGCATAAGCATCTTGAAGAGATGACGATTGTCGAAGTCGTTGCAGAAGCCAAGATAAGCCGCAGTACTTTCTACCTAAATTACAATGGACTCGCAAGCATCTATGAGGCGCTCGTAGCCGACCTGCTGGCTCAAACAAGCGCAATCGATTCCCAGATAGATTGCGCAAGCTGCAAAGAAACCGGCACGCCCTTCTGCGAACTTGTACGAGAATCGGGAAAATATGCTCCGATAATCAAAGAGGGACGTTTTCTTCCAACGGTTCTGCAATTGATTGAACCAGCGCAAAGCGGCAATCTCATGCACGAAAGCATGGAACGTGGCCTCGATTACAAGCAGGCATACGCGCTCCATGTCTTTCAGATGAGCGGATGCTTTGCCGCCAGCATCATGCCTGATGCAAACGATGAGGATTGGCCTCGCATCAAGCAGGCCATCGATGCTTTCATCCGTGCAGGCATCAGCGCGATATCGCCCGAGACAAGGTAGCGTCCATTTCTACCCCGTCAGCTATAGGTCCTTCTCGATGAACCCAAATCACGCTTGAGCGGAGATTCCGGCATCTTCAAATCATCAAACGCGCTCGCGCGCGTGCGCGCTTTGCCATGTGCCCAATCAGCCGCATTGAACTTCTTAGACGGATCGCTCCTGATAGTCTCGCCAAACATGAGACAAAAACCCCTGAGCTCATCGAGCAAATCTTCAATCGAACCGGCATTGGCATCGGCGCAACAGCTCTTGAATACATCGTACACTTCGCCCGCATCATGAATATGCGCTCGAGGAAAGCGAATCGCAAGCCATCCGTGGATAGCGGCGTTTAGCTTTTGCCCATCTGGATCATAGCCCAGAGCATCTTCTATTGGTTCCCAGTAGTCGTGATACAACCGCGCCTGCTCTTTGTAGCCAACATCAACCAATAGCGAATTGCGCACCAAGTCGCCCGTGGTCAGCGGCATGCCCTTGGAGTTCAGGCTTTCAAAGACGAGCTGCGGCGAATCCTCTTCATCGAGCTCGGCTACGATTGCCACCAGGCGCTGCATGCCGCGCCAAAGCACACGCGCGTCAAAGCCGTCTTCATCCATATGCTGTCTGAACAGGCGCGAATTCTCAACCACGCGTGCCGACGGCTCATCGGGCATACCAGCGTCATTCATAACCGCAGCAAACGTCTCGCGATCTGCCCGTGCCAGCAAGAGTTTAGACGCAGTTTTCCCGTCCCTCAAAACATGCAGGTAACGCCTCGATATTTCCTCAACATCAACACCGTCAAGAGCGCGCCTGCTATCGTGCAGAAAATCAACCAGCGAGGAAAGCATGATGGACAGCGTTGCCAAACGCTGTTGTCCGTCAATGACATCGAACTGTCCTACATCCGACGATGCCTCAGTCTCCACCGAATAAAGCACCGTGCCCACAAAGTGGTCGCTTACAAGTTTGCCTGCACGCATCGTGTCGCGCCACAGCTCCTCGCACTGCACGGCATCCCACGAATAGACGCGTTGATATACAGGAACCGCAAACTGCACGTTAGGCGTAGCGAGCAGTTCGAGAAGTGATTGTTGTTCAGTCTGCATGGTTCACCTTCTTATAAGTAAATATCGATATCACGGTGATCGGGCAGATTCGCAGAACCGCCACCCTTGACCTCATAGTGTGAAACCAGGGTCTTTGGCCTGCCGTTTTTCGCCCAATCAAACTTGGAACGGTAAGCCTTCACAGCGTGATATTTATAGTTTTCAGCCCAAACCAAGCAGAAGCTACGCAGTTCATCAAGCAGCTCCTCGGTCGTGCCATCGTATTCATCTTCAATATATGACTTGAAAACAGCGTAGACTTCGTTCGCCTTAAGCGCGCGCACCTTCGTATAGCGCACCTGCAGCCAACCATGAACAGCATTGTTGAGCTTAAGGGACCCGGGGTCTGGCTGAAACATATTCTCGATCGGCACCCAATATTCGTCATACAGGCGTGCTTGTTCCGCATGGGTCATGGCAATAAGAAGAAAATTCCTGATAAGGTCCGCCGTGGTCAGCGGCATGCCCTTGGAGTTCAGGCTTTCAAAAACGAGCTGCGGATCATCGCTGTCAGTCAATTCCGCATATATAACGGTAAGAGATTTGAGTCCGCGCCATAAAATATTCGGATCAAAGCCCTCCTCCCCCATCTTCATAGAGAAGAAGCGAAGATTCGAAACAACGTTTTCCGAAGGCGTCTCTGGAAGGATCCCCCCATTAACAACAGACTCAAGAGTCGCGTAATCGCCCCGTGAAAGAACAAGCCTAAGATCGCCATCTGAAGATCCATCACAATGCAAGAACATGCGGGATATCGCATCTGCATCGATGTTGCCGTCATCAAGAACCTGATTGTTCACGTGCAGATACCTCGATAACGCCACAAGGACAAGCGTTACCGTCGCACAGCGCTGTTGACCATCAATGATACTGTTGACCTTATAGTCATGCTCGTCATCGGTTTGTGGAATATACAGCAAGGTACTGAGAAAATGCCTGCGCTGCATATGACCAGCGCGTATGATATCAGCCCACAGTACCTGGCATTGCTTTTCCGTCCATGCATACAAGCGCTGATAAACCGGGATAACGAACTGGGCGTTATCTGCTCCGAGCAAATCGAGCAGCGAGCTTTGCCTGGTCCGCATGATTCCCTCCTGGTTTCTACGATAACAGTTCTATCCTATGTCTCAGAAGTAGCGAAGTCTCGAACATTTTCGTACAAATTGTCCGATTCTGACGTGAAACAAACGATTACAGAGAAGAAAAACGACTGTTTGTATGATTTTATAGGGGTAGTTTTGGGGTACCTCAAGTAGTGGCATAGTTACAACACTCTGACCAGCATGTTTACTTTTCAAATCTTTATCATACTCATAGATAACTTGCAAAATCATACAAACAGTCACGGTTTTCGCGATTTTGATGACTGTTTGTATGATTTTCAGCAGTTAATGGACACCTGTGGCGTTTTATCTCTAGTGCTCGCGGAACATACCGCCGATCGCGTCATCAGCTTCGCTTGCCGCCTTAGCTGCAGCAGCCTCTTCTCTGCTTGCAAACACCTTGAGATTCTCGCGCTCAGTAAGCTCTTTTGCCAGTTCGCGAAGCTTGAACTTCTGTATCTTCTTTGCGGGGTTCATGGGAAATTCGTCCACGAAGAAAACGCGCTTGGGGACCTTGAAACGAGCGATACGCGGAATCGCGTAGGCACGCACGTCGTCCTCGGTCATATCCTCAAAGCCCTGTTTCGTACGGATAAACGCCCCGACGATTTCACCCAAATGTTCATCGGGAATACCTACGACCTGCGCATCAAGCACGCCAGGCATAGAAAGCAGAAAGTTCTCGACTTCGAGCGGGTAGATATTCTCGCCGCCGCGAATAATCATGTCCTTGATGCGACCAGTCACACGATAGTAACCATCCTCGTCAACTGTGCCCATGTCCCCTGAGTGCAGATATCCGTTTTCATCAATGGCCTCTGCCGTCTTTTCCGGCATCTTGTAATAGCCCTTCATAACATTATATCCGCGACAGCAGAGTTCCCCGTGTTCGCCCGGTCCACAGACATGGCCATCGCCAGGATCGATGACCTGCACCGATACCGGCGGATGCTTGCGTCCAACAGTCGTACACTTATGCTCGACATCGTCTTCCACGCTTGTCTGCGTGAAAACGGGGCTAGTCTCAGTTAGGCCATAGCAGATCGTGATATCACGCATGTTCATCTTCTCGATGACCTCCTCCATAGTCGCTGGAGGACAAGGGCTGCCGGCCATAATGCCAGTACGCAGGCTTGACATATCATAGGTGTCAAAGTCGGGATGATTAAGCTCGGCAATATACATGGTCGGAACACCGTATACCGCCGTCGCCTTCTCTTTGTCTATGGCCTGCAAGACCATTTCAGCATCGAAGCTTTCGATGCCCACAATGGCAGCACGATGCGTAAGGATAGCCATGAGGCCAAGGACGCAGCCAAAGCAGTGGAAATAGGGGACGGGCAAACACACGCGGTCGTTAGGCGTGAGCTTCTGACCCTCTCCGATGAAGAAGCCATCGTTCAAGATGTTGCGATGCGTAAGCATGACGCCCTTGGGAAACCCCGTTGTGCCAGAGGTGTACTGCATCATGCAGCAATCATTATTGTCGAAGCTTTTGGTAACCTCGTAGAGGTCTTCTTCTCCCACATATTGGCCCAAAAGCAACAGTTCGGGCACGCTATAGAAGCCACGGTGCTTTTCCGGGCCCATATAGATAAGGTTCTTCAGAAAAGGGTATGACTCGGTATTCAGATACCCACGTTGCTGCTCGAGCGATTCGGGAATAAGCTCGCGCACGATCTCCTTGTAATCGATATCGCGAAACGTGTCGATTATGCAAAGCGCTTTCATATCGCTTTGCTTCAGCACGTAATCAAGCTCATGGCTCTTGAACACAGGGTTCATCGTGACCATGACGACGCCGATCTTCGCACAAGCGTACATGAAAGTAACCCAATCGGGGATGTTACGAGCCCAAACTCCCAAATGGTCGCCTGGACGCATGCCAATATAGAGCATGCCGCGCGCCAGGCGGTCGGTACGCTCGTCGAATTGCGCATAGGTCCAGCGTAAGTCTCGATCAGGATAGACCATGAACGGGTGATCCGGATCGATCTTCGTCTGTTGGCGCAGGTAATCGCCCAAAGTCATCTCGCTTAACAAAGGATAGTCTTGATCACCTTGCTGCGGAATGCTGCCATCTTCACGCGCGCAAGGATGCATGATCTCTTCAGCACGCTCAGTACGATATGCGATTTCCTCAGGCGTCCACCCATTCTCTTCGATCAGATGATCGAAAAACATCTGCGGCGTTTCCTGATCAACGTTCTGTGTCATCGGTGCAACCTCTCAATGCGCATGAATACGGTTCTAGACGGGCGTATAGACAACGGCAAGAAACTTCGCGTTCTGCCCATTATGAGCACGTACCTGATGCGGCACGATAGCGTCATAGTAAATCGATTCACCAGGATGAAGCACGAAGATGTCTTTGCCGTATTCGATTTCGATGCAGCCTTCCATTCCATAGAGCCACTCTTCGCCCTCATGCCCCACGAGCTCATGATCGGTCTCTCCGCTTGGCGTGACGGTAATGACAAACGGGTCCATATGACGCGACGGCTTGCCCGCCGCAAGACTGAAATACGAAAGGTCGCCAGCATCGCTTGCGGTCTCGAGGCTCTTGAGCCGCGTGACCTCATCCATCTGCTCTGCCGTTATATACAGGGGGCCAATCGCCTCGTCATCGTCCATGAGCGTACCCAGGCGCACACCAAGAGCACGCGTAATCTTGATAAGTGGCGCAAGCGAAGGGGGAAGTTCACCAGCCTCGAGGCCAACGATTGTCGAAAGATCGCATTGGCAACGGTCCGCAAGGTCTTGCTGCGACAGATGATGTGCCTCGCGCAGCGTGGTGATCTTTATGCCGAGCCGGTTGTCCTGTGTCTCTTCGCTCATGTCTTTCTCCAAATCTGTCATGTTGCCACGAGGGTCATCCCCGATGACAGCGTAAACCAAACGGGCGGCTCCTCCTAGTCGAAGGGGCCGCCCGCAAATCGCAAGTACGTGCCCCTATAGCCCTATGCCAAGTTTAAGAGCTGCAAGGTTTTTCTCGACCATCTCGACTTTG
>CAYSZR010000017.1:0-24709 GCA_964435565.1 uncultured Coriobacteriaceae bacterium
ATCCATACAAGAGTTGCTACACGACCTGCATCGATGAAGAAAATCGAAAGATTCTTCAAGAATTCTCATATCTTGTGGATACCGATGCATCGCTCGTCATGAATGCACGAAAAAATCCCCACACTTGTTCGCAAAAGCAAACAAGATGCGGGGATTCGGTCATACGCGCGGGAAGGGTTTAGAGAACCTGCTCTGTGCGCTCCTTGATCTCGTCTTGAACGGCGTCGGTCAAATCATTGAAATATGCCGAATAACCCGCAACGCGAACAATAAGATCCTTGTGCTTTTCGGGGCGCTTCTGCGCATCTTCAAGGGTCTTGCGATCGATGACATTGAGCTGGACCTGCTTGCCTCCGTTGGTGAGGAAGGTTTTGATCATATTCGCAAGCTTCATCTTGTCTTCATCGGTCTTGAGCGAAGTGGGACTGATCTTCATGTTCATCAAGAAAGCAAGGAATTCATCGATATCGATCTTCATGGCGGAATTGAAAGTGCTGACAGGGCCGCGGACGTCGCAGCCTTGAGCGGGAGAAGCGCATCCATCGGCAAGCGTGTCGCCATCATAGCGACCGTCGGGGGTGGCCATGGTATAGCCGCCGCCAGGCGCATGTGCCGTAATGGAGATGCCTGACACCATCATTTCGCCACCGTTGATGTTCTTGAACGATGAAGCGGTTTCACGCCAGAAATGGTACAGCTCGGTAACCGTGGCATCTGCCTCGGGAATGTTGTTGCCGTACTTTGGCGCGTCCTTGCAAAGCTTGCGCAGGTCCTCATGGCCTTCCCAATTAGCATCAAGCGCTGCCTTGAGCTCTCCAATAGAGCAAGCTTTATCCTCGAAAACGACCTTCTTGATCGCGGTAAGAGAATCAGCGGCGTTCACAGTGCCAACGGCGTTCAAAATCGAAACATTATCAAGCAGGAGCTTTCGCGAACCGATGTCAGCAGCAGACTCGATACCCTGATCGGCAAACGCCGACTCAACGACGTCAGGCAGCCAGTCGCGCGAAATCGCACATAAGATGTTGTGCTCTTCGGCTGCAAGGCCCATGAAATATCGCATCTGGGTCAGAAAAGCGTTATAGAACTCGTCATAGGATTTAAAGTCCTCCATTTTGCCAGTTTGCGGCCCAATGACTTTGCCGTTTTCCTTCAAAACACCGTTGTTCATCGTAATCTCGAGAACCTTCGGCACAATGAACATGCCCATAGCATGGCAGAGGGACTTTCCGGGAAGATGCATGTCAACACAACCGGTGATGACGAAATCACGTGCATCTTCAGTAGGAACGCCATAGCTCTCGAGCGTCCTGATATAGCTGTCTTCGGAAACGAAGGAGGGCATGCCGATACCGGTGGAGACCAGATCGACAGCCGCGAGCATGACCTCGTCCGGCGTGTCTTTGGAGACACGCAAGGTCAGGGTATTCTGCGTCATGCGCGCTTCCTTTGCCGCCTTGAGCATGAGGAAGGTGAGCTCATTGCTGGATTCCTTGCCCTCGCGATCGCAACCGCCAAGGATGAAATTATGCCAGCGCGCTTTGCCCGCCCACTTCTGACGCTGCTTGGCGCCTCCCATAACGAAGAAAAACTGCATAATCTTGCAGCGCAGCATCTCAAGATACTCAAGGACGTCTTCATCGGTCATGTCTCCAGACTCGATGGAGTTCTTGTAGAACGGATACATATATTGGTCAAAGCGGCCGCCGCCCGTAGTGCCAGTCGCAATCATCAGGAAATAGAACCAGAACGCCTGCATCGCGTCCTTGAAATCACGCGCGCCGTTCTTCGAAATCCAATGGCAGGTGTCTGCAATACGCTCAAGTTCTGCCTTGCGCTGCGCATCATCGCAAGTCTCGGCCATAGACGCGGCAACATCTCCATAGCGATAGTACATACGCTCCATAGCCTCGATAACAAGGATGCATCCCTGTAGATAATCGTGCTTATGAATTGCCTCTCCATCAGTGTATGTAAGCTCCTTGAGGGCCTTCTTTGCCTTTTGCAAGGTGAAATCGAGGCCTTCGGAAATAACCTTGCCGTAATCGGGCAAGAAGAAAGAAAGGCCCATAGCCTCGCCCAACGCCCAGCCAGCACCGCCAAAGCCACGGCCATGGTCGCGATCCTTCCAAGGCGGGCACATGATTCCCGATTCGATGAAATTCCAAAGGCGGTCGCCATCTTCAGGCCCATAGTAACGACCCTGCTGCTCATAGAAAGAGCGCTTCTTGGAAGTACCATCTTCATTGAACCAGAACTTGTC
This sequence comes from uncultured Coriobacteriaceae bacterium, assembly GCA_964435565.1. GTDB lineage: Bacteria > Actinomycetota > Coriobacteriia > Coriobacteriales > QAMH01 > QAMH01. The sequence continues at coordinate 2,264 of CAYSZR010000017.1, forward strand.
CAGCTCACGAATCTTCTTATGCTCTTCCTCTGTAATAGAGAGACCGCCGCCATGGGTCAGATTCTCAAGATCTTCGTCAGGCCATGCAGGAGTAACCGTGTGAATCTCGGCGCCACGAGGTTTTGCGGCGACATTGCCAACGATAAGCTCGTCATCTTCGATGAAGATGGTACGACTGTCGAGATAATCCGCAGTCATGTGTGCACGGCGCAGTACAGGCGGAAGGCCTTCGTTGCGCGCCCACGAATCAAGAACGATCTCTGCCTTCTCGACGCAAATAGGATGAACTTCGACGTCATTGCGGTCTTTCATGCGCTGTATTCGCTCGCTGACCATTTGTATCTCCAAATTCTATAGAGCCGCATGCCTCACGGCGTGTTTCTACCAAGCACCTGTATCATGCATGCTGCCAAAAGCATTCGGGACGCAAGAGTTACGGGGGAGCTTGATATTGTGCCAAAGTGAACATGGATACTGCACGAAGCTGTGCAGTATCCATTCCTTTAAGTCGTGAGCGTGGTCTTCTTCATCTTATCTGCAGACTAAACAAGCTGTTTCATTTGAACGTTCCCATTGTTTATTTTCGCATTCTCGCCTTGCTTCTAGAATCGAAACAGGAAAGAGGAGCGCGCTGTATCTCCCAAGAGACGTTGAGTTCGTACGCATGTCGGCGAAATGCTGGGAGGAGGCTTACGGGGGCTATACCGAGAGTTCGGATTCGAGATTGCCGCACGCTTCCCCAAGGATGTAAGAGCAAAGAACGATTGGACAGGTTATGACGTTTAATATGATCGTTGCCATCCTCATGGTCGTCGTCATTGTGTTCCTGTTACTGAAGGAATTCACCAACGCTGGTATCGCGTTTGGCGTCGTCTCCATCGTTGGAGCATTGATCATGGGATTCTCCATGAAAGAAATCGGCGGCTTTCTGAAGGCCGGTTTCGGCATCATCGGGCCCATCACCTTCTTGATGGTGTTCGCTATTCTCTACTTCAACATATTGCACGAGCAAAACATCTTCAAAGTGCTCGTGCGCTTCATTGTCAAAAAGGTCGGACGCAGCCCCATTGCCGTCACGTTGTGCACCAATGCGCTCGCAATGGGTACTCAGCTCGACGGCTCCGGCGCCACCACCTGCCTATGCACAATGCCCCCTATGCGCCCCATTTATGAGCGTATGGGCATGCGTCGCACCACGCTCATGATCGTCTACACCTTCGGCGGCGGTGCTATGGTCTTTCTGCCCTGGGCTCCTGGCGTCAACGAGCTTATGGCATACGTCGGAAGCGATTCGCTTACCGCTTTCAATATGCTCATCCCCGTCATGTGCGTCTGCATCGTTCTTTCGTTTGCCGCCGCCGTGCTTTATGGCTTCATCGAAAAACGTCGCGTAGGTGCGATTTCCGATGAGGACTTCGAAGCCATGCTGAAGCAGATCGACGAAGACACCAAGTACGATATTTCCCGCAAGGGCATCATGATCTTCGACACGATCTTCACGCTCGTGCTCGTAGGCCTGCTGCTTTCGGGTATTGTCAATACGCAAGTTGCATTCGCCATCGGCCTTTTCGTTCTGCTCATCGTGAACTATGGCACCGGCAAGGAGCAGCGCGCATATCTGCAACGCCAGGCAAAAACCGTCATCGGTATCGTTGTCACCATGTTCGGTCTTGCCATGTATCTTGGTATCGCAAACGGAACGGGCGTCTTCAACGAGCTCGCGGCCTTCCTGACCTCCGGCCTTTCCGACTCGGTACTCGTCCACCTGCCGCTCATCATCTGCCTGCTCGTCGTGCCTCTGCAGATTTTCCTCGGTAATGCGAGCCCGGCAATCATCGTTCCGGCTATTGCAGCTCTCACGGCGCCACTCGGCGTCGACCCCGTTGCCTTCATGGCAACCTACTTTGCTGGCCACACCGTCGCAACCACTTGCTGTCTATTCTCTGGCTCTGCATGGTTGGGCATCGAGCTGTGCGGCTTGACGGCAAAGGATATGATCAAGAGCGTTATGGGCCCCTGCATTGTCTACAGCTGGATAATCACCTTCATCTGCGTAGGTCTTGGATTCATCCCGCTATAGCCCTTCTCCTGACGTCTCTTCTCAAAAGATTTTTTCGCAGAAGGAGAGCCCCCCGCTTGCGGGGGCTCTCCTTCTTAGACACAGCAGAACCTCAGCAACAAGAGCCTTTCACCCATTTGCTTTCATCTGCTAGGATACAAACACCATACACGCACCGATTATCGTAAAACTTGGAGTCTGCGGACCGTGAACACGAATGAAATCAGACACTTTCTCACAGTGTTGGACCGAGGGTCCATCGCCATTGCCGCCGACGAACTCTATATATCATCCCAGGGTCTTTCACAGTCACTCAAGCGCTTCGAGCAGAAGCTCGGCGTGCGTCTATTCGTCAGAACCCCTCAGGGCATGCTCCCAACCGACCGTGCACTTGAACTCGAACCGATGTTCAGAGCAATCGCCACGGCCGAAGACGGAATTTTCGAGCAAATTTCCGCGTTAAAGAACTCGAACAGAACACGCTACATCTTGGGTCGCGACTCCATGATTGGCGACGTGATTCGTGGAGGAGTCGAAAACTACACTGCCGCGCACCCGGATACGCCAGTCGAACTCGTCCTCATGAGGGAATCTGAAGACCATCTAGCGAAAATCTTTCTCGAGGGTGGATACGATTACCGGTTCTTATCCTCTGAAACCAACCCTTTAGGAGAGCTTCCTCAGGAGCCTCTCTGTGAATTGCCCTTTGTCCCACTGGTAGGCCGCAACACGCTACGCGTAAGGGGGACGATCGATTTCTCGACGCTTGGCCAGATGACTGTTCTAACCGAATACAACCACTTCACCTGGGTGGGAATTCTCGAGCAGATGTGCCGTAATGCCGGCATCGAACTGAAAACGCGCGAAGCTGACAAGGACTACATAGTGCGCTTGCTGCTAGACAGAACCGACACCCTCACCTTCGTCAGACGGATCGATTTAAACACCACATTGTGGAGTACGGATAATTTCGCTGTGCTCGATGACATGGGGCTCACCACCCAAATCGTAATACAGACCGTCCACAATCATGTCGATACAGAGCTCGTTGAGGCAATTCGCGCTCAGATTGCCCAATCCGTCTACACAAACACGCTCTGACCTTGTTCTACATTACATAGCATCTCGCCTAAACAACACGTTAGGCATGCTTGCCCATTCTGTTTATTCCCCTGCGAATAACAAGTTCATATTATGAAATTACGTTACAAGTGAAGGGAGAGGTCATGGTCCGTGACCTTGCAAAAAAGAATGCTGCATTCGCACAGTTAGCCAATGTATATGAAAACCGCGAGCACTCCTTACTCGAATGGAAGAAGCAGGGCGGTAAGGTCGTCGGAGAGTTCGGTGCCGATGTTCCTGAAGAACTCATCATAGCCGCTGGGATGCTCCCCATTCGCTGCTATGCCACCCCCGACAAAGAGCTGAACCTGGCAAACATCTATCTGGAGCAAGCTTTCGAGCCATGCGCTCGCGCTTCGTTCGAAAAAATGATCGATGGCACCTATGCCGACTTATTCGACTATTTGGCGATTTCACACACCAGCGATACCGAGCTCCGCATTTGGCTTTACCTGCGTGAAATTCATCGCTCCGAACCCGAAATACAACTGCCTCCCGTTGAATTCATTGACTGGCTTCTTGTACGTCGTCGTATGTATCAAGAAGAAAACAGAAACGTCATCGGCCGCTTCAAGACAAGCGTCGAGGCATGGGCGGGACGGGATATCTCTGATGAGGATATAAAGGCGGCAGCGGCGGTTCTTAATGAGGACCACGCGGCATTGCGCGAGCTGATGGAACTCAGACACGCAGACGATGTCCGCATTACAGGCGCAGAGGCGCTCATCGCGATCGGATCCTCCTTCTTTATGGGCCGCGCTGAACACGCGAGTCTCGTGCGCGAGCTTGCCGAAGCCGCGCGCACCTGGCCAACCGTCGAGGGAAAGCGCGTATTCGTAACTGGCACCCCTCTAGAATCGACCGACCTCTATGACCTTATCGAAGCAAATGGTGCTGTCGTGGTCGGCGAGGACCATGATTGGGGCGAGCGTTCCTTTGATAAAGACACGAGGACCGATATCGACCCGATTCGCGCGGTGGTCAGCCGCTATATGCTGCGTCAACCCGCATGCCGACGCCAATCAATCGCAGATCGCGTACAGGCACTTGACGAGGCAGCCGCAAGCGCGTCTGCCAATGGCGTGATCTTCTTCATGCACGCACACGACGAGGCTGGCTCATGGGATTATCCCAAGCAAAAAGCCCGCTTAGAGGAGCGTGGCGTGGCAACACGTGCTTTCTTCAGGCAGGAGTGGCCGCTCTCTAAAAACGAGGAGCTTGATGCCGATATCAAATCCTTTATCGACGGAATGGAAGTGAGAGCATAATGCCGGAAGCAAACAAGGCTGCAGCTCCGCAATCAAGCGCGAGCAAGAGCAAGGCCGTCAAGCGTCTCAAGGCTACCGCCACGGCGAGCGCCTATCAAAAGCAGTGGTTCTTCGACCTGAAGGAAAAGGTCGAAAATGAAGGCGGCCCATTCGCCTACATCAACGCAGATGTCCCCATCGAAATCCTGAGGGCAATGGATATCCCCTTCGTCGTGAATCAGTGGTGGTCTGCCATCTGCGCCGCCAAACGCATGACGAAGAAGTACTTTGGCCTGTTGCGCGATGCTGGTTACCGGGATGATCTATGCACTTATTGCGCAACGCCGCTTGCGGAAAGCCTGGACCCCGATGACCATGCACTTGATGAAGACGGCAAGCCGCTGGGTCCCTGGGGCGGCCTTCCACGTCCAACGGTAGCTATCACGCGCCTGTGCTGCGATTGCCAAAATAAGATATTCGAATCCTTCTGTGAAAACTATGGCGCGAAGCTTTATACCATGGATGTCACCCAAACGCGTAAGACACCGCTTGACTGGTGGGAAATGGCCCCCTATGACTGGGAGGACCTATTCGACAAAGATCGTCTCGATGAATTTGTCGAAGATTTCGAGGAGTTGATTCGCTTCCTGGAAGAGGAAACGGGCCACATGTTCGATATCGACAAGTTCATCGAGGTCATGAACCTCATCAACGAGCAAGAGGAATGGTATCGCAAGACACGCGATCTTATCGCTGTTTCGCGTCCAGCCCCTGTGACTGTCGTCGACACCATCAACGCCGTAATGCAGGCACAGTGGCAACGCGGCACCCGCTGGGCCGCCGACCATGCCAAAAGCCTCTATTACGAGGTTAAAGAGCTCGTTGACACCCAGAACTACGCGGTACCCAATGAGAAGTACCGCCTCATGTGGATTGGACGAGGCTTATGGCATGACTTCGAGTTCTATCAGAACTTCGAGAAGAAATACGGCGCCGCCTTCGTATGGTCCATGTATCTGGCTATGGGTGCAGATACGTATATTCGCTACCATGTCGAAGAAGACCCGCTGCGCTGCCTCGCTGCGCGCGAAATAGCGATGCAGGATGTTCTTCACATGCCGCCATGGAACGCCGCCTGGTTCACTAAAGAAGCAAAGACCAACGGCATCGACGGTTGCGTCTACATGGTCCCCGACAGCTGTCTGCAAAACGTCGAGGGCTCATACTTCATCGAAAAGTCACTCGAGGCTGCCGGAATACCCGTGCTGCGCTTTGTCGCTGACCCGGTAGACCCACGCAAACTAAGCCGCGAGAACATGATGAGCATGGTCGAGGAATTTATTGAGAATCGTGTGATTCCCAATGCAGCAGCAAAATCATCCAACGAAACTGCAAGCAATTAGATTAAGGAGAAGAAGTATGGGAAATGGACCACTGACAGGTGCAAGGATTCTTGACTTGACGCAGTTCGAATCGGGAACCGTCTGCACCGAGACGCTAGCCTGGCTTGGTGCAGAAGTATTGAAGGTCGAAAGGCCCGTCAAAGGTGAACTTGGTCGTTTTTCGGGAATGGATCCCGAACATGATGGATATGGCTTCATCATCATGAATATGAACAAGAAGGGTCTGACCTGCAATATGAAGACCCCTGAGGGCCATGATCTCATGGTGAAGCTCCTTGAGAAGTGCGATGTTATCGTCGAGAATATGGGCCCTGGCGCTATGGATCGTCTCGGTCTTTCATATGAAGATTGCAAAAAGGTCAACTCGAAGATTATCTATGCGTCCATCAAGGGTTTTTATTCGCAGGGTCCATACGCCAACTATCCCGCATTCGATCCAATCGCCACGCATACGGGAGGATTCGTCGCAGCATCTGGCTTGCCCGATCAGCCCATTAAGGCCGGCGTGAGCGTAGCCGACTCCGGGACAGGCATCCTATGCGCGCTTGCAATCACCGCCGCTCTCTATCAGCGTGATAAAGAAGGCGTTGGCCAACAGATAGAATGCGATATGCAAGATTTCATGATCGGCCTTGGTCGTTCTGGCTGGGAGCCTTACTACTTCACAGGCAAGCCTCCTCGCCGCGTGGGCAACGGGATGCCGCTTGAAGATGTCGCTCCTTCCGACACATACCCTTGCAAGCCGTTCGGCACCAACGATTACGTGCATATCTACACGTCGCGTGCACCGGGGTCTAAGCAATGGGATCTTCTTTGCAAGACCATCGGCCGTGAAGACCTCCTTGACGACCCGAAGATGGCAACCCCGCATAGCCGCTATGAAAACCGTGAGGAATTAAACAAGATCATCGCAGAGTGGACCGGGCAGCATACCAAGCAAGAGGCAATGGACATCCTCGCGAAAGCCGGAGTCCCAGCAGGCGCCCTTCTTGACATCTCTGACTTCGCCTCCGACCCGCAATACACTGACCGCGGCATCGTTGTCGAAGTCGAGCATGATTATCGCGGCAAAGTTAAGGTCCCCGGATTCGCAGCTCGCATGTCTGAAAACCACATCGACTACGAACGCTCTCCCGAACTTGGTGGAAATAACGAAGAGATCTACGGTGGCCTGCTCGACATGAGCGAAGAAGAAATCGAACAGCTGCGCGAGAAAAAGGTCATCTAGCCAAAGTTGCGAAATTTGATTTCCCCCTCCTTTTCAAACGCAACAGGCTGTAAGAGAGCCCGCCCGACATTTCGGGCGGGCTCTCTTACATGCCGTCCGCTCAGGCACGACATGTAAGAATCGAACGTGCACATGCGACAGGCCCCAACTCGTTGCCAAATTGGGGCCTGTCGTATTTCGGTTTATAGAAAATGTAAGTTATCCGCAATATGCCCGTCTTGAAGCCTTATACAGCTCCTCGTTATATGCATGCGTCAGAATTTTGCCACTCTGATTGCGGAAATTAAAAATCGAGGGCTTGCCAGGCTTGCAATAGCGCTCAACATACGCACGCGCATAAGCACGCTGTTCCTCTTCAGAAGTCGTCTCTGGATCGAAAATCTCTGGACTGACAGCGATGACGATCTGATCGCCATACCTGTCATAGATATCGGCGGTATCGTTCACGTTGCCCTGGGGCGTCCAGCTATCCCATCCCGCCTTGATCATATTGGGGACCTGTTTAATGCCATTGCCGCAGCTGTGGAGATTGGCTACGATGCCATACTCGTGAAGGCGGTCGGTCACCTTACGCATAGCAGGAACAATCGCCGCCTCACATGCTTCGGGCGAGAAAAGGGCGCCCGCAGCGCTTCCCCAGTCATCATGAATAAGGAAGCTGTCGATATGCTCAAAATACTTCACATAGTGATCGATGATATCGACGTACACATCAGAGAGCTTCATAAAGAGCGCAGCGGCCTCTTCCCTATCATCTTCATCGACAAGCGTGACTGCCGCCTCTTCAAACCCCATAAACGAGATAAGACGCTCAAACCACCCAGTGAAAATCCACGACTCATTGAGCGTCTTAGTCGTGAGGTACGTGCCGTTGTTTTCCGCTGCAGACCGTTCCCAATCCCAAGAGTCAACATCGGGAAAAACGATAACATCGCGCCAGTCTGAAATATCAGCAAGCACGTAACCCTGCTTGGGATCTTCCATAGACCCACGGGCGTTCGCATCGAAGATCCATTCGATACCGAACATATCCTTGCCCCCGCCTTCTTCGACAGGGTCGAAGGGCGTTGCGTCACGCACATAGCCACGCGCGATGTTATCGGGCACGCAACGCGGGTTGAATGGCAGGGTCTCATAGCCGACCATCTGCCAAAGCGGATGGCCCATGAGCGCTGCGTGCGCATTAACACTGCTGGAAATGGGAAACGAGAATTCCTCGACTTCGCACATATGAAGTGATTCGGGTTGGATACCCGTAACTTCGAGCTCGCTTTCGTCGAAAGCGATTCTTTCGGGTTGCGTAAACATGGATCAGAACTCCCTTGATTTAAATGTGCCTTTGCTGCACTTCCCCAGACGTCTCGAACTGACATTCCACTAGTGATTCTATGAACTACGCCTGCATAGGGGAATAAACAGTAGTACTACGAAAGTGAAACCAGTTGTTTAAACCACGTAAGAGCAGATGGGTCCACACGGAAAACCGGCGGACCCATCTGTTAGGGGGGGGTTGTTCTAAGCTATCAGTACCAACCTTTACGCGCCGATCGCCGGCAAGAAGCTATAGATTGGCGTGAAGGAAAGCGCTACGGCAACAACCATCATGATCACAGCCATGCCCAACTGGTACACGAAGAGCTTTTCGGGAATGCCCTTGGGCGCGCCGATGAGAGAAGCCGCGCCACCCGTCGAAATCGGGCTGAAGGATGTGACACCCACGCCGATCATCATCGGAACGACCATAGCCGAGAAGTCCAATCCGGTAGCCGGGGCGAGCGCCGCGATGACCGTGAAGAGCAGTGGCTGAACTGTCGATGCCGAAGTGACAAAGGAAAGCGCCGCGCCGACCAAGCAGAGCATCGGGCCGATAAGACGCGGGTCAAGAGTCTGCATGTACTGGCCAAGAGTGTCGACAACGCCGAGCGGAGTGGCCAAAGCACAGTACATACCCATGCCGGTGATGAGGAAGATCATGTTCCAGTTAACGTCTGAGGAAAAGACTTCCTTGATGGTCTTGCCACCGAGCAAGGCGACAAACGAGATGCCCAGAACAGCGGTGACAGGGATAGTCAGGTTGTTAGAGGCCCATTTCATGATGCCTGAAGGGGCAAATTGGTTTATGACCGCCGGGCCCAGCAGCAACAGGATGCAAGAGAAGATAATGATAAGCGTGGCGATCTGGTTCTTGCTAAACGCGCCGGGCTTTTCCATGGAGGAGTCGACCTGCTCGACATCCAGGCCATACTTCGCCTTGTAGTCAATCGGCTTCCATGCTTTGGTTACGACATACATGACAACAAGGAAGATGATTGCCAAGACAGCATAGTAGATTGCGACGCGCGTCTGCATGGCAACACCATTGAGGCCAGGCAGGAACTGCTCATACATACCTATGGTCAAAGCGCCATTAGAAGTCCAAGGCATGAACGCGCCGACAAACGAGCCAGTCCACAAAGCGACCGGGACGATAAAGGGGGTGACGCCTGCTGCGACACACAGGCCCCAAGCGAGCGGAGCGACAATGAAGGTGTTCATCGTTCCAGCACCTGCGATGGCAACGATGATAGCGACGAAGAAGATGGCGAACGGCAGTGCCCAGCGCGCATTCCTGAATACGTAGACGACCTTACGACCCAAGGTGTCCAGGGTGCCATTGGCAGCCGCGAATGCATAGAAGATAACCGGCAGACCGTAGTTCCAGAACAGGGCCGATGGGAACAGTTTTATGAACCCGGATGACGTGCCCAAGGCGCCATCCTTGCCACAGAATATCCAGAACAAAATGAAGCCGAACACGACGGCGACAAAGCCGGCGTTGATCTTGAACACCTGCCCGATGACGACGGCGAGAATGAAGCCGGCGAAGAACAAGGTAACCACTAACATTATGTACCCTCCTTAGAAACCTCAATTGGAAAACGCCTAGAAGGACTGAACCTCCTCGAATCCAGTCCTGTTGATAACCTCGTCTTGAATGGGCTCGGTCAAGCGCACGAAGTACGCGCTGTAGCCGGCCACACGAACAACAAGATCATCATGATCCTCAGGATGTTCCTTTGCATCACGCAAATCGTCCAAGCTCACTACATTGAACTGGATATGCTTTGCGCCATGCGTCAGATATGTTTTGATTGCACCCCCTAGCTTATCTAGATCAGAATCGGTCTTAAGAGCATCGGGATTGAACTTCATGTTATGAAGCGTGCCCTGGTAATCATCTACATCGACTTTCATAGCGCTTGCCAAAACGGCCAAGGGCCCCTTCTTATCGAACCCGCGCTCGGGAGAAAGGGATGCATCGGCAAGAACCGAGCCGCCCTTGCGACCATCAGGTGTCGCACCTGTAACGGAACCGCCCGGCTGGTGAGCCGAGATGCTAATAGCATTCGGAATGATAGTGCCGCCATAGGCCTCTTTGTTGCTGCGACAATCGTCGGCGAAACGCTTGTAGACCTCTGCAACCAAAGTGTCGACCTCGTCGATATTGTTGCCGTATTTCGGGGCGCCCAGGAAATCCTGCTGCATATCCTCGTACCCGACCCAATCGGCATCCATCGCTTCGATGAGCTGGGCCATGGTGTATTTCTTCTCATCGAAGATGAGTTTTTTAACCGCAGCAAGCGCGTCGCCCGTATTGACACCGCCAACACAGCCGAGCACGCAGGCATTTTCAAAGAACATCTCGCGATCCGTTGCATCATGGCCACATGCAACGCCATCTTCGAGCAACGCGGAGATAAAGCTGTTCTGGAACAGATCGTGTTCCGCGATGAGCTCGACGTTCTGCCGTTCGGCAGCCATACCCACAAGATGCTTCATCTCATCGAAGAAGCCTTCTTTGAACTTTTCGAAACTTGAGATGGCCATCACATCGCCACCGGGCACGCCCACCATTTCTTGGGTATAGCGGCAAAATCCATTGTGCATAAAGACATCAAGAGCCTGCAGCGTAATGAAAAACGTCACTTGGAGCGTACGCGTCTTGGCAGGAAGATTGCCGTCAACACAGCCGGTCATGCAGTAGTTATGGGCATCTTCAGCGCTGAACCCGTGCTTGGTGAAAAACGCCTCGAAGCTCTTGTCCCCAACGAACGCCGGCATGCCAACACCGGATCGAACGACCTTGAGTGCACGACGGAGCAATTCTTCCGGGGTATTCTCATGAACACGCAGCGTCAATGTATGATGCGACAACCCTGTTTCCTCTGCAGCGTCAAGCAACAGATAGGTAAGGGCATTAGTTGCGTCAGAACCATCGGCCTTGACGCCGCCGATAGTCGCGTTGTACCACTTGGCCATTCCGGAATTCTTGGTTCGGTTAGCCTGGCCGGAAACACGATTGATCTTCATGATCTTGCAGCGAAATACCTCGAGGAGCTCAAGAGCCTCATCCTCGGTGATGATACCCGCATCGATATCGTTCTGATAGAAGGGGTAGAGCAGCTGGTCCATACGTCCCAGAGAGGTCGTCGGAGACGGACATGCCATAAGGAAGGTGAACCAGTACGCCTGCATTGCCTCTCTGAAGGTCTCGGGCGCCTCATACGGAACCTTACGGCAGCACGCCGCCATCGCCTCGAGCTCTGCCTTGCGTTTGGGATCGCTCTCTTCCTTCGCCTTTTCATCGGCCAAATCTGCATAACGCTCTGCCCAGCGGCACCAAGCCTTGAAAACTCGAATGATGCCTTCCCAATAGAGCTGCTTCTTGATGGAGTCAACCGAGTCGTACCTTAAATCCTCGAGGCATTGTTCAGCTTCTGCAATAACCCCTTTGGCGCCTTCTTCCAAAATGCGCTCGTAATCGACACATACCAAGAAAAAGCCAGGTCCAAGCCCCATGCCAGACATGGCATAGCCGCCGCCAGAACCACCGTGGCGGTCCTTCCACGGAGGAAGAACGACACCAGACTTCATAAAGGGCCACAGGCGATCGTTCTCGCCAAGGGTCTTGCCGATGCGGCCAATAAGATTATCGTTCAGGGAATTACTCTTGAAACGATCGTTGAGGGCATAGAGCTCTTCTTCATCTTCGGGCGTAATCGTGTAGATTTCGCTCTTGAGCGAATCGACTTCGTCCCGAGTCCATACACCATACTCATAAGACATCTCGATGCCAAAGGGCTTGCTCGCCCCTTCGCCCAAAATCAGCTCATCATCATCCATAAAGATGTCGATGCCATCGAGGATACGCTCTTGAACTTTTGAGCGCCTGGTAATCATGTCTTCGCCAGCAGTCTCGTCAAGCGCGTCGCATGCAAGACGGAACTGTTGCACGCAGAGCGGATACTTATTGATCTCCAGACTCTTCACCATCTGATTGACACGGTCATTCATCACATGGTTTTCAAGATCCATACAGCTGCCCTCCTCTTTTCTTTCGGGAAACACGATGTGCATTGATAAACAACGACAGTATCAGCCAGTCACGCTCTCCATCTTTTCTCGTCAACGAGGCAGCGGTCCATATTGAGCATCCATGCACAGGGATAGACGGGATGCTTAGCAAAAATGCACTCTTTGCCTACCAACAAGACACGAACGCGTTGCACAGATACAATCAAGACGGCCCAAACCACGTCGGACTAGGGACATATATGCAAGGACTCGAGCTTGCGCGCATGTTTTACGAAGAGCACCAAGAGCAGTTGCTTGATGGGATACCAGAATTGGTTCGGCAACGTGCGTCCATAGGATTAGTTGGAGAAGGATCGGAATGCTTCGGGCTCGACGACGTTTACTCACGCGATCATGACTGGGGCGCTGGCTTCTGCATCTGGCTTTCAACCGGCGACTTCCAAGAGTGCGGAGCGCGATTCAAATCCAACTACGAGCGTCTTTGCATGGGAGACTTTCATGGGTACCCCATTCGCAATCCAACAATCGCTCAGGGCGTGCAGCGCCTTGGCGTATTCTCAAGCGATGCGTTTTATCAGCAGCTTATCGGCACCTCGCATGCACCGGATTCAAACGAGGAATGGCTTTTGCTTTCTGAAACCAGCCTGGCCGCCGCAACCAACGGGGCTCTGTTCCAATCCGGCGATTCGGGATTCACCGAAATGCGCAAGAAGCTTCTTCGCTACTATCCAGAGGATCTGTGCCTGAAAAAAATCGCATCGTGCTGCCTTATCATGGCGCAGAGTGGGCAGTACAATTTTCCACGCGAGACAGATCGAGGGGACTATATCGCAGCATTTCAAGCACTTGACCGCTTCATAGAAGCATCGATGTCGCTCGTCTATATTTTGAACAAGAGATTTCGCCCTTATTACAAATGGGCGCACAGGTGCCTCGGGACCCTTCCACATCTTGGCATCGATGTGCACGATAACGTAACAATCCTGGTCGACCGTTTCCAGGAGCGCAATTACGCAGACGCCCTCGATTGCATCGAGAAGATATGCGTCTGTGTCGTAGAAGAGCTGCACAGGCGAAAGCTCACTGATTCGTTCGATCCATTTCTCATGCCACAAGCACTCCAAGTGAATACGCGCATTAAAGACAACGGCTTTAGGGCAAAGCCTATTCCCATCAGCATTTCCCTATAATGGTCGTAGCAAAATCGTTTGAAAGAAAATGAGGGCACATGATTAGCCTGAGGTATCTATACAGCAAAATTGAACCATACGTTATTTCTTCGTCTCTCTCAAAAGATTGGGACGTTCTTCCCTATGAAATCGGGTTCATTGGATCGAGAAAACGCATGCGCTCGGGCCGTCTGTACATTACGAGTGCAGGACAACTCTCTTACGAAGCCACCGCTGATGACGGTGCCGCCGTCATCGTCTGCAACGCAAACGATGAGACGCCGAAAGACGGGCCCAGCAATAATACCTTCATCAGCCTTTCCTGCAAGACGTCGCAGGTCTACGACATCATCGACGACGCCGTCGAGTTTTCACGCAACATCGACACGAAGCTCGAGGCAATTGGGGACACGAACATCGCCGCAAAGGCCTGTGCGCTCGGTGCGCAACTCTCCAACGGCACAATGGCAGTAACCGATCCGAACGGATTCATTGTTGCCATGTCATCACGAGAGGGCTCAAAAGGCCTGAACAGCGATTGTGAAATCAGCGAGGGAAAGTCCATGCACGAGTGGATCGATCGTATGGAAAACATCGATTCCCTCATTGGCGACGAAGTTGAGGTCCCCGTGACGGGCACTACGATTTTCGGTCGCTTAATTGGCATGAGCAAGCGCCCAAAAGGGTATGTTTTCATTGAAGTGCCCGTAGCCAACAAAGACTGCCTCGCGCTTGCCACGAAACTTGCACGCTTTCTTGATACCAAATACAGCTCAAATGGGTTGCTGATGCCTGATTCGAGCACAATCGAGTTCAGCAAGTTCTGGGAACGTGTCGCCAAGCGCGAACTGACTTCTGACAAGCTCATTGCCGAAGCTCTCGCTGCGTGCGCCCCCCAACTCAAAGGGTCCGTTTCAATTGGCGTTGTCACCTACGAGATAGATGGGCGCAACAAATCGCTTGGCTATGTAGTCTCAATGCTCAAAATGCTCATCCCTGACGCGAGTTTCTCCATCTTCGCCGATGAGATAGTCCTTTTCATGAACAACGAAGCGCGCTTTGAAAAACCCGTTTTTGAACAGAACGAGAAGATCAATAGACTTCTCGAACAAGTCGGTGCATGGCTGGTCGTCAGTCCTCCCACCAAACGCTATAGAGGCCTGTACACACATTACAATATGATAAAGCGCACGAGCGTAATTGCCCGATCGATCGAGGCAGTAAAAGAGAACGACCGTATCATTTACGCTGAAGACTACAACACCTACTACATAATCGATCTGGCTGTCCGTAAATATCTTTCGATACCCGGAAACGACGACATCGTATTCCTCACGCATCCCGCCATCGCCACTTTGACAAGATACGATAGGCAGCACCGCAGCAACTTACGCGACACCCTCTACCACTATCTTTTAAACGACTGCAACATCGCAAAGACAGCAGAAGCTATCTATATGCACCGCAATACCGTGATGAATAAAATCAACAAGATAAAGACGCTTGTCGGCATCGATTTCAACAGCCCCATGCTCAGACAGAAGCTCATCTTGTCCTGTCAGATTGCCCGCTATCATGAAGAAATCCTGAGCCGGGAGATATCATAAAACGCCCGAAGAGACGCTCTTAGTGCGACGATCTTGCCGCTGCTGCCTCAGCAGCGGCAAGACTGGAATAGCCCAGCATCATTACCGTCGTCTCCAAAATCTTCTCATACAGGTTCTCTCCGTGCTCTATGCACTCTTTGACAAGCTCGTCATATAATCTCAGCGTTTTCGCAGAAAAACTCATCAGCTCGCAGCGACAGTACGTTTCGAATGAGACGTGCCCCGCCGAATCCGCGTCGCTGTGGATGGATCTGCTCAATTCAAGAAGATTCGGGTACATCTTGGCGACCTTATCCGCCGAATCAGCAATCTGCCTCGACAGGTTCGCCGCGAGCGCTTCGACCTCCACGCTTGCCTCGGGCAACAGAAGTTCTATTTCCGCATAACTTTCCGGATCAATATTCTGTTCCATGCGCGCGTACTTTTCTGCCATGGGATTTCGACCTTGCGCCTTTAGGTCGATAAGGTCGTCAGTCCAGCTATCTATCAGCTCGTCGGTCCAATTACTTGCTTGGGCTTTTCTCATGATGACGAACGTTTTCTTATTGTCCTGACATGCAGCACGACCACCGCGGTTCTGCACGTTTGTAAAAAGGTCCCATTCAAGGTCAACAAGCTTATCTAGTTTCTCGGAGCTTGCCACCATCTTTGCCATTCTCTCGATGTAAACGTTTTATTATCAAATGCTATCTCACATTCTCACTGTCCCCGCCGTTATTCTCAACATGCGGGAATGATTGTGCCAACATACCCTAAAAAGCGTGCTGCATTCAGCATTCCGCACAATTTCGGCAGAAGCGCAGGCACAGGTTCTCGCACACGCCATACACTATCTATACTGAGGGATATGAAAACTGCACTGACGGAGGAAACATGCCGAATACGTATTCAACAGATACGCCCCTTTCGAACAATGAAGAGAATCTAGGGGCGGCGACAGGTACCGTCTTCAATGTTCAACACTACTCTATCCATGACGGCCCAGGAATCAGGACAAGTGTTTTCGTGCAGGGGTGTCCGCTCAAATGCATGTGGTGTGCAAATCCAGAATCCCAATCGCGAAGCCCTCAGCTCATGTACCTCAAAAACAAGTGCGTTGGCTGCGGAGCTTGCATAACAGCATGCGAAAGGGAGGCTATCGCATTCGATCCGGAAACTCCCGGAAAGGTAAAGACCAATCGAGACCTATGCATCGCTTGCGGCGCATGCGTGAAAAAATGCCCTGCCGACGCCCGCAGCATATCGGGTGAAAGGAAAACCGCACGCGAAGTGTTTGAAGAGGCTGCAGAAGATGCGCTTTTCTATGGAGACGACGGCGGCGTAACCGTGACCGGGGGAGAACCTCTTGCCCATGGCGATTTCACACGCGAGCTTCTCGCCTTATGCAAACAAGAAGGCTTCAGCACTACGATTGAAACATGCGGAGCCGTTTCCTGGGAAATCATGAAACCCGCGCTTGACTACACCGATTACGTTCTATTCGACCTCAAGCAGATGAACCCCGAGCTTCACAGGCAGTATACGGGCGTCTCAAACGAACTCATTCTCTCGAATCTGAAGAAGATCTCTGACGAAACAGACTGCACCATCTTTATCCGTTGCCCTGTCATACCTCCATGCAACAACTCCCCCGAAGAGATGGAGCAAATCGCTCGGTTCCTCATTGGAAATAACATCCGCGTCAAGGAAATCGACTTGCTTCCCTATCATCATCTGGGAGAGGGGAAACGTGAAGAACTCGAATCATTCGCTGAAACGTTTACCAGCGATATTCCAGAAGACGCCGAGGTAGAAATGCTCCGAGATATATTGAGAAGCTACGGTTTCGAAGTCAACTAGTCTGATTGAAAGTTGTGGCCAACGATGGAAAGCCTATCTGAAGCAATCTCGCGCGCCTGGGATGCCCGACCCGAGCAAGGCAGGAATCCTGCTTTTGAGAACATGCTCGATACTCTGGCGGCTCAAGAAAACGAAAACAAGGCGTCGTATGCCACCACGCTCAATGAATATGCTTCCTATCTGCGTGTAAATGGGCTTTACGAATATGGTGAAAAAATATTTCTTCGCGCACTAGACGAAATCGCCGCTCTCGATGGTAAGAAAACGGCCTATGCGACCTGTCTGAGTAACTATGCCGAACTGTGCAGATTGGCCGGGCGCCTCGATACCTGCGCCGATGCTCTTATAGAGGCAGAGCAGCTGTATGAAGATAAAAACTCTATCGAATATGCCGCTAACCTTAATTATCAATCGAACCTCTATCAATCTAAGCACGACCCCCGATCAGCCGCGCGCATCCTGGCAAAATCGCTTGCTATCGTGGAACGTCTTGAACCGGGCTCCATCGACCTTGCTACGGCATACCAGAATTTAGGCGGGATTCAGCTTCAAATAGATGAGCTGGACGAGGCGCTGGACAATTTGAACAGGGCGCTTTCGATCTATGAAACGCTCAACGCAAAAAAGAATGCCCATTTTGTCTCCCTGTGCAACACTCTTGCCATGGCCCATATCAAGCGAGGAGAATTTAAGGAAGCCGAACTTTCTTACGACATATGTCTAGACGCGATGAAGTCTTGCAAGATGAATCCAGATGATATCGCCCTTGTCTCGCGTAATGCCGCAAGATTTTTCGATCAACAAGGAAACAAGGAAAAAGCACGCAAGGCGCGTGAGGGCGAATAGCAGTCTGCGCTATTACTCGTCCTCGTCCTTTGCCGCGGCCATATTCTTGAGTATCAACTTATAAAGCACCACGAACAAAACCAGACCAAACAAGACCAGCCCAATTTCGCAGCGATACATACCCTGGTAAGCGGCTATGTCGTTACCGGCTTGTGCATAGAAGAATTCGATAAGCATACCCGCGATCATTGGTCCGATAAGCATAGAGATATCGATTCCTGTGTAGTTTGTCGAACTTGCCGCACCGCTGCGCTTACGCGAAACGCTCCCCATCACGATTGCCTGAAGGAGCGGGGCACATGTCCCATAACCGCAAGCAGCAACCACTGCCGCAAGAAGAAACATCGGCAGACTGTTCGACACGCTGATGATTCCAAAAGCGATAGCGTATACAAGCATGCCCGGAATGATGACTTTTGCATAGCCGAATCTATCCGCTAGCTTTCCAAAAACGGGACGGGTGACGAGCAGCGTGATGGCGTGGACGGAAAAATACAGCCCGATTTCCCCTACGCCTTGCAGACCGCCATATATCGCGATAAACGACATGATAGATGTGTTGGCCGCAGAGGCAATGCTATTGACAATCGCCGGAGGAATAGCGCCTTTGGCAAAGCAGCGATTGAGGACGATCTTGTATTTCGGCTTATTCGGCTTCGCCGGTTCGCGCGCCATGATGATAAGTGCCGATGCGAACAGCATCGAGATTCCCGAAATGCGATAGGTCCACTGGTAATCAACAGTCGCAACAAGCCAAAGGCCCAAGGCGGGGCCCACCGCCTGCGACAGCGCCTGGGTCATTGAGAAAATACTGATTCCCGATCCCAATTTCCCCGAAGGGAGAGTCTCACTTACCAGAGCAAGCGCCAAAGGACCCGTGCATCCCATCGCAACTCCATGGAGCATCCGAACTGCAATCAAAGTAGGGATGGTATCCGCTAGACCATAGAGAAACGAACACGCGGCGATGAGAAGCTCGGCTCCGAAGAGAATCCATTTTTTCGAAAAGCTGTCGAAGGCGGGGGTCATAAACGGTCTTGAAAGGAGCGCGGTAACCGCAAACACGCCAACGACTATACCGATGAGCATTTCGGTCGCACCCATATCGCGCACATAGAGCGGCATGATAGTGAGCATCATAGACTGGCCCATGATCTGGAATAGGTTGATAGCGCACAGCGTGATGAACGTGCGTGACCAAATTGAGGCGCCTTGCTTCCCAGCACTTTTTCCCGATTGCATGTTCCCCACAGCATATCGATGGTGTTTTCGACAGTATTGAAAATAACACTCCAGAACAAGGCGGCAAGACGTTCCTCCTTCCTGAAGAAACTCTGTGCAATTTGGCACAATAAACACAAGGAAACGCCAGCTATCTAACCTGTCGATATTACACGTCGTCTCTGCGAGGCATAGAGAAAGATCCCCGCATGCAGCTCGCCGAAACGAACAACATACGGGGATCAGGTAATACGTTTGTATAGCGTTTAGCCGATCAAACCATCATCTTCAGCGGCATCATCAGCATTTTGCTGCTGCTCTGTCGCCTCGTCGGTAATGCCAAATCCTGATTCGCCAAGTCCGCCGAGCAACTCGTCGAGCACATCGTCGAGCACATCGTCATCGGAAGACGGATGCCGTTGCGAAGGAGCGCCGATCATATCATCGGGGTCAGCGCTGTAGCTTTGCGGCACATCGTCGCCCATATACATTGCGCCCTCTCGCGAGAACAGAAGCTCGAGAAGCTGAGAAGCGTCGGGTTCTTCGTTCTTCTTAAGGTCATCAAGGATATAGAGCAGGTCGCGTGCCCCTAAGCCCGATTTCAACTCTTCGATCGCCTTGACGCCGATACCCTCGATGCGGAACAGTTCGTCTTCGGTCTTGCCGACCAAGTCGCCCACGATCTCGATTCCAGCTTCGCTGAACTTGTTAGCCCAGCGCTGGCTCACGCCAAGATCATCGAATAGATAGAGCTTCGCAGTCTCGGCAGACAGCTGCAAACCACGCCCGCCAAGATAGCCGCCGCCTAGCAGCATCGACATATCGCCTGGCATACCGCCCAAGAACTCTTCGCCATTCAAGGCCCATTCCTGCGGCTGCGGGAGCAGGCTCTCGGTTTCCTTGAGCTCTTCGGGGGCCCAGTCGGGAAGCCTATCCCCGTTCGCACCCTGACGTTCGATACGCTCGCCCTTATAGGTGAGCTGGAGGTTGCGGTAACGCTTAAGGCCGGTGCCGGCAGGAATCGGCTTGCCGATAATAACGTTTTCCTTCAAGCCAACAAGATTGTCGACCTTGCCCTCGATTGCAGCATCGGTCAGGACTTTTGTAGTTTCCTGGAACGACGCGGCCGAGAGGAATGATTCGGTGGCAAGAGATGCCTTGGTGATACCGAGAATCAAAGGACGTGCAGTCGGAACCGCGCCGCCTTCGAGCATGATGCGGTCGACTTCCTCTTCAAACTCGTAACGATTGACCTGCGAACCGGGCAAGAGCCTGGAATCGCCTGGATCGGTAACCGTCACCTTGCGCAGCATCTGGCGCGCGATAACCTCGATATGCTTATCGTTGATGTCGACGCCCTGTGACATGTACACGTCTTGAACCTGCTCGACAATATAACGCAGCGTCGTATTGACATCGGTCAGACGCAAGAGCTCGTGCGGGTCAATAGAACCCTTGGTGAGCTGCTGACCAATTTCGACCTGGCACATATCGACAACGCCGGGCATAAGCTGCGTACGTGCACCCGTCGTGTACTCGCGCACTTCACCATCTTCGTTGTGGATGGTGAGCGTTCGACTGTCCTTTGTCGCAACAATCTGAAGCGTGCCGGTGACATCTGCGAGGACTGCAAGGCCCTTAGGCTTGCGCGCCTCGAAAAGCTCGGTGACGCGGGGGAGGCCCTGCGTAATATCCTCACCTGCAACACCGCCCGAGTGGAAAGTACGCATGGTGAGCTGAGTACCCGGCTCGCCGATGGATTGAGCGGCGATAATACCTGCGGCCGTACCCAAATTAACCGGTCGTCCCGCAGCAAGATCGTAACCATAGCACTTCTGGCATACGCCGGAATGCGCGTGGCAGGTCATAAGGCTGCGAATCTTTACGGTCTTGACGCCCGCCTGATCAAGATCGGCAAGCTGATCAATGCTTTCGATATACTTGCCCGCCTCGATAAGAACCTCGCCCGTCTCAGGAGAGACAGCGTCGCCTGCAAGGCAGCGCCCGATAAGGTTGGAATCAATCTCGCCCTTGCGATTGGTAAGCTGGATATCCAGGCCGTCGCTCGTACCGCAATCTTCTTCGTGAATGATGACGTCTTGGGCGACATCAACAAGACGACGCGTCAGGTAGCCCGAGTCGGCAGTACGAAGAGCCGTATCAGCCATACCCTTTCGAGAACCGTGCGTGGAAACGAAGTATTCGAGTACGGTCAGGCCTTCACGGAAGTTCGCTTTAATCGGACGGTCGATGATCTCGCCTTTCGGGTCTGCCATGAGACCGCGCATACCGGCGAGCTGACGAATCTGCTTGATATTACCTCGAGCACCAGAAAACGCCATCATGTAGATAGGGTTGAAGTGATCAAAGTTTTCGGCCATTGCGTTGCCGACCTGCTCGTTTGCATCGGTCCAAATCTCGACGATCTGACGATGGCGCTCATCTGCGCTCATGAAGCCCATCTCATAATCTTCCTCGACCGCGTCGACCTTCGTATCTGCGGATGCCAGAATCTCATCTTTATTCGGCGGAATAGTCGCGTCATAGACAGAAACCGTGACACCGGCACGCGTCGCATAGTGGAAACCTATAGCCTTGAGGCCATCGAGAATGTCCATCATCTCTGGTGTCGGATACGTATTGGCGCAATCCTCGATAAGACGTCCAACTTCCTTTTTATCCATGCCATGATTGACATATGCATGGTTCTTAGGCAGCACGCCGTTAAAGATGATGCGACCGATCGTCGTCTCGATACGCTCGCCGGCTTTCTTCTCTTCGAAGACGCCGAACGACGTGGCAACCTGCGTGTCCTTGGAAAGGCGCACGAAAATCTTAGCCTGCAGGTCGAGCTCGGCACGAGCATCGTAGGCATTCATCGCATCCTTGAAGTCCATGAAATAACGGCCCTCACCGGGGAAGCCATCGCGGGCTGCGGTGAGATAGTACATGCCGATAATCATATCCTGAGTCGGAATGGTAAGCGGTTTGCCGTGAGCCGGCGATTTGATGTTGTTCGAGCTGAGCATGAGAACGCGTGCTTCAGCCTGCGCCTCGCTGGAAAGCGGCACATGCACAGCCATCTGGTCACCGTCAAAGTCAGCATTGAACGCCGTGCAAACCAGCGGATGCAGACGAATTGCCTTACCTTCCACCAGCACAGGCTCGAAAGCCTGGATGCCAAGACGGTGTAGGGTTGGTGCTCGGTTGAGAAGAACCGGATGGTCGGTGATGACCTCTTCGAGAACGTCCCAAACGACAGACGCCCCGCGCTCAACCATGCGCTTTGCCGCCTTGATATTCGCAGCCTGCTCAAGCTCAACCAGGCGTTTCATCACGAACGGCTTGAA
>CAYSZR010000017.1:24752-36327 GCA_964435565.1 uncultured Coriobacteriaceae bacterium
GCGCCATCTGCTTGGGAAGACCACACTGATGGATCTTCAGCTGCGGGCCAACGACAATAACGGAACGGCCCGAATAGTCGACACGCTTGCCAAGAAGATTCTGACGGAAACGGCCCTGCTTGCCCTTGAGCATGTCCGCAAGCGATTTAAGCGGGCGATTGCCGGGGCCTACAACGGGACGACCGCGACGGCCGTTGTCAAAAAGCGCGTCAACGGCTTCTTGAAGCATGCGCTTCTCGTTGTTCACGATAATGTCTGGAGCCGAAAGGTCGAGCAACTTCTTCAGACGGTTATTGCGATTGATAACGCGACGATACAGGTCGTTCAGATCACTTGTCGCGAAACGACCGCCGTCAAGCTGCACCATGGGGCGCAGGTCGGGCGGGATAACCGGGATGACATCGAGAATCATGTCCGATGGCTCGTTGTCACTGCGAAGGAAAGCCTCGACAACCTTGAGGCGCTTAATCGCCTTGGCACGCTTCTGGCCCTTGCCAGTTGCAATGGTTTCACGCAGTTCTTCGGCACATTCCTCAAGGTTAACCGCTCCAAGCAAGTCGCGAACCGACTCGGCGCCCATACCACCGCGGAAATAGTCGCGGTAGTTCAGACGCATCTCGCGATACAGCGTTTCATCAGAAATAAGCGTCTTTGGTTTGATATCGAGCAGCGTCTCGAAGGCAAGATTGCGCATATCCTTGCGCTCTTCGAATTCTTCGTGCAGGTCAGAGATCTCGTTCTCGACCTCTTCAGGCGTCATGAGATCTTCTTCATCGTACTCACGTTCGCCGTTTTCATCGAAGTACTCAGTCGACTGATGACGCGTCGCCTGAATCAGACGATCGCGCTCGGCATCAAGCTCCTCGAGGCTGGCGGTCAGCTCTTCGGCGAGCTCTTCCTTATCTTCGTCAAGAGCCTCTTCGTCGACCCACGTGATGATGTTGCTTGCAAAGTAAAGTACCTTCTCAAGGTCTTTAGGCGAAATGTCGAGCAGATAGCCAAGGCGGCTCGGGCTGCCCTTGAAATACCAGATATGGCTTACCGGGGCGGCAAGCTCAATATGACCCATGCGCTCGCGACGAACCTTAGCGCGCGTTACCTCAACGCCGCAACGTTCGCAAACGATTCCCTTGAAGCGAATGCGCTTATATTTGCCGCATGCGCATTCCCAGTCTTTCGTCGGGCCAAAGATCTTTTCGCAGAACAAGCCGTCTTTTTCGGGCTTGAGCGTACGGTAGTTAATGGTTTCGGGCTTCTTGACCTCACCATGCGACCAGGAGCGGATCTTCTCGGCGCTCGCCAGGCCAATACGGAATTCGTCGAAGTTATTGACATCAAATACGGTCATGGCTTACTCCTCTCCTTCCTCGCTCGTGGGGCCACCAATCAGCTCTTCGGCATCGGTAGCCGCCGTGTCAGTATCATCGACGGACGTGCCGCCGATAAGTTCATCTCCGTTTTCGGAATCTCCCAGCAGATCATCTGCAGAAGCATTCATCTGGGCAAGACCATCGGTAAGCATATCGAGCGCATCCAGATCAAACTCATCGATTCCTTCGCCCTCGTTTTCAATTTCCAGAATGCCGGTATCTTCATTGGCGTCATCGAGTCTTTCCTCGGTATTGTGGCCAACCAATTCGACATCAAGCCCAAGAGACTTCATTTCCTTGACAAGAACCTTGAAGGACTCGGGCAGTTCAGGCGCAGGGATATTCTCGCCTTTGACAATCGCCTCATACGCTTTGACGCGGCCAGACGTGTCATCTGATTTGACAGTCAAGATCTCCTGCAGGACGTTGCCCGCGCCGTAGGCATAGAGAGCCCAGACTTCCATCTCGCCAAAGCGCTGTCCACCGAACTGCGCCTTGCCGCCAAGAGGCTGCTGGGTAATAAGACTGTAAGGACCAGTCGAACGCGCGTGGATCTTATCGTCGACCATATGCGAGAGCTTAAGCATGTACGTCTGGCCTACGGTAATGGGCTCGCGGAACTTCTCGCTCGTACGACCGTCATACAGATCGGCCTTACCAGTGGAGGAAAGCTGCGCGACAAACGGCTCGTAGAACTTTTCACCGTAGCGCTTCCTTGCCTTGTTCACTCGATTCTTGTTGCCCTTGATG
This sequence comes from uncultured Coriobacteriaceae bacterium, assembly GCA_964435565.1. Taxonomy (GTDB): domain Bacteria; phylum Actinomycetota; class Coriobacteriia; order Coriobacteriales; family QAMH01; genus QAMH01. The sequence continues at coordinate 26,873 of CAYSZR010000017.1, forward strand.
ATGACTTCGGAAATCTCTTCTTCAGTTGCGCCATCGAAAATCGGCGTTGAGACGAAGAATGGTCCATCTACTGGCTCGTCGCTGGTTTCATCTTCGTTCCAGCCGTTAAGCGCAGCCCAACCCAAGTGATTTTCGAGCAACTGACCGACGTTCATACGGGAAGGAACGCCCAAGGGGTTCAAGATAACATCGATGGGAGTACCGTCTGCCATATAAGGCATATCCTCAACCGGCAAGACCAAAGAGATAACACCCTTGTTGCCATGGCGGCCGGAAAGCTTATCGCCCTGCTGCACCTTACGTTTTTGAGCGACATACACACGCACGAGCTCGTTGATTCCCGGAGGAAGCTCGTCGCCGGCAGCGCGTGAGAACTGTGAAATACCAATAACACGACCAGAAGCGCCATGCGGCATCTTCAAGGACGTATCGCGGACCTCTCGCGCCTTTTCGCCAAAGATGGCACGCAGCAGGCGCTCTTCAGCCGTCAGCTCGGTCTCGCCCTTCGGGGTGACCTTGCCTACAAGGACATCGCCCGGGTGGACTTCTGCGCCGATGCGTATAACGCCATCAGCATCAAGATTGCTAAGCATATCCTCGGAAAGATTCGGAATCTCGCGCGTGATTTCCTCAGGCCCGAGTTTCGTATCGCGGGCATCGATTTCATGTTCCGAAATATGAATAGATGTCAGCAGATCCTCTGCGACGACGCGCTCGGAAATGATAATTGCGTCTTCGTAGTTGTAACCTTCCCAGGGCATGTAAGCGATCATAAGATTCTGACCAAGCGCAAGCTCTGCATGATCAGTCGAAGGGCCATCGGCAAGGGCATCCCCAACCTGGACCTCATCGCCATAGCTTACAAGCGGCTTGTAATTGATGCAGCCACTCTGGTTGGAACGTTGGAACTTGGGAAGTTCATATGTGTTCACATCGCCGTCATCGCTCGTCACCTCGACGCGGGGACCGTCGACATAGGTGACAACGCCGGCCTGCTTTGCCAAGGGCAACTCGCCGGAGTCAGATGCGATGCGATGCTCCATACCAGTTCCGACCAGCGGTGCCTGCGGACGCAGCAGCGGCACGGCCTGACGCTGCATGTTAGAGCCCATGAGGGCACGGTTCGCGTCGTCATGCTCGAGGAATGGGATAAGTGCGGTTGCGACAGAGTTCATCTGACGCGGCGAAACGTCCATATACTGGACTTCTTCTACCAGGATTTCTTCGGGGTCGCCAAAGACGCCGTCAGCATTCTTCGTACGGCACACAGCGCGCTTGGCCGCCACGAATTTTCCTGTTTTCTCATCGATCGAACCAAAGACGCGTGTCTCGGGGTCAAAAGGCTCGTTCGCCTGTGCAATCGAGTAGTTCTCTTCTTCATCTGCTGTCAGATAATCGACATCATCGGTCACCTTGCCATCGACTACCCGGCGGTACGGCGTTTCGATAAAGCCGAAATCATTGACACGCGCGTAGGTTGCCAGAGAACCGATCAGGCCGATATTCGGACCTTCAGGAGTCTCGATCGGGCACATGCGACCATAGTGAGATGTATGAACGTCGCGAACTTCGAATCCGGCACGTTCACGAGACAGACCACCCGGGCCAAGTGCGGACAGACGACGCTTATGCGTAATGCCAGCCGCGGGATTGGTCTGGTCCATGAACTGCGAAAGCTGCGAAGAGCCAAAGAACTCTTTGATGGCAGCAACGATTGGGCGGATGTTGATAAGCGACTGAGGAGAAATGTCCTCAGGATCAAACGTCGACATACGCTCACGCACGACGCGTTCCATACGGCTGATGCCGATGCGGAACTGATTCTTGATGAGCTCGCCGACCGTGCGGATACGACGATTGCCGAAATGGTCGATGTCGTCGGTCTGATACCCAGCTGTGCCTTCGCTCAGATTGATGATGTAGCGCATCGCCGTAACGATGTCGTCGACGGTGAGCGTCGAGGCGTCGCTTTCAATACCAAGCTTCTTGTTAATCTTATAGCGCCCGACCTTTGCAAGGTCATAGCGCTGAGAGTTGAAGAACAGACTCTCAAGCAAACTCCGTGCCGAGTCGACAGTGGGCGGCTCACCCGGACGCAGGCGGCGGTACAGTTCGACAAGTGCCTCTTGGCGCGTGGATGAAGGATCTTTCTCGAGCGTGCGCTGGACCATCTCGCTATCACCCAGCGTCTCGATGATCTCTTCGCGTGTCTCGGCAATGCCCAGAGCGCGAAGAAGCAACGTTGCGGGCTGCTTGCGCTTACGGTCGATACGAATGGAAAGCACATCGCGCTTGTCTGTCTCAAACTCGAGCCATGCGCCACGCGTCGGAATAACCTTAGCGTTATAGATAGTGCGGTTGCTCGTTTTATCGCGCTCGGACGAAAAATACACGCCAGGCGAACGAACAAGCTGCGAAACGACAACGCGCTCAGTGCCATTAATGATAAAGGTGCCACGATCGGTCATGAGAGGAAAATCGCCCATGAACACGTTCGATTCCTGCATTTCGCCCGTTTCCTTGTTGATGAAACGGATGTCGACGAAAAGCGGCGCCTGGTACGAAATATCGCGCTTCTTGCACTCTTCGACGGAATGCTTGGGATCGCCAAACTCATGAGAGCCGAATTCAACACGCAGAGTCTTGGCGCTGTTTTCGATTGGCGACATGCTCTCGAACGTCTCGTCGAGGCCCTCTGTCATCAGGTTCTTAAACGAGTCGGTCTGGATGGAAATCAGATTGGGGATGTCCATAACCTCGGGCAGCTTCGCGAAACTCAAGCGGTCACGATATACATTTGGTTTGGACTTGCTAATAGTGCTCGGCACTTGGTACTCCTCCTTCAAACCACATGGCTTATGAATTCGGTTGGCATCCGGCTGGGTGCCATAGGAGCTAGAGAATATTAGCCAGGACCGGTGAAGTCAAGACATTTTTTGCCGAGCGGTCGTCAATTATCGACTCGAGTCGCAAACGGTGCGCTATTTTCGGTGAATTTCTAGTATATGAGCAATCGTGTAGACCCTGTGGATACAACAAGAGGTCCCGCGCGTGGCATCAAGCCGCCAGCGGGACCTCTATTTCATTCAAGCAGGAAACCTGCGCGTCTATTCCGCTTTGAGGCGCTTTTCGATTGCTTTGTTGATGGCTTTCAGCGTTTTGATACGCGCATACTTCTTGTCATCGGATTCGACGATAAGCCACGGTGCGAAATCGGTTGAGGTCAAGCGCAACATATCGTTGACGGCTTCGCAATATTGCGGGTATTTCTCGCGATTGCGCCAATCCTCATCCGTCAACTTCCATGCCCTATCCGGGTCATTCTTTCGTGCTTCAAACCGTGCAAGCTGCTCATCGGGGGATACGTTTATCCAGAACTTGAGGAAGATTATGCCAGTGCGGTACATCTCCCATTCGAAATCATTGATTTCCTCGAAAGCCCGGCGCCAATCGGGCGCAGCACAAAATCCCTCAACGCGCTCTACCATGACGCGACCATACCAAGAACGATCATATATTGCAGCATGTCCGCTCTTGGGAAGACTTATCCAGTACCGCCATAAAAATGGATGCTCCTTTTCAAGCGGCGTCGGAGCAGCAGATGGAACGACACGATAATCGCGAGCGTCGAGCGCTGCGGAAACACGCTTGATATTCCCGCCTTTTCCAGCTGCGTCCCATCCTTCATATACAAGCATCATCGGGATGCCTTTACGATACAGTTCTGATTGTAATTCTCCGAGCTTTTCTTGTTCCTCTCGCAGCTCTTTGCGGTATTTCTCTTCGCTGATCGAAAGGTTATGTGCTATGTTTTCGACCTTTTGTACCGGAACCAAGGTATAGCGCGAGCGGGGCAATGGGAAATTATCTGGAATAACGATGGGGTGCTCTGCACCCTTGCGGTGCCGGTCAAGTCCGTCGGTTATCTCTTCGGCGAGCGCCTCGAGAAATTCTATTCGACGAACACGGCGGTTTTCCGCGGCGATGATATGCCAAGGGGCTTCTGCCGTATTCGTCAGCTCGAGGAGGCTATCGAACATCGAGGCCCACTTCTCATACCCCCCGTTTTGCACGATGTCATTCTTATTTACCCGCCAAGACGTCGATTTATCTTCCTGCAATGCAGAGATACGGCGTTTTTGCTCCTTTTTCCCCAGATGAAAAAAACACTTGATGATCAGATAACCATCGTCGATAAGCTGACGCTCGAACATCGCCGCCGATTCGGCAAAAAGCCCCGCCTCACCATTGCCGCTTTTTACAATATAGTCAACGCTATCACGTAAAATTGGATGCGGCAGGGTCATCCTCTTGCTGCTGTCGATCATTCCAGACAAAATACGTGCAGCTTCCGAATACCAGCTTTTATCAAAGATCGTAATGGTCCCGTACTGACCGACCGCTTCCCAATAGCGCTTCATGAAGGGGAAACGACGTTCATCGTCAGAGGGACTATTCATCGAATGGACGCGAAATGCGCGAGGATCGAGATCTTTGACGATCTGGGAGATGCTCGTGCCTTTTCCCGACGCGCTCCATCCGTCAACGCAAATCACAACGGGCAATTTTTCACGAATGCATTCCTGCTGCAAGCTAATCAAACGGTTCGTAAGCTCTTTTTTGCGCTGTGCATACTCTTCTTTGCTGATGCGCTTCTTAAGGTTTGCCTGCTCAAGCATTTCAGCCGCCTTCCCGTATATATGACTATATACAGATTAGCACGCGTGACACCTCATGTTCCCTTTTTCAGCACAATAACCTAAGCAGCTTGATACAGCATGCCGCATTTGGCCGTGCGTTGCGCAGAAAACCCGCATCGCCAGAATAAAAAAGGGCCGGTCCCCATGGGAGCCGGCCCTTTCGTGCATATATATGCTTAATTACTTGAGGGAGATGACAGCGCCAGCAGCCTGGAACTTCTCCTTGGCAGCCTCTGCGTCGTCCTTGCTTGCGCCCTCAACGATATTGCAGGGAGCGCCCTCGACGAGTGCTTTAGCCTCTTTAAGACCCAGGCTCGTGACCTCGCGGACAACCTTGATGACAGCAATCTTGTTGTCGCCAAAGGACTCGAGAACAACGTCAAAATCGGTCTTTTCCTCAGCAGAAGCCTCAGCGCCACCAGCAGCAGGAGCTGCAACAGCGACAGGAGCGGCAGCGGAGACACCAAACGCGTCTTCCAGATCATGAACGAGCTCAGAGAGCTCGAGAGCGGTCAGGCCCTTGATGCCTTCGAGAATTTCTTCCTTGGTCATTTTAAAAACCTTTCAATCTTGGCGGCAGTTCAGCCACCTTGCTAGTAATAACAACAGTAGCGTTATGCAGCCTTCTGATCTGCAACAGCCTTGACCGCGCGTGCCAGCGATTCCGCCGGTGCCGCGCAGACGCGTGCAAGCCCCGTAACAGGAGCAAGCATTGTGGAGAGGAGCATTGCGACGAGCTGCTCTTTGCTGGGCAGATCGGCAATCGCGAGCGTCTCTTCGACAGACATGACTTTGCCGTCTACGATACCGCCCTTGATCTCTAGAGCCTCATGTTCTTTTGCAAATTCCTTGACGGCCTTTGCAGAAGCAGCTATTTCTGACTCGCAGAAAATAAACGCTGTGGGGCCTGCAAGAACTTCGGGGATTTCAGGAAGCTCGAGATTCTTCATTGCGATGGCAGCAAGATTGTTCTTGAAAACATACATGCGTGCGCCGCCTTCGCGGACATTATGACGAAGCTCCTGGACCTCCTTGACGGTAAGACCACGGGCATCGATAAACCAGCAACCTGTGCTTTCCTTGAAAAGGTTGGTAATCTGCTCGACTTGCTCGACTTTTTGCTGTGTTGGCATGTGCACCTCCTTTCATATACATCGACCCCCGCTGCTTGACAGTGGGGGTCGATAAGGAAGTGCTGCATTCAGCATATCGTATCAACCACCTCGGCGGGCGGAAACATCTGTTTCCCTTCGGCTCATACGAGCACCGGCTGTCTTAGGTAGCGGGTAAAACTTACAAACGCGCAGTGATAATAAACCTATTTCAGCGCCTGCGCAATACGCTGGAATACGAGATTTACGCCTCGGTGTAGTTGCGCGTTACCTCAGGAGCAACTTTGATGCCAGGGCCCATGGTCGAAGTAACGGTGATTGACCTAACGTAGCGACCCTTTGTTGCAGCCGGCTTCACACGCAAAATCTCATCGTAAAGCGCACCATAGTTTTCAACGAGCTTGACTGCGTCAAAGGATGCCTTGCCTATGTTCACATGGCAGATACCGAAGCGGTCTGCACGATATTCAACCTTGCCACCTTTAAGTTCGCCGACCGCTTTAGCGACATCGGGGGTGACGGTGCCAAGCTTGGGGTTGGGCATGAGACCGCGCGGGCCGAGGACCTTGCCCAAACGACCAACCTTGCTCATCATATCCGGCGTCGCAACAGCAGCGTCGAATTCGATTTTGCCAGCCTGGATATCAGCAACCAAGTCGTCCGAACCAACAATGTCGGCTCCAGCCTCAGCTGCCTCTTTTGCCTTGTCGCCTTCGGCGAAAACAGCAACGCGGACTTCTTTGCCGGTGCCATTAGGCAAGGAGATAGAACCGCGCACCTGCTGATCAGCCTGGCGCGTGTCAATGTTCAGACGAAAATGCGCTTCAACGCTTTCGTCGAACGTCGCATTGGCTGTTTCCTTAATCAGGTTTGCAGCCTCAAGCGGGGTGTAAAACTTGCCTTCCTCGATTTTCTCGAGTGCGGCATTGTACTTCTTTCCGTGCTTTGCCATGGTCATTCCTCCTTGTGGTCAACGAGCCTGGCCGGCTCTCCCACGTTGATTTAGATGCGACACAAATGAAGGCGTCGCATTGATACTACTTTTCGACGAGCACGCCCATGCTTCGAGCGGTCCCGGCAACGATCTTCTTAGCTGCCTCGACGTCGTTGGCGTTCAAATCGGGAAGCTTCGTCTCTGCAATTTCGGTAAGCTGAGCCTGAGTCAGCGTGCCAACCTTATCGCGCTGAGGAACTCCGCTGCCCTTTTCGATACCGAGCGCCTGGCGGATAAGAACCGCCGCCGGCGGTGTCTTGGTGATGAAGTCAAAGGACTTATCTTCGTAAACGGTGATTTCAACAGGGATAATCGTATTGCTTTTGTCCTGCGTGGCATTGTTAAACGCCTGGCAAAACTGCATGATATTGACACCCTGAGCGCCGAGAGCCGGGCCTACCGGGGGTGCCGGGTTGGCCTGGCCAGCGGGAATCTGGAGCTTGATAAAGCCCACTGCTTCCTTGTTCTTAGCCATAATACATCCTTACCTCTAGGGTACTTTAATTGCACCCGCGTTTTCTATATTGAAAGCACCTTAACCGTGAGAAGCCCTCTTCCACATCGAGGCACAGCACGCGGCGCATTTCTCTCAACTTAAATTCTTGCTACCTGATCAAAACTGAGCTCGACAGGTGTTTCGCGCCCAAAAATGGAGACGAGCACCTTTACCTTGCCGGCTTCGGGATTGACCTCAGATACGGTGCCATCGAAATCAGCAAGCGGTCCGCTCACGACCTTGATTGACTGACCCTCTTCAAGATCAGTCGAGGTCTTCTTGGGAGCCTCGGGGCTTACATGCTTCGTGATTTTATTGAACTCTTCACGCGTAAGCGGAATGGGCTGACCTTCGCTACCAACAAAACCAGTTACACCCGGCGTGTTGTGGATGGCAACCTGCGTGCGGGCGTCAAGATTCGCCTTAATCAAGACATATCCGGGAAAAACCTTCTTCTCGCTGGTTACCCGACGGCCGCCCTCTTTTATTTCAGTTATCTCCTCGGTAGGAATAAGTACCTCGAAAATATTGTTCTCGAGCCCCTGCGTTTCGATCAGATGCTCGATGTTCGTCCTTACCCTGTTCTCATATCCGGAATAGGTATGGACTACGTACCACCTTCTAGCCATTAGCATTCACCCCTAGGGAAGAAATGGCGTCAAGCGGAATAATGATGACGTTATCGATGATTGCGATAAAGACACCGAAGAACACGAGAGCGCCGATAACGATGAGGCTGGCATTCAGCAGCTCTGAGCGTGTCGGCCAGACCACGCGCTGCATTTCGCCTTTGACCTCTTTGCAATAAGTAACGAAGCGTTTCCAGAGACTCGGTTTCGCGGCCTTACCGTCGCTGCCCTTAGGAGCAACCTTGGCCTTGGGATTCTCGGCGTTCTTATCCTTTGAACGAGAAAGAAACCCTGATTTTTTCTCTGGCTGCGCGGTAGTGGCCTGTGCTATATCGTTAGCGGACTGAGCTCTCTGCTCTTCGCTACGATTATCGCGCCTGCGCTTCTTATGTTTCTTCTGAGCCATCTTAATCCGTTCATACAAGGTAACGTATACCTTTAAACGACCGACGAGTGCCGGTCGTGATAGTACTGGCAGGCCAGGAGGGACTCGAACCCCCAACATCCGGTTTTGGAGACCGGCGCTCTACCAATTGGAGCTACTGGCCTGTACCTGCGGTCTACTATTGTAGACCAGCGTCATACACCTAGCGAGTCTCGCGATGCAGCGTGTGGTGGCCGCACCATCTGCAGTACTTCTTGAGCTCAATACGCTCAGGATTGTTCTGCTTGCTCTTCTTGGTCGTATAATTGCGGCGCTTGCACTCAGTGCAGGCCAAGGTGACCAACGTGCGCATTAAATCCTCCTAAAGCGCAGACATGGCCCGACGGTTAAACCGCCGGGCCCATCTGCATATTTCTTCAAGCGCGTGTTACTCGATGATCTGAGTAACGCGGCCAGAGCCAACCGTACGGCCACCCTCGCGGATAGCAAACTTCAGGCCCTCTTCCATAGCGATCGGGTGAATAAGCTCGCCCGTGATCTCAACATTGTCGCCCGGCATAACCATTTCGATACCGTCGGCCAGGGTAACAGTACCCGTGACATCGGTGGTGCGGAAATAGAACTGCGGACGATAGTTGGTGAAGAACGGCGTGTGACGACCGCCCTCTTCTTTGGTCAGAACATAAACCTGACCTTTGAACTTGGTGTGCGGGGTAACGGAACCCGGCTTGCAGATAACCTGGCCGCGCTCGATCTCCTCACGCTTGACACCACGGAGCAACAGACCGACGTTGTCGCCAGCTTCTGCTTCGTCGAGAAGCTTGCGGAACATCTCAACACCAGTGACGACCGTCTTCTGGGTCTCGCGGATGCCGATGATCTCGACTTCGTCGTTAACCCTGCAGATACCGCGCTCGACACGGCCCGTGGCAACGGTGCCACGACCGGTGATGGTGAAGACATCTTCGATAGCCATGAGGAACGGCTTGTCGGTTTCACGCGCAGGGGTCGGGATGTACTCGTCGACTGCGTCGAGAAGCTCCCAGATAGCCTCCTGGTATTTCGCGTCACCCTCGAGAGCCTTGAGTGCGGAGCCGCGGATGATGGGAATGTCATCTCCGGGGAAATCATACTCGGTG
>CAYSZR010000018.1:0-3373 GCA_964435565.1 uncultured Coriobacteriaceae bacterium
GCGCCCGACCCCGCGTTCGCGTAAATAGGTGAGCGTGAGCTCTGCCATTTCGCCAGCACCTAAGATCAGGACCTCACGCCCTGCTAGCGTGCCGAAGATCTGTTCTGCCTGATTGACGGCGACCGTCGAGACCGACACAGAGCGGCTCCCGATTTCAGTTTCGCTTCGGGCAAGCTTGCCAACTTCAAGCGCCTTGCGAAACAGGCAACTGAACACTTCCTTTGTTGCGCCTCGAGCTTCTGCCGTCAGAAACGCCCGACGTACCTGGCCTAAAATCTGTGCCTCTCCCAAGACAAGCGAATCAAGCGATGCAGCAACGCGAAAGAGATTCTCGATCATCGCCTCGCCTTGCCTGACATAGAGGCTTTCTTTCATTTCATCTAATTCGGCATCGTCTAGACCCCTGTAAGCGGCAAAGAACTCCGTAATCGCCTGATAGCCGCGCGGCCCTGTGATAGCGCTCGCATAAACCTCGGTGCGATTACAAGTCGACACAATCACCGCCTGCGTGATCTCGTCTTTTGCAAGTAGCGCGTCAAGCGCATGTGGAAGCTCGTGTTCAGCACATGCGAGCTTTTCGCGCAAAGCGACCGGCGCGGTTTTGTGATTAAGCCCGACAACCAACAGTGTCATGTGTCTTACTCCTTAGAGACCATCCATAAGGATGGCGCCTTTTGGCAACTTCTCGAGCCTAGCGCCCGTCTAGCCATTCTTCGATCCGCTGACGCAATTCCTTAGCACGAGCAGGTGACGTGCCGCCAGTCGAAATCGCAATCTGGACCTCATCTCGAACCACCTCGGATGGCGTGATTACCTCACCGCCCTTGCGATCGACTGCGCAGACAAGAGCCCCCTGCATATGTGCCGCCTCAATCACCGCATCGTTCACACCCGAGTCATCGGTCGCAGCGTATACGAGAAAACACTCGTGCGCATCATTCACATCAAAAGCGCGTTTCTCGAACACAAGCTTGCCTTGATCGGCCCAAAGCATGATTTTTTCGCTTGCATCAGGTGCGATCACACGCACCGCAATACCATGGCGCAGCAAGTTTGCGACCTTGCGTGTGGCTATGGTGCCACCACCCACGACCAGCACGCGTTTGTCGCGCATATCTATGAAAAGCGGCAGATACGGACTGGTTTTCATATTCTAATCACCGACCAACACGATTACGAAATAGCCTTCGTCGCCGACAACTTCCATATGGTCGAGTACTCGCTCGTTGGGTAGACCGCAGTTTACGACCATCGATGCTTTATCGGCCATTCCCAGATTCTCGAGCGTTTCCATAACCTGCGGGAGCGCACTGCCTGATTTCATCAGAACCTTAGTGCCGGGAAGCCTCAGCTCATCTTCGATGTCATCTCCAGAAATCCCCGGAACGATGTGCAACGGAAGATGCATCTTGGTCAGACTTGTGTGCAATTTGGCCGCCGACGCGCAAAAGCTCGTCACACCTGAAACGGTCTCGCACGCGTAGCCTGCATCCATCACGATTTTCTCGATATACGACCATGTCCCGAACAACGTCGCGTCACCTAAGTTAAGCAGCGCGACATCCTTGCCTTCATCGAGCTTCTCCATGACCTGCGAGGCGATTGTGCGATGTGCAGACGTGCGAACATCATGGCCGCCCTTCATGTTGAAATCGAGGAAGATGATTTCCTTTCCGGATACATCCGCTGCGCCCTTGGCGATATCGAGCGCCAATGTGTTTTCGCCTTTGGTGCGTGGCGCCGCAATAACAGGACACGCCTCGATCACCCTGACGGCCTTGAGCGTCATGAGCTCGGGATCACCCGGTCCCACACTCACTCCGTACAAAATTCCCTTACCCACTGAAAGGCTCCTTTCACTTACGCCGTTCGCGCGCGGTTCTATGCGTACGTCGTGATACCACGAGAACGGCAGCATAGCCAAGAGCGAACAAGCACACGACGACAATGACGACAAGCAGGCCCGGTCCGCTCGTCGTGCTCTTCTGCTGAAGGCCCGACGACCAAAACGTGATCTGATATTCGATTTCATAAGGCTGGCTGAGAGCAGTCGTATCGGCTACGACGTCGATTGGCACATCAAAACCGGAAATGGGAATCTCGAAAACGGAATCGCCGCCATCATTCACCGGATAATACGTTGTCGATCCCACGACCATGTAATCGTAATACTGGCTCGACCATTCGATACGCGCCACGCCCAACCCATCGTTAAGGGTCACCTGACACGGATCGCTCAGCGAAGCTCGCCCACTGCCACCTGATAATGTCGTCGTGCACGTGTACACGCCATTGGGAAGCCCTCGCACGGCGCTCGAATCGGCAACCGCCTGCTTGCCCTCTGCGCTCAACGCGCTTGTCGGAAGTGATGCAGCAAGGAAGATGACCTGATGGTCATACCAGAGGTTCTTCTTTGCCGAAAGCGCGGTGATATCGATGGCGCTATTCAATGATTCAACAGGGACCGTATAACAATACTGCCCCGTCTCTGCATCGACCTTGTAGCCAATGTAGCTGCTCAAATCGGCTAGATAGGCATCTTTTCCCACACCCATAAAAAGCTTGCTATAGCCACGACCGTTCAGCATGATCTTTGCCGTCATCTTGCCGTTTTTTACCGTGAGCTTGCAATCGACAACGCGCAGAAGCGAAGAGTCCGTACGCACGGCGATGTCATAGGTGCCGTCTTCGATCATGTCGCCAGTCACCGACGTCAGTCGCTGCGCATCGATTTGCATACGCGCGCCATAGTCTGTCGAGCTTGCCGGCTCGCCCAGGCCCGCAAATGCGCTCTGCGGCATAAAACACAGGCAGGACAGCGCGAAAAGACATGCGAAGAGAATTCTTGGCGAAAAATACCAAGCGCGCGGCGAGCGATTCTTATCAATCATCTGCCGCATCAATAGAGTTTCTCCTTGATGAGCTTGCAATCGATAATGAAAAATCCGATTGCAAAAACGACGAGCGTGATGAGCGACCACCAGGGAAACGCCCAGCCCAGGGCTGAGGCGCGAATGATTTCTGAGGAGTGCGTAAGTGGCAGACACCAGATAACGTAGGCAACCGCCTCGGGTAACGAGCTGACCGAAAACAACGTCCCGCACAAAAAAGTCATCGGCGTAATGAGTATGGCGCCCAGCATATTGAGCGTCGGACTCGAATTAGCCAGCAATCCGGCCATAACGCCCATCAAAGAATACACAAAGCATGACAGGACGATACAGCCGATGAACCCAGGCGTCAGGAAAATGTCCGGCGTCAGAAACAATCCGAGCACAAGCATGCAAGCGCTACCCACCAGACCTTTGAGCATGCCGATGACAGACTTGCCCAAAATGATGGAAGGCGTGTGCATGGGACATAAGATGAGCTC
>CAYSZR010000018.1:3383-4444 GCA_964435565.1 uncultured Coriobacteriaceae bacterium
GATGAGCTCGTCGAAGCTCGTATAAAAAAGTCGTTGAATGAGTATCTTTTGCGAAGAAGATGCAAATCCTGCGGTCAAGGTAGTAATAGCGATGATACCGGGAATAACGTAGGCGATATAGGAGACATCTGCCGCACCCGTAGAACCGCTTCTCATTCCATAGCCAAACGCCAGCAGATAGAGCAAAGGGCCGATAATAGAAGAAATAGTCACCTGGACGATGTTGCGGCGGAAATAACACAGATCGCCATAGGCAACGCGCACGGTTTCAGAAAAGATATTATAGGGCGTGAAGCGTTTCACAGCTTCCTCCCCGTCAGCTCGAGAAAGACGTCCTCAAGATTTGCCTCGCGTATCTGAATAGCGCACGCGTCTGCAACATCGAGCGATGCCTGTTGCGCCTCTGCCCGCGTCGAAAAGAAGCTCACGTGCTCTGCACCTGTCTCATCTGTAACGACCAGTGTGAACGGTCCGACAGTGCCACGCAGTTCTTCTGGCGTTCCTTCGGCGATAAAATGCCCCGCATTGATAATACCCACGCGATCGCATAGGTCTTCTGCCTCGAACATGTAATGCGTGGTAAGAAATATCGTCGTTCCATCGTTATTGATCGAGCGAATCATCTGGTGCAACAAAGCACGCGATTGGGTATCGAGACCAGTTGCCGGCTCGTCCATGAAAAGGATCTGGGGATTATGGATAAGACTGCAGACGATTGCAGCACGCTTCTTCCAACCGCCCGACAAGTCGCGCACAAGCGTGTCGAGCCTATCGGTGAGTTGCATGCGCTCGCAAAGCCTGCTCATGTTTTCGCGAATAGCCGCCTGCGACATGTTTTGCATGAGCCCATGGTGCACGATGTTCTCGCGTACGCTGATCTCCTTTTCAAGGCTATGCTGCTGCTGAACGACGCCGATACCACGTCGCGCATTGATGCGATCGGCTATGGCGTCGCATTCGCCCAGTCTGATCGCACCCGAATCGGGAAGATCCATGGTAGTGAGCATGCTCAGCGTCGTCGTCTTTCCCGCGCCGTTGGGTCCGAGAAAACCGTAAATCTC
>CAYSZR010000018.1:4454-33362 GCA_964435565.1 uncultured Coriobacteriaceae bacterium
CTTTGCGCACGCCGAGCGTAAGGTCATCGACAGCAATGAGCTTACCGAAGCTCTTCACCAGATGTTCGGCGCGAATAACGTCGTCATCATGCAGCACCCCCGCAAAATCAGCAGGAGACACTTCCACATCGACCTCATTATCGCGTTTGAAAAAGCTCACCCTTACTCTTCCAGATCTTTCATCTTGCGCCTACGTATAAAAACCACCCCGGCAATCACGATGATTGCCACGATGCAAACGACCACGATACCAGCTAATGGAACACCCTGCCCATCCGCGATCTCGATTTGCCCTGAATGGAGACTGATCGTAGTGAGGATGTCTTTCTTCGCTGTGGTAATGGTCACGGGTACCGCTGTATCGAACACAACTGCCGGAAGCTCGAAGACCGATGCGCCCGACGACATATCTGCCGTATACGTCTCGCCGGCCATAAGGATCTTTTGGTAATCAGTGCCATTGAACTCGAGCTTGACGGTCGCTTTTCCATTCTCGACCGTCAAAGGCGCAGGACTCACGAGTTCGTCATTACCACCTGAAATATCCGCAGCTATAGTGTATTTTCCGTTTTTCAGGTCCTTGATCGGGGTTGATGCCCTAACCGCCTGCTGCGCTTCGGTCGAAAGAGCCGATTCAGGAAGCGATCCGGCAATGAACACGATGGTATGGTCGTACCACTGACCACGACGTTTGCTATACGAGGAGCACTGGATATCTGCATTCAAAGCCGTGACTTCGCCGATATCGTAGGTGTAATCGCCCTCAGCGTCCTTCACATAAGGAATGCGGTCACCTTCTGCAGCGGCAGCAGCTTGTTGGGCCGTGCCGTTGTAGAGCCACTGGTACCCATCGCTCGACAACGTGACAACTGCGGTCATCTTGCCGTTTTTAACCGTTAGCTGGCAATCCACGATGTTGAACATCTGCGTATCGGTCTCGACGATGATTGAATACGTGCCATCGGCAATCTGATCGCCGGTTACTTTGGACATTCCTTCTGCGTTTACGGCCTCGCGCCCACCGTAATCGCCGCTTGTCGCAACGTTGCCGGCGCTGCTGTCTGCACATGCGAAAGGACACAGGGCAAAAACGATCGCGACACTGAAAATCACGCCTGCAATGATGTGCTGTATTCGATTCATCTGCCCTCCCTCGCACAAACGGGCCACCGAGAGATACCCCCCCCCCGATGGCCCGTGATTTCAAATATGTCGGCTAATTTAGTTTCTCTTTCTTGAGCGTATCGTCTAGATGCTTGCGATAGAGCTCCTGAACAGGAAGCATCTGGCCGAGCCCATCAAGAATGGGGATCACCGTATAACCCAGCCCCGCAAAATAGGTCTTGAGCGAGTCTTCATCGCCTGCCATATCGTTGTTGGCATGATCGCCGCACACAACCATGAAGTCTTCGAGTACGACGCGTTTGTAATTTTTGCCAGATGCCTGCATGAGCTTGTAGGCATCTTCCTTTTGAACCGTTCCTTCAACGGTGCAGACAAAGTAGTTCGCCCAAGCCGGATCCTCGGCCTCCATCGCATCGATGGTCGACTGGGTCTGATCGTAGAACTTGTCAGATTCGCCACCCATCTTCTCATTGCCGTGACCCAAAAGGACAAAAGCGGTCGAACCATCGTCATATTCCTTGGTATTGGCGCGCACTGCACTTAGAACAGTACGGTAATCGCTGTCTTCATTGAGCAGACAACCGACCATAGCGGTCTTCGTAAAGCTCTTAGCCGACTGTCCCAGCGCGTTTTTGACATCCTGATATTCGGCTCCGGCGGTAAGATGCGTCGGCAAAACAACGAGCGTCTTAATGCCCTTATCTGAAGCATCTTTGAGCGCTTCTTCGAAGTTCATGATCGTGATGGGATAGTTGTCATCACTGCCATCAGCATTGATACCTTTGCCCTGGGCGAGCTTGTCGATGATATCTTGAGCGGTGAAGGCGCGTTGCACCTTCCAATCAGGATGCGATTCACGGATGATGTCCTCGATGGCGCCGATGGTGATATGACGACTGTTGTCGAAGGTCGTGCCGAAGCTCGTGACGATAATCTCTTTATCAACAGCGCCCTTGTTCGACGAGCCGTTGCTACAGCCAGCCGCAGTCAATACGCCGAGCGCGCCAACCGCTGCCGCACCTGCAAGCATTCCTCGCCTGGAAATACTCCCTGCCTGTTCTGATGCCATATCAGTTCCCTGCCCTTTCCAAATAGTCTTTTTCTGATACCTCACAGCAGGCAGCGCCCATGAAAAAACGCCTTCTCCCGGGGTTCACAGGAGCATGACGAGTTCACAGGCAGTGCCAAGCATTCTGACTTCGGAATATTTCCGTTACAGTAATGGCCCTTGCTCAGGATTTGCACCTGATTCCCTTGGCACCTTCATGCACATCACAGCGCATGTCAGCTTCAACTGCCCGTATGCGGTTATCAATACAGCTTCGTCATTGTACTGCAAAGCACACGTTCAAGCGAGCATAGAAGAAAGAAATGCATCAGCGACCCCGTAAAACCCTCCCGATGAGGGATTATTCGGTCACGTGCTCCATGCCCAGAGAAAGAATCTTTGCCACATGGTCATCCGCCAGCGCATAGAGGATTTCTTTTCCCTCGCGGCGACTTGATGCCAGGTTGTTTTGATGCAAAATACGCAGATGGTGGCTGATTGCCGCAACGCTCATGTCCATACGCGCGGCGACATCGCTCACGCACAGTTCCCCGTCAAGCAAGACTTCGAGTGTTCGCACGCGCGTTGGGTCTGAAAACATCTTGAATAGATTGGCAACCTTGTCGACTTCTTCATCGGTCCACCTTTTAGATCCCCCATCAGACATACTACTTTCCTTCCCCATTTCACCTCTGGCGCAAAAGACGCATCGCGTTGAGCACACAGAGCATAGCTATTCCTGTATCGGCAAAAACAGCCATCCACATAGTTGCATAGCCTAAAAATCCAAGCACGAAGACAAGTGCTTTCACGACAATGGCCATTGTCACGTTTTGGCGTGCATTCCAAACCGTCTTGCGGGCAACACGAACCGCATCGGCTATGCGGACTGGATTATCGTCCATAAGGACGATATCGGCCGCTTCGATAGCCGCATCTGAGCCCATAGCGCCCATAGCGATACCGACATCCGCACGCATGAGCACAGGCGCATCGTTAATGCCGTCGCCCACGAACGCGAGCGTTGATTTCGAAGTCGCATCTCGTGCATTGATAAGTTCTTCAACATGTTCGACCTTGTCATTTGGCAAGAGCTGAGCATAGAACCGATCGACTCCAAGCCTCGATGCTATATTTTGCGCAACATCTTGCCTATCGCCCGTGAGCATGACCGTAGATCGCACACCAATCGCCTTGAGCTTTGCGATCGCCGCGGCAGCTTGTGACTTGACCTCATCTGCGATGACAAGATGCCCTTGATATACGCCATCAAGCGAGATATGGATAAAGGTCCCAACCTCATCACACGGAAAGGAAACGATGCCTTCGCGTGCCATAAGCTTATCGTTTCCCGCACAGATACGGCCTGCCTCGCATATAACAACAAGTCCTTGTCCGGGGACCTCTTCAACCACATCGTGATGATCGGGCAAACCAAGCGTCGGCGCCGTGTCATGCCGATCCATATACGCGTTGTACACCGACTGCGCGATTGGGTGGCTCGAACTTTGCTCCACATGTGCCGCCACCTCTAGCAGATGATGCTGCGAAATTCCCTGAACAGGGTGGACCTCGGTCACATGGAACGTTCCTTGTGTAAGCGTACCCGTTTTATCGAACACGACGGTCTCGACACGGGCAAGTTGCTCCAGATAATTGCCTCCTTTGACAAGAACGCCAAGCTTAGATAACGCGCCTATGCCACAGTAAAAACTCAAGGGAACAGAAATCACGAGCGCGCAAGGGCATGAGATGACCAGGAAGACACAGGCGCGTTCAATGTAATCCGCCCAGATCGCCGGATCGCCCGGACCGATTACAAGTGGAGGAACAATGGCAAAGACCGCTGCGGCGATAACGACGATTGGAGTGTAGATATGGGCGAAACGTCGAATAAACGTTTCGGTACGCGCTTTCTTCGAAGCCGCATTATTTACCATATCAAGAATGCGCGCGACTGCAGAGTCGCTGAAAAGGCGAGTGACGCCAATCCGCAACACGCCCGAGCCATTTATGCAGCCTGCCAAAACTTCCGTGCCGGCCCCTACGCTCACGGGCGCAGATTCACCCGTAAGCGCAGAGGTGTCAAGGTCGCTTTGTCCCTCGCGCACAACGCCATCAAGCGGAATACGCTCGCCAGCGTTAACGATAATAGTATCCCCTACCTCAATCCCTGCCGGGTCTACACGTTCGACGACGCCATCGCGTTCAATGTTCGCATAATCCGCTTTAATATCCACAAGTGCCGATATCGCATCGCGAGAAGTATCGACTGCACGGTCTTGGAACCATTCGCCCACTTGATAAAAGAGCATGACCGCAACCGCTTCGGGCAACTCGCCAATCGCGGCGGCAATAGTCGCAAGCGCCATAAGAAATGCTTCGTCGAGCAATTTACCCCGAATGACTCCCTTGGCTGCAGACACGAGAACCGGCCATCCGACCATAAAATAAGGAATGAGAAAAATGACATATTCAAAGACAAGGCTATCCGTAATCGGAGTGAATCTGCCTACGTGAAGGACGAGACCGATTGCAAAGATACATGCTGCGATGCCGATGCGACCGAGCGTCATCTCGCCCTTTTCATCATCATGACAACAAGCATGGTTATGACACGTAGTTTGTTCCATATTTACATTCAATCATTCAAATGAGCTTTTGTATGTAAGATGATTAAACGCCTTATCAAAACTCATGTCAAGAGGCCAAGACAGAAACGGGGCGCCTCATGGGCGCCCCGTCGGTAGAACAGATTATGCAGATAAATACTACAGAGCCTTGACGACCTCGGCTGCCTTAGCAGCACAAGCGCCTGCATCCTCGGTGTAGTAGTCAGCGCCGACCTTGTCAGCAAATTCCTGCGTCACAGGAGCGCCACCGACAAAGATCACGCGACCTTCCTGCAGACCGGCATCCTTGACGGCCTTGACAGTGGACTCAAGCGCGGGAAGCGTGGTGGTGAGAAGAGCGGAGAGGCAGATGAGCTTGGTATCCGGATTGTTCTGGATGTACTCAATGACGGTCTCTGCAGGACAGTCAACGCCCAGATCCTCCATCTCGAAGCCCTTGCCCTCGAGCATCAGGCGAACGAGGTTCTTGCCGATATCATGCATATCGCCCTGTACGGTAGC
This sequence comes from uncultured Coriobacteriaceae bacterium, assembly GCA_964435565.1. Lineage (GTDB taxonomy): Bacteria > Actinomycetota > Coriobacteriia > Coriobacteriales > QAMH01 > QAMH01. Next base: position 9,762 of record CAYSZR010000018.1, read on the forward strand.
GATAAGGCCCTTGCCCAGCGGCTCGGAGCCTTCCTCGGCCAGGTACGGCTTGATGACGTCGGTGCACATGCCCATGGTACGAGCGGCAACGAGCATCTCGGGGACGAAAATCTCGTTACGGGAGAACTTCTCGCCAACGATATCCATAGCACCGATCAGGCCATCATCAAGAATGGTCTGGGCGTCGACGCCCTCATCGAGTGCCTTTTGGACCAGCGGAACTGCGACCTTGCGCTTGCCATGCTCTACTGCATCGGCGAGTTCTTCCAAAGTGGACATTATGGAACCACCTTTCTAAGAAAATATCGTTACATACGCGGTTTGCGCAGTATTGAGAATACGTGTATGCACCCAGCGCCACAATTTGCGTATTTGCGAGTTTTTGCACTATTTCTACCATTTGAACAATTTGTTTAAGGGAATTACGGCAACGTGCACGCAATAACGACCCACGCGTGTTCCCTTTGCACACGCGCAACAGCAGCGGTCAGTCTGCGATCTGGCCCCGGTGCAAGCGATAGTATCCGGGCGTGACGCCAGTCAGCTTCTTGAACACGCGCGTGAAATAGCTCACGCTTTCAAAACCGCAGCGCTGAGCGACTTGGGATACGTTGTAATCCGTCGTGCGCAAATCGGCTTTGCTCGCATCGATACGCACCTGGTTAACATACGTAACGAAATTCGTGCCCGTCTTCTCTTTGAATACACGCGAAAGATACGCAGGCGAAAACCCCACCGATTCGGCAACCTGCTCAAGGTGGATTTCCTCGCTTAGATGCGCCTGCACATATGACTGCACGCGATATATCTGATCATCGAAGCTCAGCTTGCGCAGCGATTGGACGAATCCCGTAGCCTCTTCGACGAAAAAACGCACACGACGATATGCCTGCATATTGGTCGACATATACCGGAGTTCTTTTTTGCACTGCTCGCTTGCGAAAAATACGATATTGCTGTCGACACCCGAATCAAGCGCTGCCCGTGAAATGATAACCACAAGCTCAGTCGCTCGTTCGATATCAAGATAATCGCCTCTACTCACCCCGAACGTGAAGAAATACGCAAAAATACGATCGAGGGCAGCTACGGCATTGACCGGGTCGGCTTTCTTCACCGCCTTGAAAAGGGCCTCCTCGCTTGCGATCGGATACTCCTTCATGTGCGTTCGCTTGCTCTTCTTGATGGTCTTTTCGAGGCTATCGTGACTTGGTTTGTCCTCTTTGCCCACACGACGCAGATAGCTCTGCGGACCATCGCTCAAGCTCGAGGCGACAGCAGACAGCAGATACGTAAGCTGATGGAATGTCTCCGTACTGCGTTGCTCAAACGGTTCGAATCCCGGATAGCAATAGGGCTCGTCCTCTTCTTCGGTGACATCGGACGGGCCCAAGATCATGACGCCAACCAAACTGCGCCTGCAGATAATCGGCGCGGCGATAAAGAGCTTCTTCTCGGGGCAAACATACACGTACTTGCCACCATAACGATCAGAAAGCATGCCAGCAGACACATGCGTCTTAAGGCAATCGTCGTTCCACTTGAGCTCGCCTGACGTATGCTCGCAGCGCGGGCATGATCGCCTGCAGCCCTCAGTGTGGCGATGCATGATGATACGATTTGGATCTGTCTCATCTGAGGCTGGTGAAAAAAGCGCAGCATCAAGCCCGCATATGTCATGAAGCGCATCAAGTCCTTCGATTGCTTTATCGAGGTTGAAGCCATGTTTCTGCTGATTAGATGCCATGGTATTTCCCGCCTTTAAAGAACGATACAGCCCGTATATGACATAGTGTTGGGGCCATGATTGTAAGGAACGCCCGCCTGTGTGCATACCTCGGAAACCACGAGCCCGGCAGCCTCCATAGAGCTGAGACGGCGTTCGGGAAACCGACATGCGGCATCGGGGCAGGTGCACTCCTTGCAAATCTGACATGTCCCCGCAGAAAGCATCAAGGCATCGGGAAACCGTTCCTTGACCAGATCGTTGAGCTTCTCGAAACGTTCCTTTTGGAGCATCTCGACCTCAACCATCGTTTCGAAATCGAATGAATCCTCAAGATCGCCGCACGTTTGAACGACATAGCAGGTCGTCCGTTGAGAAATCTGCTGCTGAAAATCCTCGATCTCACCACATGCAGGAGGACACGCCCAATTGCGACCATACGCGTTACATCTATCCACGGCGCACATAGCGCGAACTTCCGGCCGCGTCTTGAGCAGACTCGAGGGGCATTCGCCCGTCGCGTCGAATCCGCACGTTTCGATAAGCTCATGGATATCCATGGAACACCTTTTCAGTAAACGTCGAAAGGATAGAGCCCATAGTATACATTTCCTACCTGTCTTTAAATATCTTGTGACAACAAGGGCTACCCTTACCTGCTGATTTTGGGTGCTGATTGGTCGTCAAAGACGATAGGTTCTAGCGTTCCGAGACAGTGGCGATACAATCCGTGCTGAAATGAATCGCCAGCCCAAAGGCGTGCGAAACATTGCTCTGCGTGGTGAACGTACAATCAAGTTCACCCCGAGCGCCTCGAGCATATGCCTCGTCTTTTGCCTGACGCGTTGCAACCGTCCTGGCAAATTCAATGGCCTCGTCAAGATCATTGATTAATTTCGTCCCTTGCTCACAAGGTACCGTATATCCCACGAAAGCGGCATCTTTGTAATATGCACGAACCTCTATCTGCACCTGAGCACGGACACGCGTAGTAATAGCGCCGATGGCATTGGCCACCTCGGCATGCTCTGGAATCGCATAATCGGTCCCCAGCGCCCTTGCAACGGGCGGTAAGAATATCCCGATAGGCGCACCGACGCCCACAAGCTTAGCAGGCGTAGATATCGAAAGAGCCAGCATGTCTTCTTGCCCCGAACGCATCTGATTCCACCTGCGCGTCAAAAGCGCTTCGAGACTTTCCGGATACGCGTCACGCAGGGCCTCTGGCTGCGCATTTTGCCAAAGTACGCGGACAAGGTTCGCATAAAGCTTACTCTCGACCGCATCATAGACGTCATCGCATAACCTCATGACGTCCTCAGGCGTCTCTTCATATGTCGGGATAGCACGAGTCAGATATTGTGCTGCAAGACGCGAGGCTTCCGTGTCGAAGCCAGAGAAATCGCCCTTGATATGCATAGCGTCTGTCGGAGTGAATCCGGCGCGCATGATAACGCCCTCTGATTCGAGCCGTGCGGTGATATGGGATCCGTCCAAGCGGAAAATCTCCGCGAAATCCTGCAAGCCGATAATCATCGGTTCTTCACGCAGCAGATCGATAAGATCACGCTCGACTTGGCTATACCCGCCCAAATCGCGTGGTTCACGCACAAGATAGAGTATTTCGTAGACCTCGCGACCCACATGAGCAAGAGTGGGGTCAAGTATCCCCTGCAAGCGCTCTGTGATCTGCGGCCAACGTGATGCGGCGACGCATAAAGGCTCGACGCGGCGGCGGGTGAGCTTAATGGTGCCAGGCGCGATCTTCACGGCGCTGTCGCCGCCTAGCCCAAAAGTATCGACGAACACACCAGCTACCTGCGTTCTCCAAACGCCAATGCGCGTTCCGCGTGTCATAAGCGGCGTCGATGCGGTCACCAGCGAGACGTCCGTAGTCGTACCCCCCATGTCAACGACCAGGTAATCGGCAAAATTGGCAAGCTCGGCACATCCCTGGACGCTTGCCGCCGGCCCAGAGACGATTGTCTCAACCGCGCTCTCACGCGCCTGCGCTTCGTTCATGAAACTGCCATCGCTGCGCACGACCATTGGCTTGCCTTCGATACCGCGCTCGTCGAGTGCAGCACGCACGGCAGCAAGAAAATCTTCGACCACGGGCATCAAACGCACGTTGAGCAAGGCAGTTCCACCACGCTCGATCATGTTGAGCTCGTGAGCGACATCGGTCGCGGCGATAACGGGAATGCCCAACTGCTCTTTCAAAAACTTCACGCCAACGCGCTCCATAAGAGCGCCATTGCGCAAAGCGTTCATCTCAGAAATCGCAATTGCCTGAGCGCCTTGGAACCACTGCGCATTATCCTCAAGCACCTGCGGCCAATCGGGGTCATCGATACGCGTTCCATCAAACGAAGACTTGGTGTTCAAACAGAGCACGTCATCGGGATTAATGCCATAACGATCCATCACATTCATACTGCGCAAGGCGTGTTCAGGCGTCCCCATCAAGATGAGCTTGGCGCGAGCACCCTTGCCCTCAACGCAGGCATTGGTTGCAAGCGTCGTCGAAAGCGCAACAGTTTCAGCTTGCTGGGCAAGCTCACGCGGCAGACAATCGATCGCACCCAAAACGCATGCACGCAGGTCCTCTTTAGTCGTACGCGATTTGCCCGAAGCTAAAACCCCATGCGTATCAAGATCGAAGATAACGGCATCTGTATAGGTACCGCCCGTATCGATGCCAATTCCAATGCGCATCGCGCGCCTCCAAAAATTGAACTGTCCAATGCACACAAGATGGTAGCATCCCCTATATGCCCTGTATGTTGTTATTCAAACATACATTGAAAAGGGCGACTCTCCTCTTGGAAGAATCGCCCTTTTACCTTATCTTCTTTTGGTTATCCGAAGATTATCTGCAATTCATCGCGCGCTGCTTCCAGCTCTTCAACGGTAAAACCGAATTTCTTGGCATTGTACGCATCAAGTTCTTCGACCAGCACCTTGTAGGTACCAGAAACCGTAGAACCCGGACCACCTTGTGTGATGCAAGGAATATAGCTGTTGGTCCCAAGACCATCGCCATCGATGCACTTGACGATCGCATCACGGCAATCTTCGCGCGTCCATCCCTCGAAATCGATGAACTTGTTATCGATATTGCCCATAAAGCTGATCTTATCGCCGTATTCCTTGACAAGATCGGCGACATGATTGGAATGCATGGGGCCTTGCCACACATCGATGCCCATTTCGATCATCGCGGGCACAAGGTTGGCAGAATACGAATCGTTATGGTGGAAGACATACTTCACGCCATGGTCTTTGTAATAGCCGTAGATATTCTTATATGGCTCGACGAATATCTCACCGAACAGATCGGGGCTCATAAAGGAATTCACCTCACTGCCCCAGTCATCATGATGGAAGATGACGTCGGGTTTGAGGTTATCGCAGATGAGCTCGGCAATCTTGAGCTCGCGTTCTTCAAGATACTTCACCAAGTCGGTGTAGTCTTCCGTGTCGGTAATCAAACACATGAGCATCTCGTCGATACTGCCCAGGTGGTGTGTCATCTCGAATAGACCTGCGACATAGAGCGTCGCAACGAGTGATTTCGTGCGATCGGCATCGCGATACATCTGGCGGAACTGATCCCAGACCGCTTCCGGCACCTTATCCGTCGGCGGTGCCTTGACATACGTTTTCCAGTCCTCGATGTCCTTTAGAACAACATGCTCGTCATCGTGGACGGGAAACTGCCCTGGCGTACCCGCCGGCCATTTCCAAGTGATTCCCCAGGCATCCACGATTGCCGGCCCACCTGGCTCGGCGAGTGGCTCCATCAGGGGGTGGAACATGAGATTCAGACCTTCGTAGTTGTTCGAATACCGATCTGGTTTCCCATGATTAATCACAGCTTCCAGATTCTCTCGGGCATTGAGCATGCGTACCTCCTTCTTCGCGGTTTCACTTCAGGAACAGTCCGTAATGCGATTTTGCCTGACGAAGAAGTGCATTATGCACACAAGCATAAACAAGTTGAAATTGTCTTATAAAACGCAAATTTCAGCTCTGGCATTTGTCATATATTTTTTTGTTCGCCAAAGCAGGTAGACATGTCGACAACATTCATGTCGCTCTTTATAAAAAGAATCTATCAAGAGCAGGCAGCAGAGACTTAAAGCCACAAGCTAGCGTCCGATATGGCCCAAAACGTACTCACGCAGATCTTTGCCTGTAGAAGAAAGATGCTTGTCGCGTTTGAAACATACCATGAGCCTGACCTGAAAACCCTTATCAAGCAAAGGGACCAGGCATATTTCCGGATCGGCAAAATAGGCGCCCGCACTGCCCTGGGCCACAAACCCCAAAGCATCGCCTGCTGCGACGACCTGCCGGTGCATGTCCTGCGAATTCGTGAACACCTGCACGCGCGGGTGCATTGCTGCGCCAAGACAAAGCTCATAGGGCATCTCGATGAATTCGTCGCCGTGGCGAATGAAGACGAAATCGTGTTCGGAGAGATCGGCTACGTGCATGCCCGCGCGCAAAGCGTCATTCGACCGTGCAAGCCGATCGTATAACGGGTGCTTCTTCCCAACTGCCAGCAAAAACGGATTCGTTCCCAACTCGACGCCCTTGAATTTCTTATAACGTTCCCCCTGGGGATATACAAGCATGTCATAACGATTGATATCGATATTCTCTATCGCCTCGATATTGCATTGCAGATGAAAGCGCACTTCGGGATGCAGGCGTGCGAATGCCATAAGTATGCCAGTAAGCGTTGAATTATTGCCTGTGATGCCCACGGTAAGCCGTGCGACGGGGGCTTGCGCCATTTCCTGCACATCAAACGTAGCATCATCAAGCTCGCGTATCATGGAAAGCGCCCCCTTTAGAAAGCGCCTCCCTTCATCGTTAAGAGAGATATGACGCCCATTTCTGTCTAATAATTTGCAGCCCAGCTCCCCTTCGAGCTTTGAGATAGCGCGTGAAAGCGACGGTTGGGAAATATGCAACTGACCTGCCGCACGTGACATGTTCTCGCATTGCGCGACGGCGACGAAGTATTTGATCTGCGTGAGTTCCATAATGCCGCACCCCTTCGTTTCACACGGCGTGCTTATACACATTAGCTATAAGAAAACGCTTCATAAAGGCATTATAACCAAATAGAGTCTATACTGATATTGGCCTTATGCAGTATGTGCATTACCTCCTTTGAAAGGGGAAGCTATGGCAAAACAACTCATCATCAAACCAGAGAAGTGCGTAGGTTGCAGAACCTGCGAGCTCGTATGCTCATACGGGCATTTCGAGCAGTTCAACCCCCGCATGTCGGCGATATCGGTTGTCGACTACGAAGTCGAGGCAGTATCCATCCCCCTTATGTGCATGCAATGCGATGACGCGTGCTGCGCCCAGGTATGCCCCGTTGGGGCGCTTCGGGTCGAAGAAGACGGCTTCGTATCGTATGACGCGGACAAATGCATCAAATGCAAGATGTGCATGAACGCCTGCCCGCTGGGCAACATTCACTACACCCCCATTGCACGGCGCATGATCAAGTGCGATCTATGCGGTGGAGAACCCAAGTGCGTACGCTATTGCCATGCCGATGCCATCGAAATCGTCGACGATGCCGACCTGCCCGATCGTCGAATGTCAATCGCGGATTCGCTCATGGAAGTATATAGAACCGATAAGACCGAGGAGGTGGCCTCATGAGCTGGACAGGAAAACTTCTGAGGATCGACCTCGCAAACAGCTCGATCAAGCCCGAAGCGCTCAACATGGAAGACGCGCGCACCTATGTTGGCGCACGTGGGCTGGGAACCAAGTATTACTGCGACGAATGCGATCCGAATATCGACCCGCTTGGGCCTGATAACAAGCTCATCTTCATGACAGGCCCGCTCACGGGGACCGCATCGCCCTCTGCGGGACGCTATAACGTCGTCTGCAAAGCGCCGCTCACCAATACCATCGAAGCTTCAAACTCGGGCGGACATTGGGGCGCAGAGCTCAAATATGCCGGCTGGGATGGAATCATCTTCGAAAACCAGGCGGATGGCCCCGTCTATCTCTACATTAACGACGGCACCGTGGAGCTGCGCGACGCAACCGACCTATGGGGCAAGGACGTCCATGAAACGACCGATATCCTGACCGACCGCCTAGGCGATCAGTTCAAGATCGCCGCCATCGGCCCCTGCGGCGAAAACGGCAATCTCTTCGGTGTCATCATGAACGAGAAAAACCGCGCAGCCGGACGTGGCGGGACAGGCGCGGTCATGGGCTCGAAAAACCTCAAGGCCATTGCCGTGCGCGGCACCGGAGGCGTGAAGTCCGAACGGCCCCAAGAGACGATGGATGCCATCTTGCGCATCCGCGACCAACTTGCCGCGCATCCTGTCACCGGCCAGGGTCTAAAAGCCTATGGCACCGAAATCCTTGTCAACATCGTCAACGAGGTCGGGGGCCTGCCGCTTCGCAACGGACGCGATGGTTCGTATTTTGACAAGGCAGACGATATCTCGGGCGAAGCGCTCGCGCAGAAATATCTGCTGCGTTCCAAAGGCTGCTTCGGTTGCTCGATTGCCTGCGGGCGTATCGTGAAGATTGCCACCGGAACATATAAATCCTTCGGCGAGGGTCCCGAATACGAAGCCGGCTGGAGCTTTGGAGCCGCCTGCGGCATCAACGACCTTGACGCGGTCTGCGACGCAAATTTCAAATGCAATGAATACGGCATGGATCCGATCACGCTTGGCTCGACCATAGCCTGTGCGATGGAGCTCTTCGAAATGGGCGTCATCCCCGAAAGCGACATCGGATTCCCGCTGAAATTCGGCGATGCCGAAGCCATGTTCAAGTGCGTGATGCTCACTTGTAACAACGAGGGCTTTGGCAAGACGCTTGCCCTGGGCAGCTATCGAATGGCGGAAAAATACGGACATCCCGAACTTTCGATGTCTGTCAAAAAACAAGAAACGCCCGCCTATGATGGCCGCGCTATCCAGGGAATCGGTCTCGAGTATGCAACTTCCAATCGTGGCGGATGCCATGTCCGTGGCTATATGATTTCCCCCGAGGTCCTTGGCCTGCCCGTAAAGATGGATCCGCAGACCACCGAAGGCAAAGCTCCCATGCTCAAGACCTTCCAAGACCTCACAGCCTTGTGCGACAGCCTGGGCATGTGTCTATTCACAACCTTCGGCCTGGGCCTTACCGAGCTCGCAGACCTTTGGCGCGCCGACACCGGCAGCGACGAATCCGATGCCGATATTCTGCTCAAGGGCGAACGTATCTGGAACCTCGAGAAGCTTTACAATGTAGCTGCCGGTATCGAGAAGGATACGTTGCCACCACGCATGTTGCGCGAAGCCCTTCCCGATGGCCCAGCAAAGGGCAAGGTCAATGAGCTTCAAACCATGCTCAAAGAGTATTACGAAGTACGTGGGTGGAACATCGAAGGCCAGCCCTCGGCAGAAAAACTCGAGGAGCTAAGCCTGAACGAGTAGAAACGGCAGGATACGGATGCACGTCAAGTTCTTCGCGTATTACCGTGATTACACCGGGTGCAAGGCATGCGATATGCCTGCACCCGGCACCGTTCTCGAACTGCTTCAAACCTGCTGCGACAAATGGCCGTCATTTAGGCCCAAGCTGCTCGATGAAGCTGGAACCGGGATTGGCGAGGATGCCATTATCATGGTCAATGGGCGCAACGTCGCACACCTGCAAGACAAGGACACACCACTTACAGATGCGGACACGATTGCGCTTTTCCCTGTAGTCGCCGGAGGCTGACAAGCATTCGCCTATCGAAAAGGAACCGATATGGACGAACAGGTCAAAGAGATTTTCGGCCGATACGAGCCCGATCAACGCTATGCGCTGGCGATTTTGCAAGACATGCAGCGAGCGTTCAACTATGTGCCCGAAGAGGGCATCGCGGCCCTGGCAGAGTACCTAGGCACGAGTGAAGCCCAGCTCTACGGCATGGCAACCTTCTATAAGGCGCTTTCTCTCAAGCCCAAAGGCAAGCACATCATCAAGATATGCGATGGCACCGCATGTCATCTGCGTCGCTCCTCAAACCTCATGGAAGGCGTGAAACGCGCACTCGATATTGAGCCAGGAGACGTCACCGATGACGGGCTTTTCTCACTCGAACTCGTCAACTGCATGGGTTCGTGCGCACTCGCACCGGTCATGGTCGTCGACGACGATATCTACGGTAGCGTCCGTGCCGAACAGGTGCCCTCCATCCTGTCCAGCTACAGTGACACGGCTGGGGGCGAATAATATGACAACAGAGGAAAAGAACATCCTGGTCTGCTGTGACACCGGTTGCAAGACCCGTGGTTCCTACGATGTCGCAGCGGCACTCGAAAAGGCCCTTGAGGGCCATCCGGGCAAAGACGCCCACGTCATATGCACCGTTAAAGAAACCGGTTGTCACGGTCTATGCGAGCGCGGACCCGTTATACGCATCATGCCCGATGATATCGCTTACTATCGCGTCGCTCCCAAGGACGCTGAGGCTATCGTCGACGCGCTTTTCAGCGGCGAAAGTGGGCAAACCGGGACCGTGGACAGGCTTTTGTACCGCATGCCGGACAAGACGACGGTGGTGCACCAGAAAGATGCTCCGTTTTACGCGCCGCAACTCAAAATAGCCCTGCGCAACGTAGGCATCGTCGACCCATCGTCACTTCCCGACTACCTTGCCCATGGAGGGTATGAAGGTCTCAGGCACGCCTTAACGATGTCATCGGAAGAAATACTCGCCGAAGTCGAAACCAGCGGACTACGCGGTCGTGGGGGTGCTGGATTCCCGACTGGGCGCAAATGGCGTACAGCCGCTAGCTACGATCGAGATCCCAAATATGTCATCTGCAACGGAGACGAGGGCGACCCCGGCGCATTTATGGACCGTTCGATACTCGAAGGCGACCCGCATTCTGTCATCGAGGGGATGATTATCTGCGGACTCGCCATTGGCTCCTCGCAAGGGTTTCTCTACATCCGCGATGAATACGATTCAGCGCGTCGGCGCATCGTCGACGCTATTCGCGTTGCCGAAGAGGCAGGGTACCTTGGCGATTCGATCCTTGGAACAGACCATGCAATGCATCTCGAAGTCGTACGAGGCGGCGGGGCCTTCGTCTGCGGCGAGTCGACCGCACTCATGACCTCCATCGAGGGAAAGGTCGGCGAACCACGCGCCAAATATATCCGCAGCGTCGAGCGCGGCCTATGGGGACAGCCAAGCGTGCTCAACAACGTGGAAACCTGGGCAAGCGTCCCCGTCGTTCTTTCCAAGGGCGGCGCTGAATTCGCAAAGATCGGCACCGACAACTCGAAGGGCACGAAAGTGTTCGCGCTTGTGGGCAAGGTCAAAAATACCGGCCTGGTCGAAGTCCCTATGGGCACGACGTTGCGTGAACTTATCTTCGATATTGGCGGCGGCATCCAACAAGACCGTCCCTTCAAGGCAGTGCAAACCGGCGGTCCTTCCGGTGGCTGCATTCCCGACGAGCTACTCGACCTGCACGTCGATTTCGACAGCCTTAAAGAACACGGCGCAATGATGGGTTCGGGCGGCATGATTGTCATGGACGACCGAAACTGCATGGTAGAAGTCGCCCGCTATTACGTAAAATTCCTTTCCGAAGAGTCCTGTGGAAAGTGCACGCCATGCCGCGAGGGGCTACGTCAGATGCTGCATATGCTGACCGAGATCTGCGAAGGTCGCGGTAAGATGGAGTACCTCGACATGCTGACGCGCATCGCATCCATGATGGAACAAGCGTCGCTCTGTTCGCTTGGCAAGACAGCGGCAAACCCCGTACTCTCAACGCTACGCTTCTTCAAAGACGAATATGTCGCCCATATCGAGCAGCATGCATGCCCAGCTGGTGTCTGCACAGCACTCACCAGATTCCGCATCGATCCCGACGCATGCATCGGCTGCAACCTCTGTACGCGTGCCTGCCCCGCCGATGCAATCAGCGGCGGCATGAAAGAAGTCCATGAAATCGACCAGGATGTCTGCATCGTCTGCGGAAGTTGCCGTGAGGCATGCAGAAGCAATGCCGTTATTGTTGAAGGGAGGGGCTGATCATGGCTGATCAAGATGCCAAGACCTTCGAAGTCGTCATCGACGGCAAAACCTGCACCGCGAAAGATGGCGAATACCTCTATGACGTTGCCAAGCGCAATGGAATCTTCATTCCCACGCTCTGCCGACATGACGGATTCGAACCACGCGCAGCCTGCAGAATCTGCATCTGCGAGGTCATCATGCATGGACGCAGCAAGGTCGTAACGTCATGCTGTTACCCCATCGAGGCGCCTTGCGAAGTCAAGACCAATAGCGATTCGATCGTCGAACAACGTCGGGTTATTCTCATGCTCTTGCAAGCCCGTTCCCCTGAATCCGATCGAATCAGGCAGATGGGCGAGTTCTACCAGGCGGATCTACCCGAAAGCTTCATCAAACTCGATACCGAAAAATGCATCTTGTGCGGTCTATGCATGCAGGCATGCGACGCACTCGGCACGGGAGCCATATCAACGGTGATGCGCGGCATCGAGAAAAAGGTTTCGACGCCCTATGACAAGCCCAATGACGATTGCGTAGGCTGTCATAGCTGCGCCAACGTCTGCCCCACAGATGCAATCGAATGGAGCGAAACGGAAACGACGCGCACCATATGGGGACGCCGCTTCGAACTCGACTTCTGCGAAAGATGCGGCACAAGCCTAGGCACCAAAGAGGAGGTCGCCTGGGCTGCAAAAGGCGCCGGAGTCGACGATCCCAAGCTTTGCGACGCTTGCCGTAAAAAAGCGATGGCAGATGCGATGCTCAGCGCCTACGCACGCGAATAGGAAGATGCGCCATGGCACTCACCGATGAGCAGCGAGACCGCTACGCACGACATATCGTGCTCGACGGTTTTGGAACGACGGGGCAGGAAAGGCTCTGCGCATCTCGTATGCTCATCGTGGGTGCCGGCGGACTTGGTTCGCCCGTCGCGCTTTACCTCGCCGCAGCCGGCGTGGGCAGCATCGGCGTCATTGACAATGACACGGTAAGTCTCTCGAACCTGCAGCGCCAGATCCTCCACAGCGAAAAAACAATCGGCATTCCCAAAGTTGATTCAGCCGCAGCGTCCATGCGGGCCATCAACTCCGGCATCACCGTCGAGACCTTTAACCGGGAGCTCACGGCACAAGACGCCACTAAGATCATCGAACCCTACGATATCGTCTGCGACTGCACCGACGGAATCTCCTCGAAGCTGCTCGTCAACGATGCCTGCGTCGCACTTGGCAAGCCTTTTGTGCATGCAAGCGTCTTGGGCTTTTACGGCGAGATTATGACGTATGTGCCCGATGCGGGTCCTTGTTATCGATGCTTCTTGCCAAACGAACCTGACCAAAACAGGCTTTCCACCTGCGCGACAAAAGGAATTATCGGCGCGCTTGCCGGCATTATCGGATCGATCGAAGCACTCGAAGCCATTAAATACGTTACCGGAACCGGCGACCTCTTGTGCGGGAAACTTCTGACCTACGATGCGCTTTCCAATGACTTCGAGATAGTCGATATCGCCCGTGATCCAACATGCGCCGCATGCGGTAAACACACGCAGGACGCAGAGGGCAAATCAGATCTATAACCAGTGCAAAACGCAAGCAAGAAGTCCGATGGCAACCGCCACCCCGATAAGCCCAACGCGAATGGGCATGCGTGCACGCTTGTCTATGGCAAGATCGCGCGTCAACGATTTTACGCCCGTATAACTGTGTATCGCGATGAACACGAGTAAGACGAGCAGGATCGTCAATTGCACATAGTCATTTCCCGACGTGCTGCCTCCATGCGCAAGCATGTGATAAAGCGCCAGGGCCAGCACCGCGACCCCCGTCACCCATTTGAGCACCTGATGTTGTTTCTTCCGATTGCTCGGCGGGCGTAGCGTATCGGTATACATATACCATGTCGTCCCCACGCTGCATGCGATGTGAACAGCGAGGATAACCACTCCTGCCCATGCAAATACGGCAAGCGTATTGGAAACGAGCTGTCTTTGCGACAGAACGCCCAAAAGCGCATGCACCAGAAAGAAGCATGCCAGCGCCGCCGCAAGGACGGCATTGATTCTTCTTACTTTGGTGTCATCGATTCGCTTCATGGCAACATTCTAGCGAACCATCCAGAAACGGTGGCAGACGCCCTCATATTGCCACAGAATGCTTTTTTGATTTCATGTAAGCGGCTGCTGAACATATGCGAAATCCTGATAATTCTACGGGCTCAAAGCGGACCCTTCACATCCATTTGCACTTCTTGTTTCATCTTTTACCTATATTTGACGCGCATTCACAAAAAGCGTTACCCGCTTGCGCATATCTTTCGCGTATCATTACAACTTATGTTGTGACTAGGAAGGGGTTTTATGCGCACCGTAAATCTATCAGCGGTCACAGACGCAGATCATGCGCTTTGCATCAAAATTGCAAAACGCGCTGGCGTGAACCTGAGTGACTGCTACCAGTGTGGCAAGTGCTCCGCTGGATGTCCCATGGCAGAGGATATGGATCTGCCGCCACAGAAAATCATGCGAATGCTGCAGCTCGGCCTTGTAAATGAAGCGCTCGATGCAAAAGGGCCATGGCTTTGCGCGCAGTGCATGGCTTGCTCAACGCGCTGCCCGCAAAATATCGAGATAACAGACATCATGCGAGAGGTACGCCTCGAATCGCATGCGCAAGGTCGCAAAGCACTTCCCGAAAGCGACACTTTCGAATCGTTGTTTATCAAGAAGGTGCGCAACAACGGGCGTTCCAACGAACAATATCTCGCTGCTGGCTATAACATGTCCTCTGGCCATCTTATGCAAGACATGGGCAGCGCACCCAAGATGTTCACCAAGGGGCTCGTTGGCATCAAACGCAACCGCGTGAACGATCGTGCCGCCGTGCAGCGCCTGATCGACGCATGCGAGCAATCCACAAAGGAGGCCAGGAACTCATGACACAGCTGACCTATTCATACTTTCCCGGCTGCTCTGCTGATTCGACTGGTTCCTCTCTTTCGCAATCCGCCGCATATATCAACGAGCGTATCGGTCTCAAGTTGGTAGAGATAGACGATTGGTGCTGCTGCGGCACATCAGCCGCCAAGCTCACGAGTGACGACCTTATGCATGCGCTACCCGCCCGCAGCCTTGCGCTTTCCGAACAGCAAAACCCGGGCATGGACGTTGTCGCCCCGTGCACTGGTTGCTATGCCGCGCTTAAGGGCACTGTCCACTGGGCGCGTCAAAGCGAGAAAAACCGCCTGCACGTAAGCAATCTCATCAACATGGATTATCAGGCGAGCGTCAACGTGAAAAGCCTGCTCGAAATCATGGTCGAACCAGACATGGTCGACCTTGTCGCCTCCAAGCTCACTAAATCTCTAGGCGGCATGAAGATCGCATGCTATTACGGCTGCACGCAGGTTCGTCCCGCAGAGGTAACACAATTCGAGAACCCCGAAAACCCCATGGCTATGGAACGTCTGCTCAACGCATGCGGTGCTGAATGCGTCGACTGGTCGTTCAAGACCGAATGCTGCGGCGCATCCAACCATGTCGTCAGCCCCAAGGCAGCTCGCAAGACCGTCGAACGCATCTTGCGAAACGCCAAAGCAAACGGGGCCGAGGCTATCGTAACCTCATGCCCGCTTTGTTGGCTCAACGTCGACATGCGTGAAGCGCAAATCAATCGTGAAATGGGCACTGATTATCATATTCCCGTTTATTACTTCACCGAGCTCATCGCCATGGCCATGGGCGCGACCAGCAAAGAAGCGGGTCTTTCCTATCATTTTGAGCCGGCAGTAGCTCTTGCCACAGGCAAGATCGACACACCGGCCGCACAAGAAACTGAGGAGGTGGCCAAATGAGTCGAATCGGCGTTTTCGTCTGCTGGTGTGGCAGTAACATTGGCGGTATCGTCGACTGCCCGGCCGTCGTTGAATACGCGGCCACGCTTCCCAATGTAGTACATGCCGAAGACAACAAATACACCTGCTCGGATCCCGGTCAGGCAAAGATCAAAGAAGCCATCGAAGAACATAATCTCGACCGTATCGTCGTTGCCGCATGCTCGCCGGCCATGCACGAGCTCACTTGGCGCAATCTTTTGAAAGATACCAAGATCAACCCGTATATGCTCGAGGTAGCGAACCTGCGCGAGCAGTGCTCGTGGGTTCATACCGATAAGGCGGAGGCAACCGACAAGGCAAAAGACCTCGTGAAAATGGCCGTTGCCAAAGTCGATCGTAACGTCCCGCTATTCACCGAGCAGATTCCCGTGAACAAGAACGCGCTCATCATCGGCGGCGGCATCGCCGGCATCACGGCAGCTCTCGACATAGCCGACGCAGGCTATAAGGTCACCATCGTGGAACGCCAGCCAACTATCGGCGGCAAGATGCCCATGCTTGATAAGACCTTCCCCACCATGGACTGCTCGGCATGTATATCGACACCCAAGATGTCCGAGGCCGGCAACCATCCCAACATCACGCTCAAGACACTTTCGGAAGTCGAAAAGGTTGAGGGATTCGTGGGCAATTTCGAGGTCACCATCCGCGAAAAGGCCAAGTACGTTGACTATGACAAATGCACCGGCTGTGGCATGTGCACTACCAAATGTCCCAGCAAAAAGATTCCCAGCGAATGGAATCAGGGACTCAGCAACCGCACGGCTATCTATAAGCCGTTCGAGCAAGCAGTTCCCTCTAAGCCTGTCATCGATCCTGATCATTGCACCATGCTCACCAAGGGCAAATGCGGCTTATGCGCCAAAATATGCCCGACCGGCGCCATCAATTACGAAGATGAGGACAGGCTCACGACCGAAACCTACGGCGCCGTCATCCTGGCAACAGGCTATGACCTCATCGAATGGCAGAAAATCTATCCCGAATACGGCGGGGGCGCCTATGAAGATGTCATCGACGGACTGCATTTCGAGCGCATCGTAAACGCCTCTGGTCCCACTGAAGGCCACATCCTGCGCCCAAGCGACGGCACGGAGCCTAAGAGCTGCGTCATCATCAAATGCGTTGGCAGCCGAGACCCCAACAAGGGCAAGGCATATTGCTCGCGTGCCTGCTGTATGTATGGCGCCAAGCATGCACATCAATACCTGGACAAGATTCCCGATGGCAAATGCTATGTCTTCTATATGGATGTACGTACGCCGGGCAGGCGCTATGACGAATTCTACATGCAGACCATGAACGATGGCGCAATATATCTGCGCGGCCGCGTAAGCAAGATCTATAAAGAAGGCGACCACTATGTCGTCTTGGGCGTCGACACCATTTCAGGTGAAAACGTGCAGATCGATGCGGATATGGTCGTACTTGAAACCGCAATGGTAGCAGCTCAAGGCGCACGTGAAACGTCGATGATGTTCGGCGTTCAGTGCGACGAGGATGACTGGATCACAGAAGCGCATCCCAAGCTTCGCCCAGTCGAGACTGCTTCTCGCGGTATCTATCTGGCCGGCACGGCACAAGGCCCCAAGGATATCCCCGACACCGTCGCGCAAGCAGGTGCGGCAGCATCAAAGGTCATCATTCTGTTCAGCCACGACACTATCGAAAGCGAGCCGCAGATCAGCCACGTTGACGAAGCGAATTGCTCAGGGTGCGGCCAATGCGTGGGCATCTGCCCGTACGGTGCGCTCAGCCTCGTGGAAAAACAGTTCCGTGAAAACTCTGTCAAGATCACTCGCACGGTCTGCCAGGTCAATTCAGCGCTCTGCCAAGGCTGTGGCGCTTGCACGGTCGCATGCCGACCCGGTGCGCTCGACCTGCTGGGCTTTAGCGACGAAGGCATCATGAAGGCGGTGGACGCACTATGTCAGTGGTAGAAGAAGGCAAGACGGCCACGATTACAACCGAGGCGCAAGGTGAATGGCGCCCCAAGATTCTGGCTTTCACCTGCCGTTGGTGCACGTACACAGGCGCCGACCTCGCAGGTCTGAACCGTATGAAATACCCGGCAGACATTCGCCTGCTGCGCGTGCCCTGCTCAGGTGACGTGAATCCTCAGTATGTGCTCGAAGCGCTGCAGCGCGGCTGCGATGGCGTCATCGTATGCGGATGCCATCCTGGCGATTGCCATTATGCTACGGGCAACTACTATGCCAAGCGCCGTATGATGATCTTCAAACGCGAACTCGAGTACATCGGCCTTGAACCAGACCGCTTCCAGATCAAATGGATTTCAGGCGCCGAGGCCGCCAAGTTCCGCGACACCGTGACCGAATTCGTCGGCCGTATCACCGAGCTCGGCCCCATCGAAGGCGACTTCAGGCTTGAAGAATCCTTGGGCTCTCCGCTCATGGGCAAAGGTCCCAAGGAAGTCCCGCCACGTGAAGGCGGCAGCGAACCAGTGCTCGCCGCTGAACAAGGAGGGCAGGCATAATGGCCGACATCCAGGATCAGATTCGAGCTCGTGCCAAAGAGCTGATCGAAAGCGGCGAATACGCTGCATTCATCGGCTGGGAAGCAGGACGCTTTGAAAAGCAGACGACCCCGCTCATCTGCCTTAAGCCTGAAGATACCGATCGCCTCGTCTTCAATGAATACTGCGCAAACAACCTGGCTAAATACGTTCAGGACCTGAAACGCCGTGGCAAGGTAGCTCTTATCGTGCGTGGCTGCGATTCACGTGCGATCAACCGCATGATCGAAGACAACCAGTTCAAACGCGAGGACGTATATCTGCTAGGCATCGGCTGCCCGCAGATGAAGGACCGCAAAACTGACGCCGTCTTCAACAAGTGCACCAACTGCCAGCATCGAAATCCCGTTGTCTATGACGAGATGATCGGCGAGCCGGTTGTCGAAACCCCGCCTGCAGACCGCTTCTTGCAAGCGACGCTCGTCGAGGGCCTTGACCAACAAGCGCGTCAGAACTTCTTCAACATGGCATTCGAGAAGTGCATCCGTTGCTATGCATGCCGCGACGTCTGCCCTTGCTGTACCTGCCGCATCTGCTTTGTCGACCAGCGCCGCGTTGGCTGGCAGGGCAAGCAGAATAACTTCAATGAGAACCGCTTCTACGGCTTAGTCCGCGCGTTCCATATTGCGGATCGTTGCATAGAATGCGGCGAATGCGAACGCGTCTGCCCCATGGAACTGCCGCTCATGTCCATCAACCGCAAGCTGGTGAAAGACATGAACAACCTCTTCGGCGAATACGAAAGCGGCATGACAGCCGAAAATCCCGACGTCTTGCGCAACTATAACCTTGATGACCTCGAAGAATTCATGTAGGAGGGAGGAGATTAAACAATGATACTCAAGAAAGACAAACTCGATGCATTGCTCGACGAACTCTCGAAGTCGGCTGTCGTCTATGTCCCTAAAGAGATTTCCGGCGTGTACAAGTTCGCGCCCTTCATCTCCTCTGAAAAGCCGCGTTTCGACATCGTCAACACGGTACTGCCGCCCAAAGACCTGCTTTTCCCACAAAGCCAGAAGATGTATCACTATGGCGTGGACACGAACGGCGACATGTACGTCGATCCCATCATCGAATCGGATGACCAGATCCTGTTCGGTGTGCGTCCTTGCGATATGCGCTCTATCGAATGCCTGGACGACGTATTCTTCACCAAAGGCTATATCGACGAATTCTATGAGGCAAAACGCCAGAAACTGCTGACCGTGGCGATATGCTGCACAGCCCCTGGCGAAGCATGCTTCTGCGAATCGATGGGACTAAACCCCAACGAAGCCCCAAGCGCTGATATCGTGCTGCATGAAAGCGCCGATGCCTACAGCGTCGCCGCTCAGACCGACGAGGGCACCGCAGCACTCGAAACATGGAAACCGTTTCTCGAAGAAGGCAGCGCGCAGGCATCTGAAGCGCACTGCACCTTGCAAGTCGACGGCGAAAACGTCAAAGACCGCATCGCCGCGCTGGCAAACAGCGATGAACTCTGGGACAGCATGAGCATCAAGTGCCTTAATTGCGGCACGTGCACCTATGTTTGCCCCACCTGCTACTGTTTCGATATCGAGCAAGAGAATCGCTGCAAAGAGGGCGTCCGTTTCCGCTGCTGGGATAGCTGCATGTTCAGCGAGTACACCGAAATGGCCGGCGGCCATAACCCCCGTCCTGAAAAGGTCGATCGCGTACGCAACCGCTTTATGCATAAGCTTAACTTCTTCGAAGACCGTTATGGCAAGAAGCTCTGCGTCGGCTGCGGGCGCTGCGTGGAGAAATGCCCAGTCGCGCTTGATATAACGCTGCTTATCGACCGCGTAAACGAGCTGACCGAAAAAACGGAGGTGACCGCACATGCCTAAGATTGAAATCAGCCATGGCTGCGCGCAGGGCGATCCGCAAGCGCTCATTCCGCAGGTCTGCAAGATAACCCAGATTATCGAGGAAACTCAGGACGTCAAAAGCTTCAGGCTCTCGACGCTTGATGGCAAAAAACCATTCGAGAACAAGCCCGGACAGCTTGGCATGTTCTCATTCATCAGCGAAGGTGAGTCGATGTTCTGCGTCGCCGACAATGGCGATGATTACGTCGAATTTACCGTCAAAAAGGTCGGTCGTGTGACCGAACAGCTGCATTCACTCGAAGTAGGCGACGAGGTCGGCCTGCGTGGGCCATATGGCAACTGGTTTCCTTATGAGAGTTGCAAAGGCCGCGACATGATCTTTATCGGCGGCGGCATCGGCATGCCCCCCGTGCGCTCGTTCTTGCAATACTGCATCAAGAACCGGGAAGATTACGGGCATATCGACATGGTCTATTCGGCAAGCACGTACGAAGATCTGGTCTGCAAGGAAGATCTTTTCGAGAATTGGGCGAAGGTTCCCGATATGGACGTGCACGTGAGCGTCTATCACGGCTCGCCCGAGTCCGAGGAAAAGGGCATCCCCGAGGCATACACGGCACCGTTTCTTGGGAGCCTTGGCCTAAAGGTCACCGACAACACGGTAGCAACGCTATGCGGCGGGCCTTCGCTGTATCGTACCTGTTCCGAAACATTGCTCGATACCATGGGGCTTTCCCCCGAGCAGCTTGTCACAACGCTCGAAATGCGTATGAAGTGCGGTATCGGCAAATGTGGGCGCTGTAACATCGGCAGTCATTTCATCTGCCTAGATGGTCCCGTGTTCACACGCGCAGAAATCGACGAAATGTACGCAACGGCATAAGCGTTCTCGCGTCCATCAGGCCGTCACCGGGGGTTACCTTTGTGACGGCCTTTTTATATACAACACCTTTCAACGCCCTCTCGTTCCTCTCGTCACTGGACGTATCCCCATCGGTGCAAATCTGACTTACAATCAGTGCATTCAAACAGGCAGCAAAGGAGCACTTCATGAACGATTTCGTCTTCCAGTCCCCCACCCGCTTTTACTTTGGGCGCGGATATACCGACAACATCGGTTCGTACCTGAACCAGGCCAGATACACAAAAGCGCTGCTAGTCTATGGCGGCGGAAGCGTCGTTCGCACGGGAACCCTAGATCGCGTCAAGCAGTCCCTCAAGGCAGCCGGCATCGACAGCGTCGATCTTCCAGGTGTGCGACCAAACCCCGAAGTCGGTCTTGTCCGCACGGGTATCGGCCTCGCGCGCGAACGACAAGTCGACGTCATCTTAGCTGTCGGAGGCGGCAGCGTCATCGACTGCTCCAAGGCAATCGCATTTGGCTATGGGTACGGAGGCGACGTCTGGGACTTTTTCTGCGGAAAGGCACGACCTGAAGAGGCGCTTCCTATCGCGGCGGTATTGACCATACCGGCCGCTGGTTCCGAAGCTTCTGGCTCATGCGTTATCAGCAACGACGAGCTGGGGCAGAAAAGAGGCGCAAACGGCGATTGTTTTCGCCCTTCAATCGCAGTCATGGATCCAGAGCTCACCCTTTCTTTGCCCTCGTACCAAACGGCTGCTGGCATAACCGATATGATCTGCCACGTCTGCGAACGTTTCTTTTCGGGCACGGGCTCGAGCGCGGTAACCGACGGCATCGCCCTCTCCCTCGTGCGCGCCATCATCGATGCCGCACATCGCCTGATGGACAATCCCGATGATTACGACGCACGCGCAGACATAATGTGGGCGGGCACGCTCGCGCATAACGATATCGCCGGCTGTGGACTGTCCGCTTCGCCTGCATCTCGTGCCGGCGGTTGGGAAAGCCATGGCATCGAACACGAACTATCGGCGCTCGACCCCGCAATCACCCACGGTGCGGGACTCGCCGTCGTCATGCCCGCCTGGATGCGCTATGTCTGGCCCGAAAACCCACAGCGATTCGCCCAGTTTGCACGCGGAGTCTTTAACGTTGAGGCAGACGATAACGACGATGCAGCACGCGAAGGTGTCGAATGCCTGCAGCAGTTCTTCGCGAGTCTCAACATGCCGTCGAGCTTAACCGAACTGGGAATAACCGAAGACAACATCGAGACCCTTGTTAACAACCTGGCTCAAACCAAGGGTGAAGAATTCGGCTCCTTCAAGAAACTGGGCAGAAAAGATACTCGGGCAATTTTTGAATCAGCGCTATAACGGCAAACACCGCGATACCATTTGCAGTCAAATATTTGCAATCAAGGGCTACCTTTGATTGCAAATAGCGGACTTTGGCGGGTGAATTTTAGAAAGTATCCTCCCCGTTTAGATGGCAAAGAAAATTGCCATTATGTTCGTCATATCTATATTCAAAGACTTATATACCCATGTTTTTGGAGTTTTCCACATTGTAAAAATTGGAAGATTTCGAGCGAAATCTGCCCGATTTCTGATGAAAAACAGCGTAAGCTCTATCTAATATTCGCAACAGGTTGCCTAAAACGCACATGGACCAGCGGGAGTCTTACATCAATTCAAAATATCACCATCTTGGCCCAGCAAATCTTGATAGATAAGCTCATCGCTCTTGTTAAAAACATCGAAGATCACGTGCATTGGTACATTCCCATAATCGTCAAGCCAGGCGCGCACGGTGCGTACGGCAATCTCTGCCGCTTGCTGCTGCGGAAATCCAAAGACCCCTGTGCTGATGCAGCAAAAGGCAATACTGCGACAATCGCATCCTGCCGCCGCTTCGAGGCATGATACATACGATTGCGCAAGCTGGTTGGACTGAAGGCTGGTTGGATTTCCTCCCGCAATAGGGCCAACAGTATGAATAATCCATTGAGCCGGTAAATTGAACGCAGAGGTGACTTTGGCCTGCGCCGTCGGTTCTTCATGGCCTTGGGCACGCATGATACGGGCGCATTCCTCACGCAACTGCACGCCGGCGAATGTGTGGATCGCATTATCTATACAGTTGTGCCCCGGAACCCAGCAACCGAGCATCTGGCTATTCGCCGCATTTACGATTGCGTCTGCCGCAAGCGTCCTGATATCCCCACGCCATATCGAAAGACGACTATCCGCCGCACAACGAGGAAGACTCTCTACCTGCGTGACTCCAGTCGCATTGCCAATCCAACGCAGAACGTCATCTTGTATTCCATAGAACTCATCACTTGCCAAAACAGGCTCGCGAGTGTTCACAAGCCGTCGAAATTGCTGCCACAGCTCATCTCCATCGAGTTTTTCGAGCGTTTCCCCGTCACTCGATTCACCACGCTCTTCTTCTAAGTAGCAAATCAGCCATTTCAGTTGTTCGCAACGCTTTGCATCTAATTTCATGAGCTGCTCCTTGTAAAAGATAGTCCCTAAACTGTAGAACATCGCCTTCAAATCATACAAACAGTCAGCCGATTCTTGTTTTTTGCGACTGTTTGTATGATTTGAGAGGGGTAGTTTTGGGATACCCCAAGTAGCGGCCAAGCGGCAACTCTCT
>CAYSZR010000019.1:0-8389 GCA_964435565.1 uncultured Coriobacteriaceae bacterium
AGCGGACGGAAATTCGACGCCTCGAAATAGCCTTTCGGCTACTCCCACTCGATAGTTGCAGGTGGCTTGCTCGTGACGTCATAGACCACACGGTTGATGCCGTCTACCTCGCCCACGATGCGCGACGATATGCGCGCGATCAGATCATAGGGAAGCTTCGCCCAATCCGCCGTCATCGCGTCGCTCGATTCCACGGCCCGCAAGATGATGGGACGCTGGTACGTACGCTCATCGCCCATGACGCCAACGCTCTTGATGTCGGGAAGCACGGCGAAATACTGCCACACGCTGCGCGCACTGTTGCGCTCTCCCGTTTCCTCGAACAGCTGCGCGTTGTATGCATCGATCTCTTCGCGCACGATGGCATCGGCTTCCTTGAGCATGACGAGCTTTTCGAGTGTCACCGCGCCGATGATGCGGATGGCAAGGCCAGGGCCCGGGAAGGGCTGTCGGTACACGATCGGATCAGGCAAGCCCAGCGCCTTTCCCAGCGCGCGGACCTCGTCTTTGAAGAAATGGTCAAGTGGCTCAATTAAATCGAAGTGAACGCCCTCCGGAAACGGAATGAGATTATGATGACTCTTGATGGTCGACGCCTTGCCGCCCGTCTTGCGCGCGCCGCTCTCGATGATGTCGGGATAGATCGTGCCCTGCGCAAGGAACTCCACGCCATCCAAATCCTGCGCGACGGTGAAGAATTCCTTCCAGAACTGCGTGCCGATGATACGGCGCTTCTCCTCGGGCTCAGTCACGCCGTCGAGCAATTCGGCATAGCGTCTTTCAGCATGCACATGCACGAAGTCGACGTCGAATTGCTTGGTGAAGACCTCTTCGACCTGCTCGGGCTCGTCTTTACGCAGCAGCCCATGGTTCACGAACACACAGGTGAGCTGTCGTCCAATGGCACGCGCGCACAGCGCCGCGACCACGCTGGAATCGACACCGCCCGAAAGCCCCAAGATAACGCGCTTGTCCCCCACTTTCTCGCGAATCTCGTCGACCTTTTGCTCGACGATGTTCTCCATAGTCCAGGTGTCTGCAAGGTCGCAGATGGCAAAGAGGAAGTTCGAGAGTATATGGCGTCCATGCTCGGTATGGCGCACCTCGGGATGGAACTGCGTGGCATACAGCCCGCGCTCCGCGCATTCCATCGATGCAACGGGGCAATTTGCAGTCGAGCTCGTGACGATGAAGCCGTCGGGCACCTGCGAAACCGCATCGCGGTGGCTCATCCACACGGTCTGCTCTTCAGGAGTCCCAGCAAGCAGCTGCGATTCGCCGCTGCGCACGATGCGCGCGGCGCCGTACTCCCCCGCCTCCGTGTGTCCGACTTCGCCGCCCAAAGTAACGGCCATGATCTGCTGACCATAGCAAAAACCCAAAATAGGCACCCCGAGTTCGAAGACGCCGGCATCAATGCCGGGGGCATCGGGGGCATAGACGCTTGCCGGGCCACCGGACAAGATGATGGCGCTTGGATGGGCGGCACGCATCTCTTCCGCACTCGCATCACACGAGATGATTTCGGAATACACGCCCAAGTCGCGAACGCGGCGGGCGATGAGCTGCCCGTACTGCGCGCCAAAATCGACTACGAGCACTTTTTGTTCTTCTGCTGCCATGGTCGTCTCTCGCTCTCTCGAAAAACGCAATCTCGGGGTCTGACCCCTTTGCTGCGATACTATTTGCTCACGTTGAACTTGAAATGCATGACGTCGCCATCTTGCACCTGATATTCCTTGCCCTCTTGACGAAGACGTCCATGCTCGCGGCATCCTGCCTCGCCGCCATAGGTCACGTAATCTTCGTAGCTGCAAGTCTCTGCCTTGATGAACCCGCGCTCGAAATCGGTGTGGATGACGCCCGCGGCCTGGGGGGCCTTCGCGCCGATGGGAACGGTCCACGCCTTGACTTCCATCTCGCCCGCCGTGAAAAACGACTGCAGGCCAAGCAGGCGATACGCCTCTTTAGCAAGACGCGCCAGCCCTGGTTCTTCAAGTCCAAGGTCAGCCAAGAACTCGGCCTTGTCAGCCGTGTCGAGCTCGGCGAGCTCGGCTTCGACCTGAGCACAAAGGGGAAGCGGCTTCACGCCGTCGATCGCGTCGAAATCTGCTGCAGCCTGATCTTCGTCCACGTTAGCAAGGTACATGATCGGCTTCATGGTCAGCAGGTGCAGATCATAGAGCAGCTCGCGCTCTTCGTCGTCCATCTGCATCAGGCGCGCCGGATTGCCTTCGTTCAGCCAGGCTTCCATCCGTTTTGCCATCTCGAACTTGGGCATATTGGCCTTGTCGCGCCTGGCTTCTTTTTCCAGACGGTTCAAGGCGTGCTCAAGCGTTGCAAGGTCTGCAAGCACCAATTCGGTGCGGATAGTGTCAACATCGCTTTGGGGGTCGCGGCTGCTCTCGTGACGGATGATGTCCGGATCGCTGAAATATCGCACGACTTCGCATATGGCGTCGGTCTCGCGGATATTCGCCAGGAACTGATTGCCCAGGCCCTCACCTTCGCTTGCGCCTTTGACCAAACCAGCGATATCGACGAATTCGACGGTAGCGGGAACGATTCGTCCTGGGTTGACGATGTCTGCCAGCTTCTGGAGCCTCTCGTCGGGAACGGGCACGATGCCCACATTAGGGTCGATGGTCGCAAATGGATAATTTGCCGCAAGGCCCGTCTGATCGGTCAGCGCGGTGAACAAGGTCGATTTCCCCACATTGGGCAGACCGACAATGCCAATAGATAACGACATACGCTACTTACTCTCCTTCTTGTGTTTCATGATTTTCGGTAATCTTTTCTTGGTCAGGAATGTCCATCTTGGGCATTTCACCTGAAATTGCTTGAGGAGGAACGGGATAGTCCTCTTGAGCTGCATAGATACTTGCCTGCGTATCTTGGTCATTGTTGCTAGGTTCTTCTTGAGTCACAGTATTCTGGTCACTGGAATCGTTTCCGCTAGCAACCGTTTCGGCAAAGCCCTGCACGATATCTGCAAGGTCGACTGGCTTCGCATGCTCGTTCGCGCGATTCTGCTTCTCCACCCATGCAACCGGCGGGACGGGCATCATCTCTGTAACGTCTTCATACACGGGCTCTTCGATCGCCTCGGTAAATTCCACATGGGCTACGACCTCGTCACCACCTACCGCGAGCACTTCCCCGCTATCCTGCGCAAAGACCTGCTTTTGCGCACCGGTGATGTTGATGCAGATGGCACCGATGAGGAACGGGATCCAGAATATGAGGCCGCGATAGACGATCGAAATCGCAGCCGCCTCAACCGGAGATGCGCCGTAGGCTGACAGGATAAGCGCCAGCAAAATCTCGACAGCGCCGATTGTCTGCAATATGAAGGTCGCGATGATAAACCCGGCAACGTAGGAAGCCATAAGGAACGGTATATAGGTGAATCCGAAGGCAAATCCCACGCATATGAAGCAGACGCAATCGCATGCATGAAGCAAGAACATCCTGCATATCATGACAACGATCTGCTTGGGCTTTTCAGCGGCGATCGATGCGGCTTCGTGAAAAGACGCCGCGATACGTTCTGACCATGGGTCCATAGGCTTGCGTTTGAACATGACCAGCGTGCGGTTGACCAGGCGCTCGATCCACGAGAAGAGCTTGAGCTCGGCATCGACATGACCGTAGCCCAGCCACATCACGAACCCGAAGGAAAAGATCATGAGCAACACCGCAAGGCCACCAAGGGCAAGGTACCAAACCATTTGCCCGGTAAAGATCAAGATAGCGAAGCCGATAAGCATGACGACGGAAAAGCCGCCGTAGAAGCCGACTTTTTCCAGGAAAACGACCGTAACGGATTTTCCCATGTTCAGGCCCTGCTTGTGCGACCACGCCGCGATAAGGACAGAACCCGCGGTTCCCGCAGTAGGCGCGCAATCGTTTGCGAAAGTCACCGAAAACGTCAGCGGCACGATGTGCAGGTATTTGACGTCTTCGTCAACGCAGCGAAACACCGCCTTATATGCGAACGCGTGGCTGAAGTATCGGCCGAACAGGCAGAAAGCGGCGATGATGAACGGAATGAGCTCGACGCCGCGAATCGTGTCGACGAAAGTGCCCAGCTCGTCGCGCTTGATAATCAAGACGATTGCAACAATCGAGATGACGACGATGGGAAGGATGATATTCCAGCGTTTGCCCAAACTATTTCACCTGCGCGAAACCGGAGGCGTCAAGAGCGGTCGAGAACTCGGCTCCATCACCTGCAAGTTGGGAAGAATAACTGTTGAGCTGCTCGATCGCCGCCGTACCATCTGCCCCTGAAAGAGGCGTTGGCTGGTAGGTGTTGACGCTCGTGGTATTGCTCACCAGACAGGGGACGACACGCACTTGCTTGCGCGCTTGGTCTCCAGGAACAAACTGGCCGTTTTGAATGGTAAAAGTCTGCTGGAAGATCATCGTGTGATAATCGAGCGGATTGGTGTTCCCGCCAAACGAGAAATTGCCCAAGCTATAGCAGATATAGCGCTGATTGTAATATTCGACGCCCTGAAGGACGTGCGGATGCCCGCCCAGCACAAGGTCACAGCCAAGATCGACGGCGGAATGGGCCATCTCGATTTGCGATGAGGCCGCTTGGTAGTCACCCTCGACGCCCCAGTGAAACACGCCGATGATCAGCGCGCAGTTGGCCTTCTTCAGGTTCTCGATGTCTTGCTTCATGAGGCTCGTCGCTTTGGTGTTGTCGTCAAGCTCGCAGATACCGAAAAGCCCGATCTTGACACCGTTTGCTTCATAGGTGGCATAACGGTCATAGCCAAAGCTCGTGATGTTGGCGTTCTTCAGATTCGTCTTGGTGTCCTCGTACCCGGTTGATCCGTAGTCAAAGGAATGATTGTTCGCCAGGTTGACCGCTTCGACGCTGCCTTTAACGAAGATATTCGCATATTCGGCAGGGCCCTTGAAATTGTAGGTCTTTTCCTGGATATCGGTGCTTTCGGTCAGGGTTCCCTCGCAGTTTGCGATCGTGAGCTGATCGGCGCTCGTGTAAGGAAGCACATTCGCGAAGAAATAGCTGGCGCCGTTGCTTTCATAATATGAATCGAAGCTGCCGCTATCGGAAAAATCGGGGTCTTTGCCAAACGTGCAATCGCCGACGGCGGATATGGTGATCTGCGTATTGAGACCGGAAGTCGCAGTGCCGTTTACCTTCGACAGGCCGGCCTTCTGCTTCGCGACGCCAATCTGATCGGTGACTGTTGAGAGCAGTTTGGATCCGCCTGTTTCCGCCTGCGCATTCAAGAAGGGCAGACCGCCGCAGGCAAACTGCCAGATGCAGCCGACGAAGATGAGGACGAGGGCCAAGATCAGCACGACGCGTGGCCAGCGGCGAGGCGGCTTGCTATAGATGCGCATCTGATTCCCGCGACGTTTGCGACCGCCGCCCGAAAAGACGCCGCGCGCATCGCCCCCATATAATCCGTGGTACGAGCCACCACCGATATACGTGTCTTTGTGTCGTGCCACCCACATACCCCCATCTAGATTAAGACAGTTTATTCTACCATTGACAGAACTTCCCCACGTTAACTACACGCAAATGGTCTTCACCGTTACTTAAGGGTCACCTTTGTGCCATTCATATCATTCAAGGGTCATTCAAGGGTCTGACCCCATCGTGTCACCGGGCGCAACGCGAGGGTCTGACCCCATCGTGTCACCGGGCGCAACAAAAAAGCGCCGCTGAAATTCAGCGGCGCTTTTAAGTAACTAATCGATGCGTCTAATTATTAGTCACGACGACGTGGCCTACGATTATCGTTCGACTTACGATCACGCGAATCATGCGAATCACGCCTACCGTTGCCGTTGCCGTTGCGTCCCTCGCGCGGCTTATAGCTGCCTTCGGGAGCATCGGGCTTCTCCAGACGATCCAAGCTGATCTTGCCGGTCTTCTCATCGACCTCAAGAACCTTGACCTTGATCTTGTCGCCCAGCGAAAGCACGTCTTCCACAGAGCCAACGCGGCCATTGGCAACGCGGCTGATGTGAAGCAGGCCGTCCTTGTTAGGCGTAAGCTTCACGAACGCCCCGAAGGACTGGATGTTCACTACTTCGCCTTCGTACTCCTCGCCCACTTCGGGCACCTTGACGATGTCCTCGACCATCTTGCGGGCAGCTTCGCCACCCAGATCGGTGGAAGCGATAAGAACGGTGCCGTCCTCGTGGACGTCGAGCGTTGCGCCCGTCTCGTCCTGAATACCACGGATGACCTTGCCACCCGTACCGATGATGTCGCGAATCTTATCCACGGGAATCTTGACCGTGATGATGCGCGGGGCAAATTCCGAAAGCTCTTCGCGCGGAGCGGAAATCTGCTCGAGCATGGCATCGAGGATGAATGCGCGGCCGCGTTTGGCCTGGGCAAGCGCCTCGGCCAGAATTTCCGTCGAAAGGCCCTTGGCCTTGTTGTCCATCTGAAGTGCGGTGATGCCTTCGGTGCTACCGCAGACCTTGAAGTCCATATCGCCCAAGAAGTCTTCGAGCCCCTGGATATCGGTCAAGATGACGTGCTTGTCGCCTTCCTTGATAAGACCCATGGCAACGCCGGAAACCGGACGCTTGATCGGCACGCCGGCATCCATCAGGGCAAGCGTAGAGCCGCAGGTAGAAGCCATCGAGGAAGATCCGTTGGATTCCATAACCTCAGAGACGACGCGAATGGCATAGGGGAAGTCATCCTCAGAGGGAATCATCGGCTCGAGCGCGCGTGACGCAAGCGCACCATGGCCAAGCTCGCGGCGCTTGGGAGCGCCCATGCGGCCGGTCTCACCGGTGCAATAGGGCGGGAAATTGTACTGGTGCATATAACGCTTGCCTTCGGCGGGATCGATCGTGTCAAGGCGCTGCCATTCGTTGAGCATGCCGAGCGTGACGACCGAAAGCACCTGCGTCTGACCGCGCTGGAACAGGCCCGATCCATGAGCACGTGGCAGATAATGCGGCTTGATGAACAGCGGGCGGATCTCGTCGTTGACGCGACCGTCGACGCGTTCGCCGGTCTCGATGATCATCGTGCGCATGGCCTTCTTCTCGAGCGCCTTGCAAGCGGCCGATATCTCACGGCCCCACATAGCACGCTCTTCGTCGGTGAAGGCGGCTTTGATCTGGTCCTTCAGTTCCTCGACCTTGGCGATACGAGACTGCTTGTCAGCGTCTTTAAGCGCCGCGGCCATAACGTCGTAGAACGATTCGACCTTGTCGATGACCTCGGGGATAGGCTGGTCGAGCTCATAGGTCTTGGGCTCGATGGTGCATTTATCCAAGAACTTGACCTGCTCGTCGCAGAATTCGCCGATGACCTTCTGCGCGAATTCGAGCGCGGCGACCATGCGCTCTTCGGTGATCTCATCTGCGCCAGCCTCGACCATGGAGATGTATTCCTTGGTACCGGCGACGGTAAGATTCAAATCGGATGCCTCGGCCTCCTCGAAGGTCGGGTTGACGATATATTCGCCGTTTTCGGGATCGCAGGCGATGCGCACGCCGGCAACAGGGCCGTCAATCGGCGTGCCGCCCACCATCAGGGCAGACGATGCGCCCATGATGGAAATGACATCGGGCTGATTGACCTGGTCGCACGAAAGCGTCGTGATGACGATGTGCACGTCGTTGCGCATACCGTCGGGGAAGCTCGGACGAATGGGGCGATCGACCAGGCGCGCAGTCAGCGTGCCCTTCTCGCTCGGGCGTGCTTCGCGTTTCAGATAACCGCCCGGGATGCGACCCACCGCGTACATCTTCTCGATGAAATCGACCGTGAGCGGAAAGAAATCGAGATCGCGACGCTCTTTTGAAATGACTGCCGTGGTGAGCAAGATGGTGTCACCTTGCTTGACGACGACAGCACCCGTGGCTTGCTTTGCCAGCTCGCCGGTCTCGAAAGCGTAATGCTTGCCGTACAGATCGAACTCATGTGTAACCTTGTTCATACTTTTTCCTCTGCTTATATGCATTTCACCCCGTGTGAAATGCCTTCTTCAAACCGCCATAGGTGACGGGTAAAGCCGTACCGTGAGAAAAAAGGCCGCACATATGCGGCCTTCTCTCGCAATCCTTAGACGTTGTCGCGGATACCAAGCTTCGCGATGAGCTCTCGGTAATTGTTGATGTCGCGCTTCTTGATATAGGTCAGAAGACGACGACGCTTGCCGACGAGCATGAGAAGACCACGACGCGTGTGGTGATCTTTCTTGTGAACTTTCACGTGCTCGGTGAGTTCGCGAATGCGCTCGGTCAGAATCGCAACCTGGACTTCGGCAGAGCCGGAGTCGTTGCCACCCTTGCCGAATTCTTTGATGAGCTCGGCTTTACGTTCCTTGGAGACTGCCATAGTGACTGCCACCTTTCTAAAACA
>CAYSZR010000019.1:8399-10263 GCA_964435565.1 uncultured Coriobacteriaceae bacterium
AAGGCACCGCATTGATTCGGCGCCATCCAATACGCCCGAAGCTGAGAAGGACATCCAAAGGTGTGGGGTGTCAGCTAAGCAACGGGTAAACACACGAGTGGGAATATTACAGGAAGCGCCTGCCAGGCACAAGAAAAATGCACGTATCCATGCACTCAACATATATAGTATGTACGCGAAAGGACGGCAATCTTTAGGGAATCAGCCAAAAGCCGACAAAGCCGCCCGCGATGGCGATGGCTGCACCAGCCAAAACATCCTTCGGAAAGTGCA
Source organism: uncultured Coriobacteriaceae bacterium (assembly GCA_964435565.1). Lineage (GTDB taxonomy): Bacteria > Actinomycetota > Coriobacteriia > Coriobacteriales > QAMH01 > QAMH01. The sequence continues at coordinate 8,673 of CAYSZR010000019.1, forward strand.
CTCCGCCAAGAACGCGGCATACCGCCATGAACACGCCTGCGACCATAAGGCAAGCCCCGGTAGGGATATTGAACGCCAGCCAGCACATTGCGACCATGAAGACCGAAAACGCGTGCCTGCTGGGAAACGATTTGCCCCGCGTTGCCTTGAAGACAAGGGGATTTATGTCGAGGACTTCGTAGGGACGCGGAGCGTCGTAGACCTTCCTGAAAACGCTCACGGCGACAAAGAGGATTCCGGGGACGAGGATTTCGCGAAGGAGCAGATCGGAGCCGATCTGGAACAGGAAGATGAGCAGGAACGCATAGAGAAAGCAGCAGATGTATTTCAGATACTCGTTGATCCTATAGAGCACCTGAACCGTTATAGATCTATCGCGCAAAGGGCGCGTCCATTTCTCATACTGCGCAGCGTTCATCAGGTTCTCACTCCCCCTTTTCCTTGTTATCGAAAAGCGCGAGCGAGGCCGTGAGCTCTTGGACAGATGGGTGCGATGCCATCTGAGCGTACACTTCGTCGGTCATGAATTCGTGGTCATACATGCGAGCATATAAATTAGTCAGGTCGTCATAATAACCATCTAAATTGAGCAAGAAGAGCTGGCCAGCAGGGGTGCCGACTTTCGCAAGCGACATGATTTCTGACAATTCCTCGAGCGTACCCGGGCCGCCCGGCAAAGCAACAAAGACATCACCCAGTTCGATCATCTTCGTTCTGCGTTCGGCCATGGTCTTGACGCGGTACAGCTTGGGAAGACGGCTATAAGGCGGCTCCTTTTCGACCAGCACGTCGGGAAGAACGCCGATCGCATAGCCCCCGCCATCTAAAACGGTATCGGCGATGAGGCCCATAAGACCGACATGCGTTCCGCCATAAACCAGCGTGTGGCCTTGGGCGGCAATCCAGGCGCCAAGCTCGCGCGCCGCTTTCTCGAAGGAGCTGTCATGACCGAACGAAGAAGCGCAATAAACGGTTATGTTCACGCGTCACTCCTGCTTCTCGCAGGTCATGGTCTGCCCGTCTTCCTCGAAGGTGAGCTTCCCGCTATCGTCGATGCGGGCGTCAACGGTATCGTAGCCATCAAAGCTGATAGAACAGACCGTCTCGCCGGTGGGCTTCCACCTGCCTTCGAGCATCAACTGCCCCGCCATGTCAAAAGAGGCGTTCTTGTCTTCCTCTAGCGTCAGAGTCATGTTGTGATTCGCTGTCTTGAGCTGTTGTATCGTCGTGGAAAGGTCGTTGCCGGACGCATCCTGCATCGACGTGACACGCCATGTTCCCGCATACAGGGACGTATAGTCCATGCCGCATCCAACCAGGCATATGCACGACATGAAGAGCGTGGCCGCCGCAAATGCCGAAACCAGTATTCTTTTCTTGCTCATGTTCATTCCCCGATTCGGGCCTCTCGTGTACAACGGGCCCATAATACCCCGAATCGCCTGATGCATGCCACCTGCTATCGCGCAGCGGTTACGCTCTTTAATTAGCCTATTCGTCTAGTTTTCGATGGTTTGATGAGGGGTCAGACCCTTGATTGAACGCGGGGTTCACGATGGGGTCAGACCCTTGATTGAAACAATCAAGGGTC
>CAYSZR010000019.1:10308-33190 GCA_964435565.1 uncultured Coriobacteriaceae bacterium
ATTAAACACGGATTTCTTTTATTCCCCCGTAAGGCGGGCTTTGCACGCGCCCAGCGCTTCGACTTCCTCTTTCTGCAGCTCGGGATACTGCGGATCGCAGTCCTCGAGTGTATTCACCACGGCTTCGCTTATAAGCCAGCGGGCAAACCACTTCTGGTCGGCGGGAATGATGTACCAGGGGCACTCTTTGGTAGACGTCGCGTTAATCGCGCCCTCAAACGCCTTCATATACTCAGACCAAAGATCGCGCTCATCCAAATCGCCTGCAGAAAACTTCCAGTTCTTCTCGGGGTTATCGATCCGCTCAAGAAACCTCTTCTTTTGCTCGTCTTTGCCCACATTCAAAAAGACCTTGAGAAAGCGATAACCGTTTTCGTACAGATAGCGCTCGAAATCGGCGATCTGACGATACCGAAGCTTGAAGAACGATTCCTCATCCATGTCTATGCAGCGCTCCGGCATGGAATATGACTTTTGAATCTCGTGAACGCGCACCACAAGAACGTCTTCGTAATAGCTGCGATTGAAAATCGATATCTGGCCACGCTCGGGAAGATTGCGCACCGCACGCCAAAGAAAGTCATGCGCCAGCTCTTCTTTCGAAGGCTGCTTGAAACTGTACACATTGACGCCCTGAGGATTCACGCCACTCATGACATGCTTGATAGTCGAATCTTTCCCAGCCGCATCCATCGCCTGGAACATGATCACGATTCCCTCGTCGCCCTCGGCATACAGACGGTCTTGAAGCGCTGCCATCTTCTTGATGTTTGCAGCAGTGAGTTCTTCATACTTCGCCCGCTGCGTTTTATCAGCATGAGCCGATGTCGGAAAATCGTCGATATCGAACTTTCCATGTCCGTCGAATTTGCAATCTTTGAGCTTCATAAATATCCTCCCCATATAGTGCCGTTTATTCCTTCATGGTCATAATTGAGTGTTTTGGCGAGCAAAGAGCAAACGTTCTATGTGAAATCTCCCCTCCTTTTTGCACACATATACGTGCAGAAACGTCAGTATCCGACCTATTTAATATAATAATGACTAACTTACTTGTTGGAGTGAGAAACGCCGTCACTTCAAGCATATCTGTATATTTTGTGACCAAGATACGCTTTGAACCTGGGTCCACGAATCTGCTGAAATGCCCAAGATAATAAAATGGCAGACGAACGTTCGTCGTACGATTTGCCGTGTCGTACATGATGGGCGCATCGCAATAGTTGCCAGCGTGATTTGGCCCTCCCCGAGCATCGAGCACGATATTCCAGTCAAGGATTCCGTTCGCGCCAGCATTCAGGTCACCAATGATCTCGTGCGCATAATGTTCCGCATGAGGAAGCTCCTGCGAGGGGTCTCCTGCAGAAAATGAGTCGCACCCTTCCGAGAATATGAGCTCCTTTTCCGGACCGACGTAGTCTCGCGTCGCTGCGAGCGCCTCGAAGTGGTCGCCGGAATACCAGTGAAACGCCACGCCGTCGACCGCCTGGTCGCCTCCTTGCCGTACGCATGCACACGCACGATCGAGCATTCCCTCTTTGTTATGGTCCCAAATAAGGATCTTGGCGTCGTTTAGACCGGCCTGATCAAGCGCGGGCCGCAAGAATTCTTTCGCGAATTCGATTTCCTGCTTCGCATTGAAGATGCACGATTCCCAAGTCTGGCGCGCGCCGACTTCGTTTTGGACCGTAAGCCGGCTTATATGCACGCCCGCTTCCCTGTATGCAAGCACGTAGCGTGCGATCATCTTCGCCCAGATAGCGTATTTGCTTTTTCGCAGATGCCCGCCGAATGTCATCATGCGATTTGTCTTGGCCCATGCAGGAGGACTCCAAGGCGATGCAAGGAATTCGAGGTTGGGATTGAGGTCGAGCGCCGCTTGTATCAACGGAAGCTCGTAGAGGCGATCCTCGTCGATTGAAAAGCTATCCAACGATTCATCGTGCGCATTCGACATATACGAACGTTCGGCAAGCGAGAAATCGCTGCTTTGAATAACGGTTCGGCAAAGCGAATAGCGATTGCCGGTCGGGCCAAAGCACAGGTCGAGAAAGGTTTTTTGAGCTGTAGGGTCCATCTGCGCATATACGTAGGCGCTTGATTCTGTAAGCGCGGCGCCGAATCCGATGATGCTTTGATACTGGATGTCCGTGTAAACCTTGATGAGCTGCATCTCTGGCGCACGAAAAGACCAACTCGGCTTGAGGCGAGCTTTCTCGAAGCGCCTGACGCTGTCCGTGACGAAACATTCCATGGTCGCTCCATCATACTCCGCTCGCAACAAAAGGGCCCCCGAAGCATCCCAATAAATACCAACCGATGACAACCAAGGGTCTGACCCCTCCGTGTACCTGGCGTACAACCAAGGGTCTGACCCCTCCGTGTACCTGGCGTACAACCAAGGGTCTGACCCCTCCGTGTACCGTGCGCCCTTCTGTGGACAAAATGCATTTGACGATGCGGCAGGCTGGCAAAACGCTTGTGTTGTATGATGAATGTGCTTTCTGAGAGGAGCTGGGCAAACCCGTGGCGCAGATTTTTTCACTGCAAGACGAGCATTCGCTGCACGTCGGAATAGATATAGGATCGACCACCATCAAGGCAATCGCCCTTGACGGTCACAGCAACAAGACGCTCTACGCCTCGTACCGCCGTCATTACGCCCACCAGCCCGAGCGCCTCATGCCGATTCTGGACGAAATCACGCACACCTTCCCCAAGACACGCATTCGCATGGCCATAACCGGCTCAAATGGCAAAACCATCGCAGAGCTCCTTGGAGTTCCCTATATCCCCGAGACAATCGCGAACCCCGTCGCCGTTCAAACGGTTTTCCCAGACGCAACGCAGGCCCTCGAACTCGGCGGGAAAAGCGCGCGTTTCTTTTCCTATTCCCAAGATGAAGATGACAGGCTCTTCGTCTCCGACATTCGCATAAGCGACGCGCGTGCAAACGGAATGGGCACGTTCATCGACGAAATAGCGAACATGCTCAAGATACCCATCGAAAGCCTCGACTATTTTGCCGCCGACGCAACACACGAATACACTGTTTCGCAAGGTTGCGGGCTATATACGAAAGTGGGAATCCGCCTTTTGCTCGATGGAGGCGCATCAAGAAACGGATTAGCACGCTCGGCATTCCGCGCAGTCGCGCAGCAAACTCTCGGCGAACTAGCGCACGACCTTGATTTTCGCTCCCCTATCGTCTTTATCGGCGGCCCTCTGACCTTCAACTCCGAACTCGTCACGCTCTTTGCTGAGCAGATGGGAATCTCGAGAGACGATGTGATCATTCCCCGGCATTCAGAATCCATCGAGGCATTTGGGTGCGCTCTCTCGCTTGCAGACGAGCTCGAAGATGCGGCCGCCGATTTCGATCCATACCGTGCGCAAGAGCACCTCAAGGCTCGGCGCGCTTTCAACCTGGGCTATGTCTTTGACGACGCGCGTTGATACAGCCGCATGCACAAGGCGATGCGACTGTATCGGTTCTGCCGGCATTGATTCGCGAAAAACACGCCTAACAAACCAGCGGAAGGCCTAGTCCCGGGTAAGCTTGCGGTAAATCCGATGCGGACGCGCGGCGGCATCGCCCAGACGCTCCAGACGGTTTTCCTGATATGAAGCGAAATTGCCCTCAAACCAAAACCATCTTCCCGGATCCTCATCGGTCCCTTCCCAGGCCAGAATATGCGTCGCGATTCGGTCGAGGAACCAGCGATCGTGGCTCGTGATAACCGCGCAGCCGGAAAATTCGAGCAACGCCTCTTCCAAACTTGCTAGCGTTTCCGTGTCGAGGTCGTTGGTGGGCTCGTCGAGCAAGAGCAGGTTGCCGCCCTGCTTGAGCGTCAGCGCGAGGTTGAGACGATTTCTCTCTCCGCCGGAAAGGACTCCGGCGAGCTTGCTTTGATCTTGCCCCTTGAAGCCGAACGAAGCGACATACGCCCTGCTCGGCACCTCGGTCTCGCCCACTTTCATGGTGTCGAGGCCATCCGAGACAACCTCCCAAAGCGATTTATCCGGATCGATTCCCCCGCGATTTTGATCGACATAGGAAACCTTTACGGTTTCGCCGACCTCGAGCGTGCCGTCTGTCGGCTCTTCCAGCCCGACAATGCACTTGAAAAGCGTGGTCTTACCGACGCCGTTTGGCCCGATAACGCCGACAATGCCGTTTCGCGGCAGTTCGAACGAAAGGTCATTGATTAGAACGCGGTCGCCAAACGACTTGGACAGATGATCGGCAATGATGACCTTGGTGCCCAGGCGCGGGCCGGTGGGGATATGGATATCGGTGAAATCGACCTTCTTCATAGCACGGGCCGCGGCATCCATCTGCTCATAGCGTTCCAGACGCGCCTTGCTCTTCGCCTGCCGCGCCTTCGGGCTCGACCTAACCCATTCAAGCTCGCGTTCGAGCTTCTTGGCAAGCTTGGCCTCTTGCTGACCTTGCGCCTCGAGACGTGCGGCTTTGGTTTCCAGATACGTCGAATAATTTCCCTTGTACGGATAAAGGTGTCCGCGGTCAACTTCGCAGATCCATTCCGCGACATTATCGAGAAAATAACGATCGTGCGTGACGGCGAGGACAGCGCCTTCGTAGCGTTTGAGGAACTGCTCGAGCCAAAGCACCGACTCTGCGTCGAGATGATTCGTCGGCTCATCTAACAGCAGCAGGTCAGGAGCCTCGAGAAGCAGACGGCATAGCGCCACGCGTCGACGTTCGCCACCAGAGAGCACGCTCACGGGCGCATCTGGGTCGGGGCATTGTAAGGCGTCCATCGCCTGCGTGAGCTGGCTATCCAAATCCCAACCATTGCCTGCGTCGATTTCATCTTGGAGCTTGCCCATCTCTTCCATCAGGGCATCGAAATCGGCGTCGGGGTCGGCCATTTCCGCAGAGACTTCGTTGAAACGCTGCACCTTGGCGAGCATATCGCCAAATGCGAGACGGACGTTATCGATGACGGTTTTGTCTTCATCGAGCGGCGGCTCTTGCTGCAAGATGCCGACCGTATAGCCGGGCGTGAGCCTTGCATCGCCGTTGCTGACCTCTTCAAGGCCGGCCATGATCTTCAAAAGCGTCGACTTGCCCATTCCGTTGGGGCCGACGACACCGATCTTTGCGCCGGGGTAAAAGCTCAAGGTCACTTCATCAAGAATGACCTTGCTGCCATGTGCTTTGCGCGCTTCGTGCATCTGGTAGATAAATTCGGGCATCCGGATATTCCCATCTCGCGTTTTCGAAATTGTCGCGTTCATTGTCTCACATCGCCACCCAAGGGTCTGACCCCATCGTGAACCCCGCGTTTAATCAAGGGTCTGACCCCATCGTGGACCCCATCGTGGCAGCGGTGCGTCTTTCGACTTATAATCTTGCTGGGAACAAAATTCGAGGCGAACGGACGTAAATGGCGCATCGTGGCATGCATATCGTATTGCTCATCGCGACATGCGCCGTCGCCATATTCCTTCTTGCCGCCTGCACGTCATCTGGTGGCGGAAAAGCCGGCTCAACGTCAGGCGCCTCGTTCAACCGCCCCGCAACTGTCGAATCCCCCGTCTTCAACAGCACAGCTGCCGTCAACGGCCCCTCATGCGCAATAGATACCTCGCATGTCACGCAGGGCTACGTAGGAGCCAAGGGAACAAGCGCGACGCGCTTAAAACTACAGGTCGTTTCCGGTGATCGCAGCTATAACTATGACATCCCCGCAGATGGATCGCCCATCTTCTGCCCCATCAACATGGGAAACGGCTCCTACAACTTTCGCATCATGCAAAACACAAGCGGCTCGAACTACGTTGAAATCGCCTCGACCTCGGCAAACGTCAAGCTCACCAGCGATTTCGAACCTTTCTTGCACCCAAATGTCTACTGCGATTTCAGCGAAAGCAGCGCCTGCGTCGCACTCGCACGTCAGCTCACCGCAGATTCAAAGACGCAGGCAGATGCCCTCAAGGCAATCTGCACTTACGTTGAAGACAACATCAAGTACGACAACGCCAAAGCAGCCGAGCTCCTAACTGCAACGGGATACATTCCAAACCCCGATGCCACGCTGGCAAGCGGCACCGGCATCTGCTTCGATTACGCCTCGTTAGGTGCCGCCATGTTGCGCAGCGTCGGCATTCCCTGCCGCATTATCACCGGTTATGTCTCGCCTAACGGCATCTACCACGCATGGATCATGGTCTATATCGACGGAACATGGTCAACCGGAGAGTTCGAGATAAGCAGCAATGAATGGTCGCGCGTCGATCTGACCTTTGCCGCATCATCTGGCAACGGCAATTCACCTGTCGGCGACGGCAAAACATACACCGACCGCTACGTGTATTGAGCATGGGAAAGGTATAATAGAATGGTCATAAGCGAATATATTGGAAACGAGGAGTGAATATGGCAGATTCGTTGCTCGAGAGCAGCGCGCTTTCCGCTTTCTGCGGCAGCGTCGCCACCATGCTTTCCGCTGGCATGCAGACCGATGAAGTTGTGCTCATGCTTGCCGAAAACCGTGAGGACTCACACTTCAAGAACGTCTGCGACCGCGTCTATCATGGCCTGATCGCCGGCGAGCCCCTTTCCGCCTCCATGGCATCGACGAAAGCGTTCCCGCGCTACACCATCGACATGGTCGCAACGGGCGAACAATCGGGACGCATCGAAGACGTCTTGCATAACCTCGACATGTATTACAGCGAAGAGGACCGCGCCTTCCAAAAGCTCAGGAGCAGCGCGAGCTATCCGGCGACGCTCCTGTGCATCATGGTCGTCATCCTTGCGATTACCGTCGCCGTGATCCTGCCCGTCTTCACCGACGTCTACAAGAACATGGCCGGATCACTTACCGCGGGCTCATCGGGCATGGTCAACGCCTCCATCATCATCGGCTGGGCGTCGCTTGCCATCACCGTCGTCTGTGCGCTCGCAACCATATCGCTCTCGCTTGCCGCTCGTTCGCAGTCTGGCCGCGAAAAGGTCCTCGGGCTCTTCGAGCACCTTCCCTCCACCAAATCCGCCATGTACCAGCTTGCGCTTTCGCGTTTCACCGCAGCGCTTTCAACATACATCGCATCGGGCACGAACACCGAGATCGCCCTTGCCAGGGCCCTCGAAACCGTTCAGCACAAGAAGCTGAAAGAACGCCTGACGCGGGCGCATGAATCCATGATGAGCGTGGACAATCCGCGCAGTCTTGCGCAAGCGATTACCGAAAACGCCGTTTTCGAGCCGCTGTATGCACGTATGCTGACCGTCGGCGTGCGCTCGGGCAGCACAGACGACGTTTTGGCCGATCTTTCCAGGACCTTCTTCGACGACTCGACGATCCAGATCGACCGCGTCATCGACCATATCGAACCGCTTTTAGCCGCACTGCTGACCATAGCCGTCGGCGCAACGCTTATTTCGGTCATGCTCCCGCTTATCGGCATCATGGGATCGATCGGCTAGGACTGAACCATGTATCACGAGCTGACACAAGCAGACATACGCAAACGTCGCATACGGGGTTTTTCCGGCGTGCTCATCGTTGCGCTCTTCGTGTTTGCAGCCGTGTTCGGCATGCCGATCATCCGCGAAAATGCGCGCGCTCAGGGCGCCGCCTCGATCCGCGAGACCATCTTGTCGTCGGCCAAGCAATGCTGCGCGGTCGAAGGCTCCTATCCTTCCTCTCTCGCGCATCTTGAGGATATCTACGGCTTGACCATCAATCACGCCGATTACGTGATCACCTACGAATGGTTTGCCGACAACGTGCTTCCCAGCGTGGTGGTGATTCCACGATGACCAGGCAAATGACAGACATCGTCGATGCGATCAACACCATCCGATCGCCCAAGAAGAAAAGCGATCCGCGACAGCTTTTCGCCGGTCTGCTCATGGTGCTCTTCTTCGTCATGCTGCTGCTGGCGCTTATTGCAGGTGCCACGGTGTACCAGCGCGTCGCCACCATCCAGATGACGACGAGCAATGATCGCCTGGGCCTGCAGCTTATTGGAAACTATGTGCGCGCAAACGATTCGAGCGATGCCATCAAAGTGGGGACTGGCCCCGAAGGGCGTTCGCTCGTCATGCTCGAAAAGCTCGAAACGGGCAATTATGAGACGAGAATCTACCTGTACAACAACTCCATCGTCGAGGAATACGCCGTCGAAGGCGCTGGGTATACCCCTGGAAAGGCACTTAAATTAGTCGACTCGTCTACTTTTTCGTTTTCCTACGCAAATGATCTGCTGACTATCTCGACTGACCAGGGCAGCGCCAAAATCGCGTTGCGATCCGAGCAAGGGGGTGCGTGATGGCCACAGCCAAAACACAGCACCCTTCTGTAACGCGCAGCATAAAGCAGTCAAGTGTCGCGTTCTTCGTCGAGTCGCTTTTGATGCTCGTCTTCCTGGTTGCCTCGCTCGCCATCGTCACGCAGATTTTCGCCGCTTCTGCGAACAGGGCGTCTCAAAGCCAGCATCTCGAACGCGCCGTCATCGTTGCCGCTAACACCGCGGAGCAGTTTTCGGCAAATCCGACGGGTGTCGCCAAGCAGAGCACCTCAGGCGAACTTGCAACGACTTGCGCCGTCACGTCCACGCATTCTTCGGCAGGTACGATCTACAACGCGACCATCACCGTTTCCGATGAAACGGGCGAAATCTACACCGTGAAGACATCGCGTTATGTGAGCGGAGGTGCCTCATGAGCTCGTCTGGCGAATCCGTGCGCATAGGCCCTATCTCGATCTTCACGCTCATCGCGGTTATCTGCCTTGCCGTGCTTTCGGTCCTTGCCGTCACGACTGCTTCGGCGTCGCTTAACATGGCAAAGCTGCAGGCGAGCTCCATGACGCAGCAATACGGCGCCGAAAATGCCGCGCAAACATTCCTTGCACAGGTAGACGAGCGTGCCAACGCTGCAACTGGCAGCGGCACGGATCGGGCAAACGCCATTTCGGGCTCGCTTTCGACTATTACGAAATCGGTGCAGAGCAAAGCGAGCGACGGGGTCACCGTAACGGCTTCGACGAAAGACGCAAACGTCAACGCGCAGTTCGCCTGTGAAGACGGACGTGTGCTCGATATATCCATCGAATTGCATGCTGACGGTTCGTACAAGATAGCGAAGTGGAACATGACGGCAAAAAGGAATGACGCCCAAACAGAAAACCTCTGGTCGGGCATGTAGGATGAGGAGAGACTGATGAAACTGACCGATCTTCTGAAGCAGATGGTAGATGCCCGGGTATCCGATGTCTTCGTGGTGGCAGGACTGCCGCTTTCATACAAGATCAGCGGAAGGCAGGTGCGCGAGAACAGCGCTTCGCTGAGTCCGACAGATACGCGCCAGATTGTCGCGGCCGTCTATGATGTCGCTGGACGCGACTTCGAGTATTTCATGGACATGGGCAATCACGACGAGGACTTTTCGTTCGCCATTCCGGGTATCGGGCGTTTTCGTGCCAATATCTTTCGGCAACGCGGCTCGATTTCCGCGGTCATCCGCGTCATCCCCTTCGGCCTGCCCGATCCCGACGAATTCCACATCTCCGAAGACGTGCTGAAGCTCTCGCAGCTGTCAAAGGGTCTGGCACTTGTCACGGGCCCTGCCGGCGCCGGTAAATCAACGACGCTGGCCTGCATCATCGACCGCATGAACCACGAACGCAACCGCCACATCATCACGATGGAAGACCCCATCGAATACGTGCATAATCACGGCACCTGCATCGTGACGCAGCGCGAAGTGCCGACAGACATCGCGACGTACGCAGAAGGCCTGCGCAGCGCGATGCGCGAATCTCCGGACGTGATTCTGCTTGGCGAGATGCGCGATTACGAAACCATCGGCACGGCTGTCACGGCGGCCGAAATGGCGCAGCTCATCTTCTCCACGCTACATACGAACAGCGCATCTGGCACGGTCGATCGCATCATCGACGCCTTCCCCGCCGAACAGCGTCATCAGATTCGCATCCAGCTTTCATTGGTCTTGCAGGCGATTGTCAGCCAGCAGCTCGTGCCCGCGGCAGACGGAACGACCGTTCCCGTGTTCGAGATCATGGTCGCGAACACGGCGATCAGGAACTTGATTCGCGAAGAGAAGACCTATCAGATCGACTCGATTATCGCTGCAAGCGGACGCGAGGGTATGCGGACGATGGATCAGAGCCTGTTCAATCTTGCCAAGGACGGGACTATCACGCGCGATATCGCTTTGCGTTACAGCATTCATGCCGAAGCACTTGAGCGACGCATGGATATCGAGGGTATCAAGTAAACGGCTTCAAGCAGCTTCTCCTCTGTTCGGGACGTGCCGCACAATGGCGCGTCCCTTTTTTTCGCGGCCAAGATGCTGCGTCATCCAAGCGTCTGATAATTAAGGGTCTGACCCCTCCGTGAACCGTGCGCCATTCAAGGGTCTGACCCCTTCGTGAACCGTGCGCCAATCAAGGGTCTGACCCCTCCGTGTACCGTGCGTTAATCAAGGGTCTGACCCCTCCGTGAACCTCAGCGTGATGGAGGGCCATATGGCGATAAAAAAGCTCGGGCCGGGAAAACCCGGTCCGAGCCAAACGACGCATTATGCCTTCCAAACTCAGCTGTTTGGACGATTCTTCCGCGAGCGCTTAAAGAGCTCGAGCCCACCAGCAATAACCAACATCCCCACCGCGATAACGCCAACCGCCCAAAGCGGGGTTTCGTCACCGGTCTTGGGAGCAACTTGCTTGGTGGCCCCAGTGGTATCGCCAGGGCGGACCACGGTAATTTCCTGCTCCGTCGTTGCGGCTGCGTCATAAAGCGCGATCGTATACGAAGCCGTCAGCTCTGCATCATCGCCCGAGACAATCGTAATACCCTCGGTCTCCGATTCGTTGACATAGAATTCCGTATCCTTAGCAACGGTATAACCGTCAGGCGCGGAAATCTCACGCAAGATATAATGCACGTTCACGTCGAGCGTCTTATCCAGCTCGAAAGCCGACTCGCCCGTCGTCCAACTCGCGACCACTTCCTGCGTTTCCTTGTTGATAATGACCATCTGGGCGCCCTTGACGTACGCGTGGCTCGACGAATCAAGCTTGGCCATCTTGAATTGCGTGACGGCATCCGAAACCGGTATAGGCGATATAGCCACGTTGGCAGCAAACGCAGTCGCAGTAAGCGCAAGACACAGCATCGCCATGGTCACAAGAGCGGCGCAAACTCCAAGCGCCTTTCGTTTCATTTTCTGAACCATTGTCTTCCCCCTCGTTCTCACGACGCGTGCGTGCCGTCTGACGTATTCTCTGCAAGCACAAGATTCTTGCCGGTTTGATCAAGCGTCAGATATGCCGAACGATACGGATCAACCTTATGTCCAGTCGGCGCTTGGACTTCCTTGAAGTAATATTTCACGCCCTGCTGCAGGTGAACATTCTCAAATGTCATCCAGCCATCCTCATCAGTCGTCGCCTCAGCAACGAGCGAATCGGCCCCTTTCTTATTTCCATTCTGATTAACCATCCACAGCGCATACGTACAATTGCTCAAACCCTCTCCGCCTGCTCGACTGACTTTCCGAAGGCGAACGTCCATTCCTTCTGTCGCATTAGCAAAGACCGGGTCTTCGGTTATCGCGCCGTCTACACTATAAGTGCTGGTTGCCGTCAGTGTCCCATCAGACGTTTTCTCGACCCTGACAGTAAGAGCAATGCGCTTGCAATCATATATAACTCCCTCGTATGCCGCAGTCTTTCCGTCTTGGCTATACGTAGCATCGTTTGGAGTGACCTCAGAAATTTTGTACTTAAACTCCTTACTTGGTTGTCCATCAAGATCAGCCACCGTGTACGTAAGTCCCATAGAGCCCATGCTATAGAAATTGACATCACCATTCGCGCTATTAGTACCCGTCGCGAGTGTTATGGTGTCGCTTTCATCATTCAAAACGAAGGAGAATTTGCCTTCAGTCATCAGTGTGGAATCATCGAGCGTCTTGCGGACCTTCGGGTACACGTTCGTCGAAGTATCACCCCTCGTATAACCCATGGCCGAAAGTGCCCTGAAGCCAAGCAGGAGCTGGTCGTTGTTATAGAATGCAGCGTCGGCAGCGTCGATATCGCTCGTCGCGTCATCATAGCGGAGCTGATAGGTCGTGGTGACGGACATATCTTGCGCCACGCTCACCTTAATCAGGTATTCAGCCTGGTCGGTTATGTATCCGGACCTCTCATTTTCATGCACCACGTAATAGTAGTCGCCTGCCGCGTAATAAGCCATCTGCGGGAATGCGATCGACGCTTTGCCCGTGGAATCAAACGTGCCATTAGACACCGTCACGGTAAAGGCGTTCGTGCCATTATCCACAATCGAATCGGCTGCGGTATAGGCGGCTGCAGTGCCCGTGCGTGCATTCCAATTCGCATCCGTCGCCGTCAGCGTAAAGTCAAATGCCGTGAGATTCGTACCGAAATAATATTTGGTCATCTGCAACGATGTCTTTGCTTCGAAGAACGTGTTAGCAAAGACAGGCGCGATGGTCGAATCGCTGTCATAGGTAACTGTCGCCTCAAGCTGGCCCCTACCATTATCGGTCACCACGACTCGCGCGGTATGCACGGCCGAATCATAGGTGTACGCAGGATTCGCGTCCGCGACCTCGGTGATCGTGTATTCGTAGGTGCCTGGAGTCTCATAGGCGATTGCACCGAAGATGGCTGTTCCACTTGCCGTATTGGAGACCGTCATATCGGTACCTTTGGAATTCTCCGACGTGCCCTCGAGTCTGAAGTTGAACTCACCGCCCGCAAGCGTCGCTCCGCTCAGCGTCTTAGTCGCCTGCAGAACAGCCGACGTGCCATTCGTCGTGTACTTGTTCGCAAACTTCGGAGACGTGCTGTCTTTACCGTCATAGACCACGTGCACGTCAAGCGTACCGTCGCCCTTATCGCTTATCGTGACGGCAACATTATGTGTACTCACGTCGTAAGTAATGCCGTTGAGCATGGGATTATCCACCGTGACGCCATCCGGCCTGTTTTCGGTGATCGTGTACGTATAGGTCTTGCCAACATCGGCAAGCGTGAAGTTCATGGGACCGAAGTTCGCGGTCTTGTTCTGCGACGTGGCCGAAGCCGTAGTCACCGTCGGCATCGGAGCATTGGTAGTCGACGCAGCAAGCGTGAAGCTGAAGTTATCGGCATCGGTCCAATCACGCCCCGTAAACTCTTTAGTAGCGCTAAGGGTCGTTGAGCCAGTAGCACTGTATGTGTTCACGAGGTCGAAGTTCTGTCCGTTGTTAGAGGACTTAGTCACCGTCAACGTCCCATCGCCATTATCGACGATGATCACGGTTACGATCTGCACGGTGGCCGTCGTAGTGCCGGCCATATTATTAGGCGCTTCAGTCACCGTATAGGTATAGGTTTTGCCGGCATCCGCAAGGCCGTATTTAATCGTTCCAAAGTCGACAGGGGTAGTTGTACCGCTCGTCGGACTTACGGTAACTTCCGTGACAGCCGGCATCGGCGTTCCGTTAGCCGCCGTCACGGTGAACGTGGCGCTGTCGCCTTCGTGGAATGCGCGGCCCGAGATAGTCTTTGTACCGGTCAGATCGGTCGTGCCGGTTGCGTCATACGCATTGGTGAAATCAAGCGCATTCGCATTTACAAGACCTATCGTACGTGCAGTAAGCGTGCCGTTTCCGTTATCGGTAACAAGAACCGAAACATCATAACTTTGCGTCGAGATCGTCACGCCGCCGACCTTCATCGCATGTTCGCTCACATGATACGTAAAGGTCTTGCCGGCATCCGCCTGCGTATATTCGATGGTCGGGTAAGCGATTTTGCCGGTCACATCGTTAGAGACGTTCCAGGTCTTGCCGCTGCCGCCCTCCGTCGTATCGGTAATATCGAAGATGTATTTATCGTCACTCGTCAGTGTACGGCCATCCATATGCTTGGTACCCGCAAAGGTGATCGAACCGGTTGCTGTGTAGGTGTTGGTGAAGTCGAGCGCCGAAGCATTCTCGGACTTTGTAATGTTGAGCGTGCCATTACCCGCATCTGCAACAGTCACGGTAACCGTATACGAAGCTCCATCCTTAGTCACGCCCGCGGCGGAGGTATTGTTTTCGGTCACAACGTACGTATGCGTACCCACATCCGCCAGCGTGTATTCAATGGCCGGATAGGAGATCTTGCCGGCCGCGTCGTTCGAGACAGAGGCAGAGTAGCCTATCTTGCCCTGCGCGACATTGGTCTCGACGATACTGAAGCTATAGATGTCGTCCGCTTTCAGATCGCGGCCCGTCATCGACTTGGTGCCCGCGAAGGTAACCGAACCGGTGGCGGCATACGTGTTGGTGAGCTTGAAGTTCTCGCCGTCGTTAGACGACTTGCTGATCGCCAGCGTGCCATCGCCGTCATCGCTAACGGTAACAGTCACGGTCTGCTCGACGGCCGTCGAGGTGCCGCTCATGTTGTTGAGCGTCTCGGTGACCGTGTACGTGTATGTCTTGCCGGCATCGGCACGCTTGTATTCGATGGCGCCGAAATCGACGTTCGCGCTCGTGCCGCTCGTCGGGTCAATCGTCACGGTCCTGTTGAGCGGCATCGGCGTTCCGTCAGCCGCCGTCACGGTGAACGTGGCGCTGTCGCCTTCGTGGAATGCGCGGCCCGAAATGGCCTTCGTGCCGGTCAGATTGGTCGTGCCGTTCGTGTCGTAAGTGTTCACGAAGCCGAACGCGCCGCCCGCCGCAGCCGCCCCGTCAACGGTCACCACGAGGTTCCCATTGTGGTTCTTCGAGTCAGCGACGCTCACGGTGACTGTCGTGTACTTGGGATCGGCGCTGACGCCCGCCATCGTCGCCTTCTCGGCAACGGTGTACGTATAGCTCTTGCCAATGTCTTCCTGCGTAAAGCTCAGCGTGCCGAAGCTGACGGGCGCGATGTTCGTGCCCGCAGCGGGTTTAATAGTCTGCGTGGTGCGAGCAGGCATCGGAGCGCCCTCTTGGCCGCTCACAGTGAATTCGATCGAATCGTCCGCGCTGAAGGAGCGGTTCTCTACGGTCTTGGTGCCCGCGAAGTCGATCGAGCCGGTGGCCGCATACCTGTTGGTGAACTTGACCTCATCGCTTACATGCGCCTCATCGTTCACAATCGCGGCCGTCAATTTGCCCTGACCGTCATCAGTCACGTGCACGACGACGTCCTTCACGTCCGTGTCTCTCGCAACCGCAGCGACCGTGCTCAAGCGCTCGGAAACATGATAGGTGTAATAGGCGTCCTTATCGGCCTGCGTATAGTTGATCGTGTCAAATGCAAAGGAGACGCTCTGGCCGCTTGCGGGATCAACGGTCACCGACGTGATGGCGGGCAGCGGCGCGTTGCCGTCAGCCGTCAAATCGAAGGTGAACGTGTCGCCTGTCGTGAAGTCCCTACCAACCATTGCCTTGCTGCCGTTAATTGCAATGCTGGCAGATGTCTGGTAGGCATTCGTGAAATTGAGATTTGCCGCGTTGTCAGACGCCTTCGCGGCAAGCGTGCCATCGCCGTTATCGGTAACCTCAACCACCACATCGTACGATGCAGTGCTGCTCGTAACGCCGGCGGCGCTATAGGATGCCTCTGTGACCTTATACGTATGGACGCCGACATCCGCCAGCGTGTATTTGATGGTCGGATAATCAATCGTTGAACCCGTGTTCGAGCATTGAGCCTCATAGGCCGTCTTGCCCGCCGCGACATTGGTCTCGACGATATTGAAGGTGTACTTGTCGTTATTCGTCAGATCGCGGCCCGTCATCGACTTGGTACCCGCGAAGGTAACCGACCCGGTAGCTGTGTAGTTATTGGTGAAGTCGAGCGCCGAAGCATTCTCGGACTTTGTAATGCTGAGCGTGCCATCGCCGTTATCGGCAACGGTCACGGTGACCTCATACGAGGCTCTGTCCTTAGCCACGCCAGCAACAGAGGTATCGTTTTCGGTCACGATATAGGTATGCGTGCCCACATCCTTGATACCGTAGGTGATATCGGTAAAGGAAATAATCCCATCTTCCCCGCTCGTGCCCGTTGACACGGTCGTGCCGTTTTCGGTCACGGAATACGTGAAGGTATCGCCCGCTTTCAGGTCGCGGCCCGTCATCGACTTGGTGCCCGCGAAGGTGACCGTACCGGTGGCGTCGTAGGTATTGGTGAACCCACAGGCAACGTAGTTCACGGTAGGCTTGCTAAAGACTTGCGCCGTGCCACCCACCGGATTCAGCGTCGCGGATGCGTTGGTCTGCAAACCCGAAAGGCTTTCTGACCCATCGGCGTCATATGCGCCATATTCTCCCGATGCAGTTTGCGGATTAGCCAGCTGCTCACGGTACTTCACCTGCACTTTGTCGGTACCGGAAAGGGTAGTCAGAATATCAAGTTTGTACCCATCGTTTTCACCTGGCGTATACGTCAGCTTGAAAAGCTCGCTGCGTGTTCCTGCGAGGTTTCCGAAGAACGAGAAACTGCCATCGGTATTGACCTGCTTTTCAAGCTTGGCGCCGTTAAGGAGGACATCGGTCGTATCAATGCTATTGACAAAGTCCATGTCATAGCCGCCGTTATCAGAGCCACTGCCCATCGTGTCGACAACCGAGCTGCCATTCAGAATCGTCGAGGGGCCGGTAATGGATGAACCCGATGCCAAATCGGCCGTACTTAGAAGCGTCCCGCCGTTTAGATAACGCATGAACGAATAACCATAAGGACGATTATAGACCCCGTTGTTCACATCAACCGCATAGGCATTATAGCCAGCCGCTTGAACCGCGCGGTAATCGAGCATCGAGTAGTAAAGCGACCTGTCCGAAGATACCGCATGCTGCGAGAGCTGGTCTTCAGATATAGCTGCTTCGCCAGGATAGTTATTGTTCGGATCCCAGCTCCATTCCGTCTCATAGGTCTTGGTCGCATCCGATGCATCATCAGCGGCGATAAGGGAGGCGACTTGGCTGAAGAAGGTATCCCAGTCTGCAGGTGCCTCATAGCTCGTGGGTTCGATATTGCTCTTGAAATACTTATACGCATAGGTCTTGGGGCCAGAATACGGTATAGCCCCCGACGCAGTGCTCACCTGTGGGATAACCGTCTCGCCCGTGGTCTTCATAGCTTCCGTGTTCAGCGCAAGTTCGTTATTTTGCTGATAAACCCAGGTGTCACCATCGCTCAGTATCACCATGTTCTTGTTTGCAGCAGCCACTGACGTATCAGCGTCAAGCATGCTCTTGGCCATCAAAATACCGGACGGGAGATTCGTGCCCCGATGTGTATATGTATCCGGATGGTTGCTCGAAATAATCGTCCCGTCAAGTTGGCGGTAGACCTTGGCCTTCGCATAGAAATAGACGATGCCGATATTGACATCGGGATTGTCATCAACCGCATCGATATAGCTTTGCATAGCTTTAGTAGCCGTGCTGTTCTGCGAAAGAGACGCATCCACGACGAAGACGACGTCGGTCTTCTGGCCGTCTTGCTCTTGATTATTTGCCGCGCCGAATGAGAGCGTCACATCGGACTGATAATTGCCATCGAGATTAGTCGCGGTCTTGGTCAGACCGTGTGCAGAAGCAGCTTGGGTAGTTCCTTGTTCCTGAGTGCCCGCTGCACTCTGCGTGCCCAGTTTCGTATCATAAGACGGCGTGATCGAAAGCGTGCCGTCGCCATTATCTGCAACGGTCACGGTAACCGTCTGAGTGCTGTTGTCATAGGTGACACCCTTATAAGTGAAGGTGCCATCAGCGTTGCGCGTTGCCCCATCCGGAACGTCCTCAGTAATGGTGTAAGTATGCGTGCCAAGATTATCAAGGCTATAGTCAATCTTGGTATACGTGATTTTGCCCGTAGCATCGCTTATGCCGGTAGCAACCCGTACACCGTTTTCTTTGACCGTGTACGTAAAGTTGTCGTCTGCGGTAAGAACCCTGCCCTCAAGCGTCTTTTGACCGGTCAGGACTATAGAGCCGGTGGCTTTATAGATGTTCGTGAAGTCGAGCTTGGACGAATCGACGTCGCCAGAAGTCGTCACCATGAGCGTGCCAGAGCCACTGTCAGTAACTGACACGTTCACAGCATAGCTCTGCGTAGAGGTCGTGATGCCTGCAACATTAGCGGTTCTCTCGGTCACGGTATAGGCATGCTCGCCAGCGTCGTTGACTTCGGCATTCTTAATATACGTGATGGTCGGATAGTCGATCTTGCCAGTCGCATCGCTGGTAGCCGTGGCGATTACCTTGCCGTTCTCGACGATGTCAAAGGTGAAGATATCGCCATCAGCCAACTTACGGCCTTCGAGTTTCTTAGTGCCAGCAAAGGTGATCGAACCCGTAGCAGTGTAGGTATTCGTAAAGTCGGTCTTATCGCTGTCATCGGTGATGGTAGCTTTGAGCTTGCCGTCGCCAGCATCAGAGACCGTGACCTTCACGGTCTTGACCCTTGAATCATAGGCTACGCCGCCCTTGCCATCATTGACCTCGGCAATCGTATACGTAAAGGTCTTGCCGATGTCATCTTGCGTGTAGTTGATGGGATCGAAGGTAACCTGACCATCCTTGTCGTTTTTCTTGGTCTGCAACGTCGTGCCACCGTCGTCTTTCAACGTAAAGCTGAAGTCGCCGCCAGCCATCTCGCTGCCTTTGTAGCTCTTCACAGCCGTCAGAACGACATTGCCACTAGCCTCATAGGTATTGGTGAAGTCGAGTTTCGCAGGGTCATTCCCTGTAGTTTCCACCTTGAGCGTGCCATCGCCGTTATCGGTCACGCTGACATTCAGGCTGTAGTTAGTGCCGTCATACAGATACGTGCCCAATCTCCAGATATTGGAGCCTGGCTCCGTCTCGACAGAACCAGCAGGGATGAGCTCGCGCACGGTGTAGGTGTGCGTGCCCACGTCCTTAATACCGTAGGTGATATCGGTAAAGGAAATAGTGCCATCGGCGCTTGTCGTGCCATTTGACACAACATTATTATTCTCATCGACGACCACGTAGTTGAAAAGCTTCGCGGTGCCCTCGGTGAGCGTCTGGGCATTGAGGGTCTTCTTGCCGCTAAGGACCAGCGCGCCCGTGGCAGCATAGGTGTTCGTGAAGTCGAGCTTGGTCGCGTTGTCAGACACATCCACGGCAAGCGTACTGCTGCCGTTATCAGAGACATTGACCTCAACGGTATAACTCTGCGAAGAGCTCTTGACGCCTTTAGCGTCGTATGAGTTTTCGGTGACGGTGTATGTGTGCGTGCCCACGTCCTTAATACCGTAGGTGATATCGGTAAAGGAAATAGTGCCATCTTTCCCGCTCGTGCCCGTGGATACGGTCGTGCCATTTTCAGTCACGGTATATGTGAAGGTATCGCCTTCTGCAAGATCGCGGCCCGTCATCGACTTGGTGCCCGAAAGATGCAGAGAACCAGAGGCGGCATGGGTGTTAACGAAATTGAGCTTTGTCGCATTGTCGGACTTCGTTACCGTAAGC
Source organism: uncultured Coriobacteriaceae bacterium (assembly GCA_964435565.1). GTDB lineage: Bacteria > Actinomycetota > Coriobacteriia > Coriobacteriales > QAMH01 > QAMH01. The sequence continues at coordinate 29,801 of CAYSZR010000019.1, forward strand.
GTGCCATCGCCCTTATCAGCAACGGTCACGGTAACAGTATAAGACCTGCCATCTTTAGCGATACCATCAACTGACGTATCATCCTCGGTAACGGTGTATGTATGCGTTCCCACATCCTTAATACCGTAGGTGATATCGGTAAAGGAAATAGTGCCATCTTTCCCGCTGGTGCCAGTCGCAACAGTCTTGTCACCCTCCTTCACGGTATATGTGAAGTTATCGCCGTCTTTTAGAGAGCGCGTATCAATCGACTTTGTGCCTGCAAAAGTGACCGAACCGGCGGCGGTATACGTATTGGTTATGGTAGCGCCTGTTCCGTCTGCGTACGTGTACGTGGGCTGCAAAGTGCCCTTTCCGTTATCGGTCATGGTCACCGACACGGCATGCGGCGTTGCATCGTAGGTAATGCCCTTATACGTCGCAGTCTTGCCGTCTTGGCTGTACGCAGCTCCGTTTGGAATGACCTCAGAGATGGTGTACTCGTAGTCACCGGCAACCGCATAGCTCATCGCTTCAAAGGTCACGGTGCCATCTGCGGCAGCTTTCTTCGTCTGCAGCACGTCGCCGTTGCGATCTTTCAGTTGGAATTCGAACGATGACAGAGCCGGCGTCTTGACCGTCGCGTTATTGAAAGTCTTCTTCGCCGTAAGCTGCGCCGTGCCCGTAGCCTCATAGGTGTTTCCGAAGGTGGCAACGCTCGCCAGATTGAACTCAGCCGAGAAGTTGGATTCGTTCTTGCTGCGCTCAAAATAGAATATGCTGAGCGTATGCGTCTTGCCCGCAGTGGCGTCCCAATTTGACCCAGCGGCATTGAACAAGGCGGCAAGGGTGGAATTAATGCCCTTTGCCCCTGATCCATAAGTCACGGCACCAGAATTGAAGTTGATTGTTCCGCCGTAGGTGTCGTGTATACCGCCAAGATCGAGCACGAGAACGTCGTCGACGAAGACCCATACATCATCGTCTCCCGTAAAAGAATACGTCATATCTTTACCATTGACCTGGCCGCCTTCAGGCATCGTAAATGCCGTCGAAGTCTCAAGGCCGAAATGATAATCGCCCGTAGTACCCTCACGGTTAAACGGCATGAAGTTACCGTTCGATGCTTTAGCGGGGTGACCCAGCTTCATGAAGTCACCATTGACTAGGTACGCATAGTCATTTGCGCTGTTAAAGCTGTAATAACCAGTCGACGTATTATAGTTGTATAGATTTTGCGCGGATAAAGCAGACTTGGTGACACCCGCCGTCTGAGCATTAAACAGATACGCGAGGCTTTCGCCAGTAGAGGAAAGCGTCGGATATCCATTGGTCAGCGTTTTGTTGACAATACCAGACCTCACACCATTATGCTGGCCGGTCCACGTATTAATAGGGTTGGATCCGCTGCCGCCATTGAATTTCAACGTGTGGCCCGTATTGATATTTTTCGAAGCAACGTTTGTGTCCCCATCATAATCGAACACATTGGTCGTGGTCGCACTTTCAGGCTCATAGACGACCTTGGCAGACAGCGAGTCATTACCCTGATTGGTGACCGTAACCGTCACCTTCTTGACAGCATCATCATAAGTCACGCCATCGATTTTACTGCCACCGTTTACTTCAGAAATCGTGTAATTGAATGTATAGGTTCCATCGCTGTTTTTGGTAGCGGTGCCGTTCGTTACAGCTGCTTCAAGATCCGCAGCAGAATATATAATGGTGTCAAACACGATATTGCCGTCAGCATCGTTCGTTGCTTCACGAACCACATTGCCTTTGGCATCTTTAAGCTGGAATGTAAATGCACCAGCTACAAGCGTGGTCCCCGAAAGCTTCTTGAATGCCTTGATCTGCACGCTGACAGAAGAACCATAGGTGTTGGTGAAGTCAAGTTTCGCAGGATTATTCCCTGTGGTTTCCACCTTGAGCGTACCACTGCCAGTATCAGTCACCTTCGCCGTAAAGGTATAGGTATTCGTATCATAGGTGACAGCGTTGTATTTCCAGGATTTAACGGAGTACTTGGCCTTCTGAGTCGCGTCGAGCGCACTGTAGCTCGAATAGGTAAGGCTCGTTCCGCTTCCCGTTTTGTCAGAGTCCAAGACGAAAATAGCAGCGCCCGATTCATCGTAAGCGATCGCATCATCTGGGATGACCTCGCTAACAGTATAAGTATGGTCCCCTATCTGATCTTTCGTATAGCTAATATCGGTATAGGTAATCTTCCCATTCGTGCCTGACGTGCCAGTCGAGACTGTCGTGTCGCCTTCCTTCACAACATATGTGAAGTTATCGCTATCCGTCAGGGAGCGTCCAGCCAAAGTCTTGGTGCCCGCAAGCTGCAACGAACCCGTGGGATCGCCGATTTGCACGGTATTGGTTACCGCGACGCTCGCCTCGCGTCCATCAGATTTTGTAATCGTCTTCTTGTGGATTTCGCTTCCCGCATGGGAAAGCGTGTCGGCGATAATCTCACCTGTCCAATAAGCAGAGGTTTGATCGACGTTCGCGCCAGGTGCAAGAAGCAAACCCGCAGACCAGTCGCCAATCTTGACACTTCCAGTATATGTTGAATAAGCGCCGGAGCCATCATGCGTAACCAAGTTATAGATCACATGAGAGCCGATTGTCGAATATCCATTCTCACCTTGAGGATTCAAGCCGTCGTACCAGACGCCTTGGCCGTTGATAGTATAGGAATTACGACCGGTCACATCGATGTTCACCAGCAAGTATTCATTATTGTTTACGAGGCCGTCAATAACATAGTGCTTGCCACTTTCACTACCAAGCGAAAAACCAGCGGCCGTAAGGTCCTCTGTAAGCGTGCCCACCGTTGACGTGAGATTGATAACATTCAACCCACCGGTTTGCGTAGTTGTCCCGTTTTTCGCATTTGCAAGAGATGCAGAAAGCGCCGATGCGTTTACAAGGTCGGCATGGATATCGGATTTCAGCGTGGGGATATAGGTGAATCCATCAGTCGACTTATAGTTGTTGATGCGGAAATCAGAGCCGATGTTCAGACCCTCATTGGTAAGCGTCGGCTCCTGACCCACATATTGCTGGGCATCAACGGTGCCAAAGATGGATTTGTCGGCACCGATAACACCATTGGATGTGCTCTTGAATTCGCCGATATAGTTGCTGAAAACGGTGTTGGTGATGGAAGAGATGCTTATACCCGCATTGTCCGAATACGCATAACTTACCTTATAACTACCGTTAAGATCGCCGTCGGCAACTGGTTTGTTACTGCTGTCAAGTTCAAAGAGCCGAAGCGTCTTTCCCGATATGAGAGCACTGAATATAGCGGAATCATCTTTGATGATTGTGTACCTGCCCGTTCCGTCGACCGTTGTAATAGTAAAGCTTGCGCCAACCTGCGTACTTTTATCAAAAAAG
>CAYSZR010000020.1:0-31900 GCA_964435565.1 uncultured Coriobacteriaceae bacterium
CCTGCGCGTCTTTCTCGACACGTTGTCGGGCGGTATCACGCTCGATGAGCTGGTCGCTGCACAAGAGTGGGTTGACGCACGCATCGAGGAGCTCGATCCGTTCCAGGGGTCGTATGACCTCGAGGTCTCTTCACCGGGCATCGATCGTCCCTTGCGTAAGCGGGGCGATTTCGAGCGCTTCGCGGGAGAGAAGACGGTTGTCTTTCTCAAGCCCGGTTCTGCCTGCAGCAAGTGCACGGGCATGTCACAGGGGCTCGACGGCGACAATCTCGTTTTGCAATTGGAAGACGGTACTACCGAGCGCATATCGCTCGATCACATAAAGAAGGCACACATTATTGGCCGTATAGATTTCTCCGGCCGCAATTTCGACGACGAGAACGATGTCGTTGAACAGGACAACTAAATAGGGAGGCAATATGTCGTCAGATCTGATCAGCGCATTATCCGATCTTGCAAAGGAACGTAATATCGACGAACTCGTCGTGCTCGAGAGACTCGAGCAGGATCTTGCGCGCAGCTATAAGGGAATCTTGGGTCTCGAATGGGACGCGCAGGTAACCATCGACCGCGAAAGCGGGCGCATCTTCGTATATGAGATGGTTGGCATCGGCGAAGAAGACCCCGAGACCGGAGAGTACGAAGACTACGAGCCGCGAGATGTAACGCCTGACAATGTCTCGCGTATCGCTGCGCAAAACGCCAAGCGCGTCATCAACGAAATCGTTCGTGATGCCGCCCGTGCGAGCATCCACAAGGAATTTGCCGATCGTAAAGGCGAGCTCATCACCGGTACGGTGCTTCAGACCACCCCCGACTTCACCATCATCAAGATTCGCGATGGCGTCGAGGCCGAGCTTCCTCACTTCGACAAACGCCGCAATGAGAATGAGCGCAACGAGAAGCCGGCAAACGAGTACTACCAGCATAACCAACGTATCAAAGCGCTTATTATCGATGTGCGCGATCCAAGCCAGCAGACGCAGGGCGCAACGCGCACGCGTGATGGCGGTAACCGTCCGAGCATCATCGTAAGCCGCACGCATCCTGACCTTATCCGTCGTTTGCTCGAACTCGAAGTGCCTGAAATCTATGATGGCGTGGTCGAGATCAAGAGCATCGCGCGTGAAGCAGGCGCTCGCTCCAAGATCGCCGTTCATTCCCGCGAATCAAATCTCGATCCGGTCGGCGCATGTGTCGGACCCAAGGGCAGCCGTATTCGCATGGTCGTAGGCGAGTTGCGCGGTGAGCGTATCGATGTCATTCAGTGGAACGAGAATCCGGTGACCTTTGTCGCCAATGCGCTTTCTCCTGCGAAGGTATCCAACGTTATCATTAACGAGGACACGCACTATGCCACCGTCATCGTTCCTGATGATCAGCTTTCCCTGGCTATTGGCAAGGAAGGTCAGAACGCCCGTCTTGCGGCGCGTCTTACGGGATGGCATATCGATATCAAGTCATCGAGCCTGGTCGCCGCTGATGGCGGTTCGCTCGCGTCTATGGGATCGCTTATCGATGAAGATGACGAAGATACCGAGGAATTGACTGATATGCGTTGCGAGCATGTCAGTGCCGATGGTGTGCGTTGCCGTAACCATGCTCGTCCCGGCCTGCGCTTCTGCGGAATACACGCGGACGAGGAAACCGAGGACGAGAGCGCAAACGATGAGGGAGATCTGCTCATCTAATGGCAAAAAAGGCTTCCATACGCACCTGCATCGCATGCAATACGAGTTCGGACAAGCGCTCGCTTGTCCGGTTCGTGCGCACGCCCGAAGGGGACATCGCATTTGATGCGAGCGGCAAAAGTGCCGGACGCGGAGCCTATATATGCGCCGATAAAGAATGTTTTGATAAAGCGCGAGCCAAGCATCTGCTCGATGGACGGCTGCGAACTAAAGTGGGAAACGAAGAGTACGAACGGCTTGAAGCCGAATTCAGCGCTTTTGTGCATGAGCATCAAGAGCAGCGATAGGGGTAGGTGACTAGGATACATGGCAGGAATGCGCGTACATGAACTCGCCAAGGAGTTCGGGATTACTTCCAAAGAGCTTGTCGAGAAGCTCAGGGAGATGAAGATCCCCGTAAAGAACCACGCGTCCACGCTGGTCGACGCATATGTCGATAAGATTCGCAAGGAACTCAGCCCCGAGCTGCAGGAACGTGCCAAGCAAATCGAAGATGACGCGAAACGTGAAGCAGCCGACAAAGCGGCGCACGCTAAAGAGAACCGCAAGCAGCTCGAAGAAGAACACCGACAGGCTGCCGAAGCAGAGATCAAGCGTCGTCAAAAAGAGCACGCAACACGTGAAGTCGAGGAAAGCGACACCGATGCGGGGCAGGAAGGCGATGCGCAGGGCGCGTCGAAGAAGAGCGCGTCGCGCTCATCGGTATTCGACAACCTGCTTTCGCAGATCGCTGCTGAAAACGACCGCCTTACGCAGGAGAAAAAGGAACAGCAGGAAGCTGCAGTTCAAGTGCCGAAACCGAAGCAGGAGCCAGAAAAGCCCGCTGCTGAAGAAGCCCATGAAGAAGAGCCCGCTCATCGTGATAAGAGCACCAAGAAAAAGAAAAAGGGCAAACGACAGGTCGAGGTTGATTCCGAATCCGAAGACGATCGCTATCGCCAGATGGCGCAGGCAGTCGAGCAGCTGCAGCGCGATAAGGTGCTAGAAGAGGCGCGTGCCGTTGTGGCAGAGGCAGAAAAGCAGTCGACGGGCCGTCGTAAGAAGCGTAAAGAACGTCGTGCTGCCGAGGCCGCAAAGAAGGCCGAGGAAGAGGCGCAGCGTCAGGCTGAGATGACGGGCGTTCCCATCGGCGTCGTTCAGGTGACCAGTGGCGTTACCGTGGGCGAGTTGGCTGATGCGCTTGAGGTTCCTGGCAACGAAGTCGTGAAAAGGCTCTTCCTTCTGGGGACACCGCTTACGCTTACGCAATCCATGAGCGATGACCTCGTCGAGCTCATTGCGGGTGACCTGGGTCGTGAGATAAAGATCGTCTCTCCTGAAGAGGAGATGTCGTTCACGTTCTTCGATGACGAGAAGGACCTGAAATCCCGTCCGCCTGTGGTCACTGTTATGGGACATGTTGATCATGGCAAGACCTCGTTGCTTGACGCAATTCGCCATTCGGGCGTCCAACAGACGGAAGCCGGCGGTATCACGCAGGCGATCGGTGCATCCGTCGTGTGGATCAACGGCCATCAGATCACCTTCGTTGACACTCCTGGCCATGAGGCGTTTACCGCAATGCGCGCTCGTGGTGCTCAGGTCACTGACATCATCGTCTTGGTCGTCGCTGCAGACGACGGCGTTATGCCGCAGACGATTGAGGCAATCGATCACGCCAACGCAGCAAACGTCCCCATCGTCGTTGCCATCAACAAGATAGACAAACCGGGCGCGAACCCGGAACGTGTCAAGACCGAGCTTGCCGAGCGTGGCGTCGTTCCTGAAGAATGGGGCGGTAGCAATATGTTCGTCGAGGTCTCTGCGCGGCAGAATCTCAATATCGACGAGCTGCTCGAAACGATCATCCTTCAAGCTGAAGTGCTTGAACTCAAGGCTAATCCCGACACCACGGCAAGCGGTTTCGTTATCGAGGCAAATCTCGATAAAGGCCGGGGCCCTGTTGCGACCGTTATCGTCCAGCGTGGCACTTTGCACGTGGGCGATCCGCTTGTTGCGGGCGTGTGCTTTGGACATGTGCGCGCGTTGGTCGATCCAAAAGGCAATTCCGTGAAAGAGGCGAAGCCTGCAGATCCTGTTGAGATCTTGGGTCTGTCTGCCGTGCCAAGCGCCGGCGATGAGTTCGCCGTTTTCGAAAACGAGTCTGAGGCTCGTAGCCTTGCGGCTGAGCGTGAGCTCAAGCAGCGCCTTGCCGCGCAAGAAGCGCCGCGCCACGTCAGCTTGGACGACCTGTTCGCGCGTATCGAGGCAGACAAGCTCGCCGAGCTCAACCTTATCGTCAAGGCAGACACGCAGGGCTCTATCGAGGCGTTGCGTGGCGCTTTGGACAAGATGGATCAATCTGAAGTTCGCATCAACGTCATCCATGCCGCAGTTGGCGGTGTTACCGAAACCGACGTGAACTTTGCGGCAGCATCCGACGCCATCATTATCGGTTACGGCGTTCGTCCGCAGACCGGCGTGCGTCAGGCAGCGGAACGCGAAAAGGTCGATATTCGTCTGTACCGTGTTATCTATCAGGCTATCGAGGATATCAACGCTGCACGTGTCGGCTTGCTGGCTCCTGAAGAGGTCGAGGTCGATACGGGTTCGGCTGATGTGCGTGAAACCTTCAAGATGCCTAAGGTCGGCGTTATTGCGGGCTGCATTGTTACCGAAGGCGAAATCGCCAAGACCGATCATGTGCGTATCGTGCGCGATGGCGTTATCGTTCATGACGGCGTTATCATGTCTATGCGCCATTATCGTGACGATGTGTCTTCGGTTCGCGCTGGCACGGAATGCGGCATTGGCATAGAAGGCTTCCAGGACGTCAAGGAAGGCGACGTGATCGAGGGCTATCGCATCGAGCAAGTCGCCCGTAAGGAATAAGGCTATGAAGCAGACCACCTCATCACGTCGGATAAACGAAGAACTGCGGGGAAAGATTGCGAATGTCTTGCTTCTGCAGATTGCAGACCCGCGTCTTGAAATGGTTACCGTGACCGATGTTGAGGTCTCGAAGGACCGTGAGGTTGCGGATGTCTATATTAGCGCTGATGCGAATCGCTATGCAGAGGTGATGGAAGGTCTTGAGGCGGCTCAAGGACGCATCCGTTCGCTTGTCGGCAAGAACCTGGGCTGGCGTGTGACGCCCGAGCTGAGATTTCGCATCGACCGTTCGGTCGACGCGGCCGAACGCATAGCGACACTATTGAGTGAAGACGACCGGCATGAAAACTGAGCCGATGGCGGATATGACGCTGCGCGTTGTACCCGTCATCGGATGATAGAGGGCAGCATGGGTAAAATCGATTACTCTGAAGGAATAAAACTGCTGAAGGGCGAGCATACCATCGCCATTTGCGGGCACGTGAATCCGGATGGCGATTGCCTGGGCAGCGCGCTTGCGCTCACGATAGGCTTACGTACTTGTGGATTTACCGTGACACCGCTGCTCGCGACGCGCGAGCTCCCCAAATTGTACGATTTCCTTAGCGCCTATGAAGATCTTACGCCCGCTTGTGAATACCATATGGACCCCGATGTCTTCATTTCGGTCGATGTCCCAAGTATCCAACGTTCGGGCGATGGGGAGCATGTTTTCAAACGGGCGAAGAAAACACTCGCTATCGATCACCATCAGGGCACGGCAAGCTTTGCGGATGTTGGTTTCGTCGATGATTCTGCGGCCGCGGCCGGTATGCTCGTATGGGATTTCCTCGATCAGTCCGGCGTCCGTCTGACACCGGAAATCGCGACATGCTGCTATACCGCGCTCGTGACCGATACGGGTCGTTTCCAATTTCAGAATACGAATCCCGCCGCGTTGCGCGCTGCTGCCGATATGGCGGGTTCGGGCGCATCCCCTTCAGAGATCTCACGCTATGTCTATCAGCGCAAGAGCCTGGCGGCAATTCAGCTTAACGCGCTGGTCATGCGTCGTATCGAAGTCGTTTTTGGTGGCAGGGCGGTTATTTCCTGGGTTTGCGAGGCAGATTTTAAGAACCTCGGGGCAACCAAGGACGATGGAGATTCACTCATCGACCTCATACGCCAGCTTGACGGCATCGAAGTTGCTGTCATGCTTCGCGAGCAAGGGCCGATCGTTCGAGGCTCCATTCGCTCTAAAACCGATCGCGATGTGGCCGCGATTGCCATCAAGATGAATGGCGGCGGGCATAGGGCGGCTGCTGGTTTTACGATTCAAGGCGGGCTCGACGAGGCCCGTTCGACTGTTTTGCGTTTGCTGAGCGAATCGTTTGCGAGACGCCCGCGGGCTGCTGTGACAACCGATGCCGAGGTAACTGAAACAACAGCGTTTCATAAGATTACCGGGGACATGCAATGAAGCGCGGCACCAGCGGTCTGTGCGGTGTTTTGGCTATTGATAAACCGTATGGAATGACCTCGCATGATGTTGTCGATCGCGTGCGGCGTATTACCGGTGAGCGACGCGTGGGGCATGCAGGCACGCTTGATCCTGCTGCAACGGGACTCATGCTCGTGGGCGTTGGTGCGGCGACGCGGCTTTCCGATTACCTGATCGGTCATGACAAAAAATACGATGCACGTATCGTCTTTGGCATTGCAACTGATACTGACGACGCCCAAGGTCGTGTTTTGAATTCAAAGCCTGCAGCTTTAGCCGATATCAATCCAGCAGAGGTACTTGCTCAGTTTACGGGGCCGCTTAAACAGCTTCCGCCTGCATATTCTGCAATAAAGAAGAATGGCGTCACTGCTTATAAGGCGGCGCGCGAAGGCAAGCTCATAGAGCTTGAACAGCGCAACATCACGGTATTCGAGGCGTGCTTGCTCGGACAAGGCGTGCAGAGCGTCGATTTGAACGATGGGGCCGGAGGAAGGCTCGAGTGCGAGCTCCCGTTTTGGGATGTACGTTTTCACGTGAGCAAGGGCACTTATATCAGGGCGCTTGCGCGTGATATAGGTGCATATTTGGGGTCAGGCGCGCATCTGGGTGCACTGCGGCGTACGGCTGTTGCCGATATGACGATCGATCATGCCTCCACGCTCGAAGAGCTTGAAACGCGTGTGCATGCAGGCCTGCAGCCTGCATGGTGCGATCCTGCCTGCCTTTTAGGCTTTCCTGTAGTCGAACTTGACGAACAGCAGGTAAAAAGTGTCGAGAACGGGCGCATGCTCGATGCTGTTGAACCGGTTACGGGCGATATGGTTTCATGCGTTCACGAAAAGAAATTGCTTGCTGTATACAGTTATGTTGCGGGGGCTCTGAAGCCGGCGACGGTGATTCCAGGAGGAGCCGTTGGGGTTGGCTGAGCAGAGCAAAATCATGCAGTGCAGTCCATTCGCGGACGAGCGTCCGTCGCTTGGTGATGTGGTAATCGCCATCGGCGTGTTCGACGGTCTGCATATCGGCCATCGGGCCCTTTTCGCGCAGGCGAGACAAGAAGCCCGCATGCTTGATATCCCGCTTGTGGCGGTGACGTTCGACCGTGATCCCGATGAGGTGTTCCATCCTAATAGCGCGACGTTTGGCAAGCTGCTTTCCAATGCGATGCGTTTGGACATGATTGCAGCTCAGGCCGATGGCGGTGTTTTGAGTCTGCCGGCTACGCCCGAAATGTTTGCTGTGGAGCCGCGTCAGTTTCTCGATTTTCTGGGGGCGGTTGCTCGCCCGCGTGCTGTTTTTACGGGCGCTGGATTTCGTTTTGGAGCACGGGCGGCGGGGACAATCGCCGATATTGCGCGATGGGCTGATGCACATGACTGCGCATGCGTGCCCTGTGACCTTGTCGAAGAGTCAGGAAAAACGATTTCAGCAACGCGTATTCGCGCTGAGCTGCGCGAAGGTCGGGCTGCAGAGGCCAAACGTCTTCTTGCGGGGCGTGCCCACGGTGTATGCGGCACGGTCGTGCATGGGCGCGGTGCGGGTAGCGACTTTGGATTTGCGACGGCAAACCTCGACCTTTCGATGTGCGAGACGATGCTGCCTAAAGAGGGCGTGTACGGAGCGTACGCGTTTGTCGACGGGAAGCGTTTTCCTGCGGCGATCAATGTCGGGTTGGCAAAGAGTTTTGCTGATGCGACAGCTCCGGTTGAAGCTCATCTGCTTGATTACGAAGGCGATCTATACGGTAAAGAGGTCGCCATTGGGTTCGAAGCGTGGTTGAGAGAACCGCGTGTGTTCAAGTCGAATGACGAGCTCATCGAAACCGTGATGGGCAATATCGATTGGGTCCGAGAACATCTAGGAGGCGAATAGCCTTGGCGCGTATATCTGAAGACGATGTCCGCCGCGTGCGCGAGGCGACCGACTTGGTGGCTCTGGTGGGCGAACGTATCGTTTTGAAGCAGAAGGGACGGTTGTTTTGGGGCTGCTGTCCGTTCCATAACGAGAAAACACCATCGTTCAAGATAGATCCGGACTTGCAGAACTGGCATTGTTTTGGCTGCGGCAAGGGTGGCGACGTCTTCGGCTATCTTATGGAAAGCGAGAATCTCGAATTTCCTGAGGCCGTTCGGGCGCTGGCTGACCGGGCAAATATCGAAATAACCGAGGTCGATGGCAGCGGCGTTCCGCGTAGCCAGCGCGACCGTATGATGCAGGCTTGCGGTGAGGCCGAGGAGTTCTTCCACATACAGCTTATGCGTTCGCGCGAAAGCGGCCCGTCATCGGCGCGTTCGTATTTGCATGGACGCGGTTTTGGCACCGATTGCGCAAAAAGATGGAATCTAGGCTATGCCCCGGGTCATGGCAAGCTCGTTGCATATCTTAAAGACAAGGGTTATTCGCGTGACGAACTTGTGGGCGCAAATCTTGCATATGTGCAAGCAAGCGGGCGGATGACCGATCGATTCTATGAACGGGTCATGTTTCCCGTGCACGACCTGCAGGGGCGGACGATCGCCTTTGGCGGTCGTGTCATTGGCAAGGGAGAGCCTAAGTATCTGAACACGTCGGAGACTCCCGTCTTTCACAAGTCGTCCAATATGTTCGGCATCGATGTTGCGAAAAACTCGATAGTCTCAAGCGGCGAGGCTATTGTCGTCGAAGGCTATACCGACGTTATCGCCTTGCATGAAGGTGGAGTCACCAATGTCGTTGCGACGCTTGGCACCGCATTGACCGCGCAGCACGTGAAAATGCTCAGCCGTTTCGCTACGCGGATCGTCTATCTGTTCGATGGCGATGCTGCTGGCCAAAAGGCCGCTGATCGTGCGAGCGAGTTTATCGATTGGCAATCGGCGGCGGAAAGTCGACGTGACCCAATCGACCTGCGCGTCGCTGTGCTCCCTGATTCCAAGGACCCCGCTGAATATATCGGCTCGGCCGGCGTAGACGCGCTGCGCGATGTCATTGCGCACTCGGAACCGCTCCTGAGTTTTTCGATCAATCGTTGTATCGATCGATATGATTTGCGTCGACCTGAACATAAGGCGCGCGCCATGACCGAGGCGCTGCAAATTCTGTATCCCATCAGGGATTCTGTGACCGCAACTGATTACGTCAATCTTATCGCCGACAGATTGAATGTGGAGTATACTGCTGTCTTCAAGGCTCTCAAAGAGACTAAGGCCCCTATGGCTGCCCGCCATCAGAACGAACAGGCCGTCTCAGAGCCTCGAGTGGATACGGTACACACCATAGCTGAACAGATTATCGAGGCGGACCAAAAGTCGGCTCGGACAGAGCGTGCGCTTATCGCGCTCGTCGTTACCGACGCGCACCTTCTCGACCATATCGAGAAGGACCTGGCTCGCATTGACTGGGGGGATCAGTCGACAGAGGATATGGCTGATGCGCTTTTGGCGCTCGATCATGGCTCGTCGCCAGCTCAGGCACTTGCAGCAGTTCAGGTAGCCTGTCCAGATGCCTCGACGTTACTGGCTCAGGCGATGGTTGAAACGGAGGATGGCGAGGAGAAGCTGTTTCAGGCTCGTCTCATGATGCGCATGCTGCGAGAACGAGGTCTGGAGCGACGCATTCGCGATGCGAAGGCACGTATGCGTGGGGAAAGTGGACTTTCCGCAGAAGAGCTCGACAGGCTCTTCGAACAAACGGTATCAATGCAAAAGGAACTTGTGAGATTGCGCAACAACACGCCCGATGATTCGAGTGAGTAGAGAAGGGGTAGACGTGGAAAAGACTACCACCAGCAAGAAGGCCAAGGATCAGGCTGCCGAAGAAGAAGCCTCTAAGCCCAAAGCGAAGAAGCCAACTGCCAAGAAAGCCGCTGCAAAGGCACCTGCTAAATCGGCGGCTGTTAAGAAAGCGGAGGCTGAAGAGGGAGTTCTTGATAACGACCTGATAGCCAGGCTTGACGAAATCGTTAAAGAAGCGGGCAAGAAGCTTGACCGCAACGTTGTCGAAGACACCTTTGCCGAAGATGACCTTTCTGATAAGCAGATGGGTGCTGCCTTTGATTATCTTGTCGCTAATGGCGTGAAGCTTACGGGCGTGAGCATGAAAGACGTCGGTTCTGAAGAAGACGATATCGACCCGAACATGAGCGACGACGATATTATGGAAGGCATTCCCGAGGATGAGCTTGGCGCGCCAAGCGAAGTCTTGAGCATCAAGCAGGCAGAAGATGCTGTCGAGGCAGAAAAAGCCGAAGCCATGAAGGCTGGGACCGCTCTCTCAGAGAGCGAAGAGAAGCCCTCTGATGCCAAGAAGCGTCGCGCAGAAGCACGTAAAGCGCGTGTCGAGGCAAGCTCTGTTGCCATGCTCACAGGCGATCCCGTACGTATGTATCTGAAAGAGATCGGTAAAGTCGACTTGCTCACTGCTTCTGAAGAAGTCGACTTGGCCATGAAGATTGAAGCAGGCCTTAAGGCGACTGAAGAGATCGAGCGCGCTGAAGACGAGGGCGTAGAGTTGACGAGACGCGATCGTCGACGCCTCACGCGTGTCGAACAGGTTGGCCTGGATGCGAAAGATCAGCTTATCGAGGCAAACTTGCGCCTTGTCGTCTCCATTGCAAAACGCTATGTAGGCCGTGGCATGCTTTTTCTCGACCTTATCCAAGAAGGTAATCTGGGCGTGATTCGTGCAGCGGAGAAATTCGACTACACCAAGGGCTTTAAATTCTCGACATATGCGACCTGGTGGATTCGTCAGGCGATTACGCGCGCTATTGCCGATCAGGCACGTACTATTCGAATTCCGGTGCACATGGTCGAGACGATCAACAAGCTCGTCCGTATTCAGCGCCAGTTGCTTCAGGAACTTGGCCGTGAGCCATCTCCTGAGGAAATAGGCGAGAAGATGGATATGACTGCAGAACGTGTGCGCGAGATTCAGAAAATCAACCAGGAACCAGTGAGCCTTGAGACGCCTATTGGTGAAGAAGAAGATTCCCAGCTTGGCGATTTTATCGAAGACCACGAGGCGGTGCGTCCCGATGACGCCGCGGGATTCTCTATGCTGCAAGAGCAGCTTCAGAAAGTCCTCGACGGTCTTGCAGAACGGGAGCGCAAGGTAATCGAGCTCAGATTCGGCCTTAAAGACGGTCATCCGCGCACGCTCGAAGAAGTCGGTCGGGAATTCGGTGTAACCCGCGAGCGAATCAGGCAGATCGAAAGCAAGACGCTTGCTAAGCTCCGTCATCCGAGCCGTAGCAGCAAACTAAAGGATTATCTTGAGGACTAATGGCTTTCGACGTGTATAATGCCGTCAATCGGCCCTATGGCGCAACGGTTAGCGCGATCGACTCATAATCGACAGGCTCCAGGTTCGAATCCTGGTAGGGCCACCAAAGAGGAATACGGACCCGGCTTTCCCGCCGGGCCCGTTTTTTTATAGTGTGAGTTGCAATGGTTGGTTCGTTTTGGACTTTTCGTATATCGTCGTTCGAAGAGCACAATAGATTTTGTAGTCAGGGGTGCTTTTGGGGAAAACGTGCAGGTGCTGTCGACATATCCGTGTGGCCCAGAAATAAAAACCCCTATCAGCGTTTTTTGCTGATAGGGGATATTTTTACTGGTGGGCGTTACTGGGATCGAACCAGTGGCCTCTTCCGTGTCAGGGAAGCGCGCTCCCGCTGCGCCAAACGCCCGCAAGGAGGTAGTCTAACAGAACGACGCAGCATCGCAAGAAATTTTTTTGCCAGATGCGACTTGCGCTTTATAGAAGTTTTCTCTAGAATATCGCCTTGCGCGCGGAAGTGGCTCAGTTGGTAGAGCACAACCTTGCCAAGGTTGGGGTCGCGGGTTCGAGTCCCGTCTTCCGCTCCAAGCCTAGTCAAGAGCCGACCTTATAGTCGGCTCTTTTACTCAGGACTGTTAATGGCGACGTGGCCAAGTGGTAAGGCAGGGGCCTGCAAAGCCCTCACCACCGGTTCGAATCCGGTCGTCGCCTCCATTGCATCTTTTAAGCGCCCTTTGCGGGGCGCTTCTTTGTCTTCAGAGACGGCCTTTTCGAAAAAACGGGGTCGATGAGATGCAGGCTGCGACCTTTTGTCTCATTTGTTACCTAAGCGTTTGCTCCGAGTATCGCTGCTTGATTTACCATGGGCATGCCTTGGAGAATCAAAGACGCAACTATATCCTGTGGATATTAGCTCGCGACTATCGAGCATAACCAGGCGTATACAGGCGTTAGATGAAGGAGAAGAACGTGGCAGAATGCAATTCCAACTGCTCGACATGCGGCGATGGCGCATGTTCAGAGCGTACGGCCCCGCAGACGTTGCCGCTGCACGAGGGCACGAAGATTAAAAACGTCGTTGCGGTAGCCAGCGGCAAAGGTGGGGTGGGCAAGTCTTTGACTGCTGCTCTGCTTGCATGCGAATTGCGGCGCCGTGGTTATTCCGTCGGCATTCTCGACGGTGATATAACTGGTCCGTCGATTCCTCGTTCCTTCGGCGTTCACGAGCCGCCTGCGGTTGATGATGCGGGCATGTTGCGTCCTGCTGTCACCAAGACCGGAATCGAAGTCGTTTCAACCAATATGCTCACCGCTGATGAAGCGACGCCGTTTCTTTGGCGTGGTCCTATTCTCAATAACATCCTCACGCAGTTCTATAGCGATATCAACTGGGGCGAGCTCGACTTCTTGATTGTCGATATGCCTCCGGGAACGGGTGACATCCCCATGACGGTGTTCCAACAGTTCCCGCTTAAGGGCGTTGTCATCGCAACGGCTCCGCAGGTGCTCGTCAATATGATCGTCGAGAAAGCTATTCGCATGGCCGAGCATATGAACGTACCCGTCCTTGGCCTGGTCGAGAACATGTCATATTACGAGTGCCCTGATTGTGGCGGGCGTCATGAAATCTTCGGCAAGTCAGAGGTCGAGGCCATTGCAACTGCAAAAGGCATCGAAGCATGGGCGCGTGTGCCCATGGATTCAAATATCTCAACTGAAGTCGATGCTGGTCATGTCGAAGACATCGAAGGCGATTGGCTCGCAGCGATTGCTGATAAAGTGGAAGCCATCTGAGAGCTGACGGTTCGAGAGAAGGCGTATTTCTAAAAAGAAGAGGGGAATGGGCGGCATGCCTGTTCCCCTCTTTGCAATTCACCCCGTGAGTATGAGAGAAAAAGAGCGATCATTCCTCAAATAAATGTGCGCGTATGCCGAATCTGAGCCCAACTTTGCTTCACAGATGCTGTCTCACGTGCTTTAATACAGAGGTTTTGACACCATTCTCAACGCACGGAATTCTCAAGTGGTTTTTTGGGAATAGCACGGGGGGAATGATGCTATCAAGCGGGGGTTGCAGTATCCTCGCGAGAAGTGTTCCGCATACCAGCATGGTCTGCGGAAGCAGAGTAATGCAAGCATGCGGAAAGAGAGATTGAAGGAGGGGCAGAGTGAAGAGAGACTATTCGTCGACGAACTGGGTGGATGAAAAAGACGCTTTTGGTGTCGAAGTCAAAAAGTCAGCCTGCTATTTCTGCCATCAGAACTGCGGTGTTCTGGCTTACGTCAAGGACGGGAAGCTCGTTTACGCCGAGGGCGACCCGGACCATCCCACCAATGCAGGTGGCCTGTGCACGCGCGGCAATCAGGCATTTACGTTTGTGGACAACCCGTCTCGCATCAATTACCCGCTCAAACGTGCCGGTAAGAAAGGCGAGAACAAGTGGGAGCGTGTCTCATGGGACCAGGCTCTTACTGAAATTGGCGCTAAGCTGAGCCAGATCAAAGAGGAAAGCGGTGCTCAGGCAGTTGCCGCTGCAGCAGGTACGCTGCGTACTGACGACTGGGCACGTCGTCGATTCCTCAATATGTTTGGCACGCCCAATGGATTCCACAACGCGCTTCTGTGCTGGATTCCGACGTTCATGGTCGAAACGGCTGTGAATGGCTGGTCTCCTTTCGAGACTGATCTTGGTGCGTCTAAGTGCGTCATCCTGTGGGGCTTTAACCCCGGTGCGTCCGCGATGCCCGGTATGCATGGTTATAGCGATTTTCAGCGCAATAACGGCATGAAGCTCATCGTTGTCGATCCCCGTTATTCCGAGACTGCCGCGCATGCCGACCTGTGGCTGCCGCTGCGTCCAGGTTCTGATACGGCACTTTCGCTGGCAATGATCAATGTCATCATGAACGAGTTCATCTATGACATGGACTTCACTGACGAGTGGTGCGAGGGTTTTGACGACCTGCGTGATTACATTGAGCCGTATACCCCCGAGTGGGCCTCTCCGCTCACCTGGCTCGACCCCGAGCTTATCCGTCAGGCTGCTCGCATGTATGCGACCAATCGTCCTGGCAATATCCAGTGGGGCTGCACGTGGGACCAGCTGGGCCGCACTGCTGGTGCCGGTATGCACGCTCGCTCGATTCTGCGCGCTATTTGCGGCAATCTTGATTGCCCCGGTGGCGACGGTATGCCCGGTCCTGCTGCATATGTTACCGACGAGGAAATGGAAGCCAACGATCGTCTGCCCGACGACATGAAGAAAGTCCAGATTGGCTCCGATAAGTACAAGATGACCTCATGGCCCGGCTATGAGCGCCTTTCCCAGATTTCCAGGGACAAATGGGGCAAAGCGTTTACTGCCGAGTGGATGTGCGAGGCTCATGGCCCGAGCGTCTTCAAGGCAATTCTCACCGGCGATCCGTATCCCGTTCGCGCCCTTCTGGTCAGCGGCACCAATCCGCTTTCGTCCTATGGCGACGCGAAAATGGTTTACGAGGCCTGCAAACAGGTTGAGTTCATGGTTGTTCTTGAATATCACATGACTCCGACGGCACTGCAGGCAGATTTTGTCTTGCCGGTTGCCGGTGCTATGGAGCGTCCGGTTATTCACACTAACTATGGTGTAACGGATTCCATCGTCGCCTCCCAGCGTGCTATCCAGCCGCTGTACGAGCGCAAGACCGATTACAATATCTGGCGTGATCTTGGTCTGGCCTGCGGTCAGACGCAGGAAGATTGGCCTTGGGCCGAGCTGGAAGATGCGTATTTCCACGTTCTTTCGCCGCTCAACCTGCCTATCTCGAGCTTCGATGACTTTGTTGAGCGTTATCGTATGTACTATCCGCCGCTGCAGTATCAGAAGTACCTCAATAAGGGTCAGTTCTGCACGGCATCGGGCAAAGTCGAGCTCAAGAGCTCCGTTTTCGAGGAGTTTGGTCTGCCGGGCTTCCCGCAGTATATCGGGCCCGCAGAAAACGAGACTGACGACCCCGAGGTTGCAGCAGAATACCCCATCGTTCTTACGACGGGCGGCGGCTTCATGCCGTTCCACCATTCTGAGCACTTCAACAATCCCATCATCCGCTACATCAAGCCGGATCCTTACTTCACCATCCATCCCGAACTTGCTGGGAAGCTTGATATCGAGCATGGCGACTGGTGCTGGATCGAGACCCGTCGTGGTCGCATCAAGATGCGCGCCAACGTCGAGCAGAGCATCGACCCGCGCGCGGTCTACACCCAGCGTGGCTGGTGGTTCCCCGAGCGTAGCGTTGAAGGCCCTCAGCCGTTTGGCTGCCTCGAGTCCGACACGAACGTTTTGACCTCTGTCGATGACGAGCACTGCGATCCGCTGACTGGTTGCTGGGCAAATCGTGGTCTGATGTGCAAGGTGTATAAATGCACGGACCTCGACTATCAGTTTACCGAGGAAGATTGCAAGTTCTCCATCCCCGGCTCTGCCTTCGCGACAGAAGGCGCTGGTATCCATGCGATGCCGAGCGAGCAGAAGATGGCACTCGAATTTGCGGAGCCGAAGTTCGTTGAGCCTGATTTTGAGGTTCCCGCAGGTGTTACGTGGGATTACCGCAAGCGTGCCTGCTTTGATGAACAGGGTCGTCGCTATGATCCTGCAAGTGGCTGGCTGGTCGACGACGCAACGGGCGCCTTCTATCAGTTGGGCACGGGCTATAAGTATGTTTCCTTCAATGGCGATTTCCTGCTCGATGAAGCCGCTGGCACTTACTATGACTTCTCGATGCAGGCCAGCGATGGTCCTCAGCCCGATTTCGAACTGCCCGCAGGTACTACGTGGAATGCCGTCGAGCTGCGTGCCTATGATGCGGCTGGTCGCTATTTCGATAAGGACAGCGGTTGGATGATCGACCCTGCCACTAATGTGTATTATCAGGCTGGCACCGGCTATCGCTTCGTGCAGCAAGGCGAGGCTAACTATCTGGTCGATGAGGCTGGCAATGCTTGGTACGATTTCTCGATGCAGCCCGTTGACGCTCCGGCGGCCCCGTTTGAGGTTCCTGAGATGCTTGTCTGGGATCCCATCGCAGGTGTTGCAAAGCATCCTGAGACCGGCTATGAGTATGACCCCAATTCTGGTTGGCTCATCGATCGCGCAACCAACGTGTACTACGACAAGTTCACGATGCGCGCCTATGATGCTGCAACCAATACGCTCGTGGACGCTGCTACGGGCAAACACTACAGCATGGAAGACCCGACCGTCGAAGTGACTCTGTAAGGGAGGAGGACTGGAATGACCCGTTACGCTATGGTTATGGATCAGCGTCGTTGCATTGGTTGCTCGTCATGCACTATCGCATGCCGCACCTGGAATGAGCTGCCCATTGACATTATTTACAATCCCGTGGTTCAAAACGGTGCAGAAGGCGTCTGGCCTAATGTTCATATGACCTTTACGCCGCTTATCTGCATGCACTGCGAGCATCCCGCTTGCGTGCCCGCTTGTCCGACCGGTGCCTCTCGTCAGGATGACGACGGTATCGTCTGGGTTGAGCCTTCGCAGTGCATGGGCTGCAAAGTCTGCGCAAATGCCTGCCCCTATGGCGCTCGCGATATGAACGAGCACGAGGGCTTTATCCGCAAATGCACGTTCTGCAAGGACCGCGTGCGCGAGGGCGAGCAGCCCTTCTGCGTCCAGACCTGTCACCAGAAGGCTCGTACCTTTGGTGATCTGGACGACCCCAACAGCGAGGTCTCCAAGCTCGTTAACTCGTACTACACCGATCGCGTGTACCCTGAACTTGGCACCGAGCCGATGGTTTATTACATTCCTGACCTAGGAGGTACGGCTTAAATGAAACAGTTTTGGATTTGGCCTATCGCCCTCTACCTCTTCCTGGGCGGCTTGGGCGGCGGCATGATGGCGAGTGCCGCAGTGCTCGGGTTGATCGTTTTCCCGTCCATGCTCACCTCTGGTGCGCTGGTATGGGGCGTCTTCATTGCGTTTCTTATCTTGGGCATCGGCACCGGCCTGCTCGTCTTCGAGCTTGGCCAGCCCTGGCTCTTCTATCGTGCATTCGTGACGAGGACGTCTGTTATCAAATGGGGCGCCGTGTTTCTCTCCATTTCGATGATCTTCGGTGTTCTCTTCATTTTGTGGGAGATCACTTGGTTCCAGATTCTGCCTATCATCCCATACGAGGGCTTTGCGGCCTTCTGTCTGGCGATTGCCGGCATTTTCGGTCTGTGCGTTACGATCTATACGGGCGTTCTGCTCTCGAGCATGAAGTCACGTCCGTTCTGGAATACCCCCGCGCTCCCCGTGCTGTTCATGGTCTCCGGTCTTTCCACCGGCGCTGCACTGCTCAGCATGTGCGTTGGCGTATGGCCTTTCCCGGCCGAGTGGCTGTTCGTCTCTATGGCAACGCCTCAAGCGGGTCTTCTGACAGAGGAAATGAAGCATTTCCTGCACGTCGCGGATGCCGGGCTCATCGTTCTTGAGCTTACCGTTTTGCTGCTGTTCGTCATGCTTCAGTTCTGCGCTTCCAATGAAACCGCCAAGTCCCATGCCAATCGCTGGGTCCGCGGCTCTTGGGCTGGGTACTTCTGGTTCCTGATGGTCTTTTGCGGTCTGGTTGTCCCATTCCTGCTCAACGTTGGTAATGTGGGCGGGTATGCTTCGCAGATCATCGCCTTGATGGGCGGCTGCCTGCTTCGCTTCATGATTGTCTGGAGCTATCAGCGTCGCGTTACCCCTGGCGAGCTCAAGTATTATTCTCGCCTTCCACAGGCTCATGCTGACTTCATGGATTATTGGGAAGAAGGCAGGGAGTACTGGACTGAGGTCGCTCCTGGCACCAATACGGTGACCTTTGACGCTCCTGCTGCGAAAGCCGCCGAATAATCGACGTGCTTATGCAAGGCATTCAAGGACCCCGGGTTTTCCCGGGGTCCTTTTTGTTGCATTCATCTAATAAAGATTAAGTGGGTGCTGAAGTAGAAGACCTGGCGTATCATGATGCAATTAGAAGAGAGAAGGGGTTTGTCATGATAGATCCGCGCACAGCTGTTCAGGAATTTGCCGAATCATGCATACGCTGTGGTCTATGCACAACGGCGAGCTGCGGCAACTATGGTAACGATGAGCCAAATTTGGGCGAAATCTGCGAATCATTGCTTAAGGGAGAGGAAACCTGGGAGTATTTTCCCTTTACCTGCGCATTATGCAACCATTGTACAATCAAGTGTCCTGCACACCTGCATGCGGCAGATGCGACTAAGCCCCTGCGCGCTTTGGGTCTTCAAAAACATCCAGAGCTCAAGGCGAACTATCGAAAATTTCGCACGGACCTGAAATACAACCTTTTCTCTGCGCTCAAGGCGCGTAACGAGGGCGATATCACCGCAATCATACATAGCTGCGGCGTGCCTGATCTGGGGGGCGATGCCGACCATACGGCGTTTTTCCCGGGATGCGCGCTTTTCGCCTATTCGCCTGGCCTCACCTCAAAAATATCGATGTGGTTGCATGACCAGGGCATTGCGGCCTATACGCTTTTCATATGTTGCGGCGCATCATTTTACGATGTGGGCTTTTTCGATGAATACGAAGCGTATCGCAAGCGCGCTCTTGCATATATACAAGAGCGGAAGATCGAGCACCTGATCGTTTCGTGCCCGCATTGCAATCATTTACTCCCTGAGCTGCTCGAAGGCAGCGGTATCGATATCAAGCTGCTTCCGGATGTTTTGGTGGAACAGGGCAAAACAAGTGCTACTACGCAAGCGGTTTCGTTTCACGATGCCTGTTACGATCGTGACACGGGTGCATTTGGCACGGCTGCGCGTTCTTTATTCGAAAATGCTGAGCTCAAGAGTATGAAACACGAGAAACGCGATTGCCTCTGTTGTGGCGGCGGTGGCATGGTGAGCATGTACGCACCGGACTATTGCACCTATCGACGAAATCAGCGGCTTGCTGAAATCGATGCATCAGGTGCCGATCGTGTTCTCTCGACGTGCTTCTCATGCGTGAATTCGTTGCAACGTGGTACCGGAAGCGTTCCCGTTCAACATTATCTGGAGCAGCTCTTCGATTATTCGGTCGATTGGAACGAGGTCTATGCGGGCGTCGATGGGCTTTTTGCGGACCCCGCCTACGAGGAGCTTTGCTCAGGCGAAGAATTCGCGTTGGAATAGGCTTGCTGGTACGGCGTTGTGCTGTAGAATCAATCTTCATGACTACAGAGATTCGTAAAACCAATTGCCATTACTGTGGCTATCTATGCGCATTTGAAGCGACCGTCGAAGACGGCCGCGTGACTGACTTCACGCCTGATGCCACGCGATACCCGTACGATATCAATATCGCCGCACGTTGCCCGCGCTGGAAGCTCAACCTTGAGAAGCTCTATGACGAAGATACGCGCGTCAACTATCCGCTTCGCCGTGTAGGCGAGCGGGGGAGCGGAAAGTTCGAGCGTGTGAGCTGGGAAGATGCGCTTGATGATATTGCGCATCGTCTTCAGGCGCTTATCGACAAGCATGGACCTTGGACGGTGGCTAGCGCCATCGGCGGGCCGCACGCCGTCTATTGGCCGCTGCATCGATTCATGAGCTTTATTGATAGCCCCAATGCTATGGGCATAGGTCCCATCTGTTGGAACCCGCGTATATGGATGGACACGATGACCTATGGCTGGTCCATCGAATGTGATTTTCGCCCCGATCTTACGGGCTGTCTCATGCTTTGGGGCACGAATCCGGCCGAATCAGATAACTCGCTCTTCTGGCACGCTATCGCAGATTACGCGCGCAAGGGTGGCAAGTTGATCGTCATCGACACACGTCTTTCCATGACGGCGGCGAAAGCGACGTTGCATCTTGCTCCTTATCCGGGTACGGACCTTGTGCTTGCCTATGCTTTCGCGCGCGTCATCATCGAGGAAAATCTATATGACCGCGAGTTTGTCGAGACGTGGTGTTATGGATTTGACGAATTCAAAGAGGCTGCATTCGAGCATACGATAGACGAGGCCGCGGCTATAACCCACGTTGCCGCAGACGATATTCGCAGCGCTGCACGTCTCTATGCGACAAACCCTCCAGCCGGCTTGCTCTCGGGGCGCGGCGTGGATCAGATTGGTCCTAATACCGCGCCGCTGCATCGTGTTATCGCGGCGTTGCGGGCACTTACCGGCAATGTCGATGTGCCCGGAGCCTGCGCTATCAACGAGGCACCGCGCTTCATGTCTGAACTCGAGCTTGAGAACAGCACGCTGCTTTCCTCTGATGCGCGCGCGCATGGGCTCAATGAGCCAGATTGTGGTATACAGAGCTTTGCTGGTTGGAAGCTTGCAGATGAACGCACGGCCAAGTTGGGCAGGCATCTGCCCATGCGCTATTTGACGAGCGTCTTGCCCGTTCGCGTTTGGAATGCGGCGATTACCGGTGAGCCTTATCGCGTGAGCGCGCTCATCGTCGATGGAGCAAATCCGTTGGTCACCTATGCCGATACGCAGCTGGTTATGCAGGCATTGCAGGCAATGGAGCTTATCGTGGTCATGGAATTCGTCAAGACCCCGACCGCGCTCATGGCTGACTATATCTTGCCCGCTGCGGCGGCGGTCGAGCACCCCTGTTTTCAAGCGATGGGGGGCGTTTCCGATTATTGTTATGGCGGACCTGCAGCCGTCGAGCCACAGTTCGACCGTAAAGAGGATTATGCGATTCTGCGTGAGCTTGCGCTCAAGATGGGCTGCGATGCATCCTTGTGGCCTGCGCGCAATCTGACCGAAGAGCTTGAACGTACTATTGCGCCGACAGGCATGAGCTGGGAAGAATTCACGCAAACAGGCATCTGCGCTGCATCGACGCGCTATTACAAGCATCTCCTTCCAGATTCCCAGACGGGCAAGCCGCAAGGATTTGCAACTGAAAGCGGCAAAATCGAACTCGCGATTCCGTTTCTGCAACGTCAGGGGAGCGATCTTGTCGCGCATTTCACGCCTGTGCCTGGCGTGCACGAGGCGGTAAACCACGAACCGGGATGCGTCACGCTTATTACCGGTGCGCGCAAGCAGCCATATTGGGCATCTTCGTATTTCGAGGTACCTTCGATGCGCGCACGTCATCCGCAGCCAACGGTCGAGATGTCTATGGCTACAGCGCAGAGCCTCGGGCTTGCTCAAGGTGACGCCTGCCTCATCTCACGACAGGACACGCCAGACGTTGAGGTGCTCCAGTATGTGCATATCACGAATATGCTTGACGGTGTCGCTTCTGCCGAGTATGGATGGTGGTACCCTGAATCAGTCCAAGATACGCCCGATTTTTCGGATTGTCTTAAATCGAATATCAATCTGCTAACCCGCGGTACGGTCGATTGTGCGCCAGAGCCGCTTATCGGAACGTGGATATATAACGGCATTCCTTGCCGTATCAGAAAGAAGGAGTAATAAGCATGAAGAAGAAGTACGCGATCCTCATCTTCTCGAAGCCACCTGTTCCCGGCTTGGTGAAGACGCGCCTGACCGTCGAGCGTGGGGGCGCTTTCACGCAAGAACAAGCTGCTCAGTTCTTCAAACGTAGCTTGTGGGATGTCACGGAACTTGCGATGTGGTGCATGGACGATCTCGAGGCGATCAACCGCGCCGAGCTTGAATCAGCCCCGGGCGCTCCCGAACGCAGCTACGACCTTTTTATTTCGACGACGCCGGAAAAGAACGTCGAACTTATGAAAAGCACCATTGAAGAAGTTGGCCAATGGCCGCGTCCTATCAACTATATGTCTGATAAGGGTGCAACATTCGATGACCACTTCGATGGCGCCTTCCAATATATCTTCGATTTGGGCTACGAGGCCATCGTTTCTATTGGTGCGGATATTCCGACGCTTCCACGCGCGCATGTCACGCAGGCGTTTCAGTGGCTCATCTACTTCAACGAGGTCTTGGGAACGCCGGGTTTTGTGCAGGCCCCTTGCCAGGAATGCGGCACGTCACTAGTTGGGTTTAATTTCGATACGCCTATCAACCATCAGGGTATTTACTACAACATGACCGGTCGTCCTGCTTTGGACGGCTATGTTGAAAAGCTTGTCGAAAAAGATATCCCCAATGCGTATCTGTCCCCAGTCGCCGATGTTGACGAGCCCGAGGACCTGGCGCATTGCCTGTCATGTGCCCGTGCTCTTGAGACAGCGGCAAAGTTCCAGACGGGAATCTATGTTCCCAAGCGCGTTATCGAATGGGCGGACTTTATCGGATTGCGTCCTGTTGCGCCGCCAAACGAGAATCACGACCCTCGTCAATATCTTGACGATGTCGAAGAAGACGGTGCCGCTGCGCCTGCGCACGAGCCCGAGGAAACCGAAGGACACCTGTAGGAAGCTATGACAAGTACCTCTCTTATTCACAAGGTTCATGCGCTTTGCCCGCACTGCCTTAAACAACTGCCCGCCGATGTGTACGCTGACGCGGATGGAAAGGTCTGGATGTCGCGCACGTGCCCAGAGCACGGCGAGACCGTTACCTATGTTTGGCCAGACGCAAAGCACTACACTTGGTTGCGATCGATGAAGGTCGATCCCACGGCACCTATGTGGCGCGAGTATTCCATAACCGACGAGTGTCCCAAATCATGCGGGCTGTGCAAGCGTCACTTGCGTCGGGGCACGCTCGTTGAAATCGAGGTCACGCGTCGTTGTAATGCAAAGTGCCCGGTCTGCTTCATGAGCGCAGATTTTCCAAGCGATGGCATCTCATATGATGAGATCGAGGGCCTTATCACCACGCTTGCCGAAAAGGTGGGTCCTGAAACAGGCTTGCAGATTACCGGTGGCGAGCCCACGATTCGCCCCGATCTGGATGAGATCGTCATGTGTGCACGCCGCCATGGGTTTTATGGCATAGAGATAAATACCAATGGCATCGTTATCGGACGTTCAAAAAAGTACCTGCAAGATCTTGTCGATGCTGGTATCACGGGTATCTATCTTTCCTTTGATGGCATTGATGAGGATCCGTATGAGGAGATATGCGGAAACGGGGCGATGCTTGCTGATAAGCTAGCGGCTATCCAGAATTGTCGAGAAGTCGGAATTCAGATGGTTCTTTGCATGACTATCGTCAAGGGCGTCAACGACGATCGTATAGGCGAGGTTATCGATTTTGCTTGGAGGAATTCGGATGTCGTCATCGGCGTTGCCTTGCAACCCGCATTTACCTCGGGACGTTTCGAGCCGTCCGAATATGCGCCCTATACGGCTGGCGATACCATTTTTGCATTAGAGGAGCAGACGAACGGGCGCATCAAGCCAGAAGATATCATGCCCTTGGGCTGTTCTGATCCGCTGTGCGATACCGGCACGTTTCTTATCGCTGCCGAAGACGGCGGCTATCTTCCTGCGACGCGCGGGCTGACGAACGAGGAGTATCTGGAATATTTCGACCCAGCATCGCCGCAAGGATCGGTATTGCCAGATATCTTATTTAAAAAGGGAATCGATCTTAACCGGGGGGTCAGCGTAATCATCATGAACTACATGGACGCGATGACGATGACCGTTGAGCGCATGCGCGAGTGTTCCATGACCGTTGCAATGAAAGATGGTCGAGTGATTCCGTTTTGTAGTTATCAGATGACGAATTCGGCTGGCGAGCGCATCTATGAGATGTGGGGCACTGGCCCGACTGCATAACGTTTGCTGACCGGCCCGTTTGCAAGAAAAGGCCATTTGCAATTAAAGGTAGCCTTTGATTGCAAATGTTCGAGAGGAGTGGCGCATGGGCGCTGAGTATCAATTCATGCATGATCAGGACCGCTGCGTGGCATGCGGTCTGTGCGTCGCGTTCTGTCCGCAGTATTGCCTTGAAGTCGGGCAGGATGGCAAACCCGTCGCCGTCAACATGGAAGCATGCGTCGGCTGCACGACCTGTTCGGGACAATGTCCCCAACGCGCCATTACCATCAAGGCGCTGACGGATACGGCGGCATTCGATCCGTATAAAGACGAGCCACGTGCTGAACCTATTTCAAAGGATGAACAGGCACATTACGCCTTAGCTGAAAAGGCCATCATGGAAGCACTCGACTTGCGCTGGCATCCCGTTGCGGTCGGCCTGATTGATATCGATGAACTACTTCCCGATGTGCCCATGCCCACCGAAAAGCTCAGATATTGTCAGAGTATGAATGCTGCACGCCGCGGCGCGTCTATTCTTATGCCACCGCATTGCCATGCGTGCCCCGACGGTACCTCGATTTTTGGTATGACAGGCGTGCCCGAAAAGCTTGCAACTGGTGAGATCTACGTGTTGTTCCACAAGGTTGTAGATGCACAAGCTGCCGCCAAGATGGTAGGTGAGCGTCCGACGCTGCCCCCCAATTCGAAGCGGGCGACGCTCGTGCAGCCGCTTGGAAAATGCACACGTCATCCCGAAGTCGTTGTATTTACCGGAACTCCAGAACAGATGATGTGGCTTTCGATGAGCATGTCGTATTTTGATGGACATCGCCATGACTTCCATGCATCGGGATTCAATGCCCAGTGTGTCGAGGCAACGCTTCTTCCACTTATGAATGACGAGCCTAATATCAGCTTCGGCTGTTATGGCGGACGCGCTTCGAGCGATATTGGCGAAGATATGATGTATATGGGCGTGCCGGTCAATCGAATCGATACCATAGTCGAAGGATGCAAGGAACTGGCTAAGCGCGCGATTCCGCAGTCGCGTATGAAGATTTATGTACCGCCGATTATGTAAACAGTTGGTACGGCGCGACGCATGTCGCGCCTGGTGGTCGTTCTGACGAGGAGGGGCAATGGAAGAATTCGTCGAGCTTCAGGGAAGCGAGATTGCCACACTGCTCATTCCCACAACCGTCACTTTGATTTCGGCACGTTCTCCAAGGTCGGATATGGGTGACCGGGTCGCTACCATTGCTTGGGCGATGCCGATTTCGCACGAACCTTCGCTTATTGCGGTCGCAATTAGGCCTGCTGGGTCTACGGCTCAGGCGATGGCGGAATCGGGATGCTTTGTAATCAATGTATTGGGAGCCACTGACGAAGCCAAACGTATCGCTGCGATCTGCGGAAAGAAGCAGGGGGTCGAAAGCCGTTACGCCGAGGCGGGGCTTACGGTAGGCGAGGCAACGTGCGTTGACGCGCCGCGTATCGAACAGGCGGTTTCCTGGATAGAATGCGAACTCGAGGAAAGGCATATCTATGGAGATCACGAGCTTTTCATTGGGCGTACGCTTGTTGCGGTTACCCGTGGTACGCTAGATGAGCACGATAAGCTTGTGCCTAAGCCCGTTTTGCTTATGGGACAGCGCGGGAGCTTTGGACGTTTCGAGAAAGGGATGCCGCAATGATCGCTCCGGAGTGGCGTATACGCGATTGCGTGCCTGAAGACATGGAACTCCTTCGGTATCTGTTCGCATCCGAGGGCTTTGGCGATTTGGACGACCCAACGAACGTGCGCGTCGCATGCACCCCTGATAACACCATGTACGGCGCTATTCGCTTGGAGCAAGCCGATAATGGATCGTGGAATGTTCGCCCTGTGGTGGTATTCGACGCGGTGCAGGGCAAGGGTGTGGGTCGTGCCCTACTCAACGACGCGCTAAAAAAACATCCGGATCTCTTTCTGGTTGCACGCGGGGAAATCGAGCCGTTTTACCTGAGCTGTGGTTTCGAGCGCTGTAGCTGGGATGATGTAGATGTGGAATTTATCAACGAATGCAATCTGTGTCCTGATCGTGATGCGTGTGGCCCCATACCGTTTCGTTCGAAGCCTATCGAGCGTACCTTCACGTTTCTGGGGACGAGTTCGGGCTGTGGCGTTCCGGCCTTTTTCTGTCATTGTCCAGCGTGCGAAGCTGCCCGCAAGGATCCGTCGAAAAGACGTGGCTGCACGGGCGCGGTATTGCGCGGCCATGGTGTGACGTTAGTGGATACGCCGCCTGATATTCGTCATCAGCTTATACGCGAAAACGTCGACGTTATCGATGAGGTTTTTCTGACTCATGCCCATTTCGACCATATGGGTGGTTTTGGCGAGCTCGAGTATTACGTGCGCCTGTTCATGGATGGCGTCTTGCCGTTTCATGGGAGCGAATACGCGTTAGGCGAGGCGTTCAAGGAGTTTTCGTATATGGACGATTGCTTTGAATTGGATGCGATCGACGCATATGAGACGCGCATGGTCGACGGTCTTGCAATCCAAGCTCTGCCGCTTAACCATGCTCCAGGTACGTATGGATATCTTATGACGACGCCTGCAGGACGCAGAACGTTTTACGCTCCTGATACAGCGGATTTGAAGCCCGAAGTGATAGACATACTCAAAGGCGTCGATAATCTGGTTATGGATTCGACGTTTTGGGAGGATCACGGAGCCGCGAGAACGCATCATAATGCGAAACAGACGGTGAGCGAAGGTCTTGATCTTTTGGGAGCGGGGCATGTCTATTTAACGCATCTTGCTCCGCACATGTGCGATTCCGGTGTAGATGAGATAGAGGAAATCCGTAAATACGCCGCCCGATTCGACGGACGAGTCACTGTTGCCGAAGATGGCATGCAGTTCACGCTATAAGCTGGTACCATGGTGGATATGGAAACTACGTATCGTTTATCAAAGAAGCAAATCATCACACGTATCGTATCGGTGCTTATCGCTGGCATCGGTGGGGGCGCGTGCGGATTTAGCCTTACATTGCAGGTAGCAGAAATAGGAACGGTCATCGCATCGCTTACCTGGTTTTCTGGTTTGTTTGCCTTGGTGACGGCGCTGGCGGGGTATGCCGTGTCATGTGACCCCGGCAAAGGCAAAAGCCAGGTACCTCTTGCGGCGACGCTTGTGGCGTTGCTTGCAATCGTATGCGCAGTGCTTGCTCGCATCTTTCTGTACGCCCAAGTCGTTATCTATATATCCCTTATTGCTGGTGCAATTGAAACCGTTTTCTTGATCATTTATCACTTCTTGCTTAGGCGAGAAGACCCAGACGCGCTGTAGTCAGTTTGCCGGTACATACATTTCTACGCTAATATCCTGCTGTTATGTCGTTCGTAATCACGAAATGACTATTCGTTCGTTACACGAAAAAGCTTTTTTACGCTCCTGATACCATATGAAAATCAAGGAGCGAAAGGAACGTTTGCGAAGATGAGCGACAAGCCGAATACGATGCGTTCCAAAAACGAGCAGCTCGCGTCTGATGTACTTCTCCTGACCAAAGGATTTATCAAAAAAGCCTGGTGTTGGGAACGCGACTGGTGCTTCAGTATGCTTGCGGATGATTGTACCTGCATATGGCCTGACGAGAGATCGCCTCGATCACGTCAGGAAATCATCGAGATGCTTTCCGATTTTCAGACTGATGATACGCAGGTTGAATGTACGAATATAGAAGTTGAAGTCAAGGTATCCTGTTGGCCGCTCTGCATCGCGACGGCGCAATACTTAATCTCGACTAATCCATCGGCAAATAAGATAAGCGCTCAGACCCAAAGGGTCACTTTCGTGTGGGCATCGACCGATGAAGGTATCAGGCTCAAGCACGCGCACGTCTCGATTCCAATGAAGCGTCGCCCAGGAGAGCATTTCTATACCTGGCTGGGTCGTGAGAATTATGCCTATGTTCAGGCTGTTTTGAATCATGAACGTAAATCGCGTTTGATATCGTTTAGGGATACGTCAGGCGATGTGCACTGGGTCATGCCTGAAGATGTTGTGTACGTGGTGGCGCATCGGCAGTATGCCGAAGTTAAATGCAAAGACCAGTGCCTTGTGTTGCGCAGAGGCATTGGGAGTATCTGTGATGCCCGCAGCGACCTGCTTGTCAGGGTGCATCGTAGCTATGCGGTAAATCCCATGCATTTGAGAACCATGGAAGGCAATGTCTTACATCTGAATGACGGGACCACGATAGAGGTTCCACGCAAGCGGCTTGCACAGGTACGTCGGGCCCTTACAGACGCGAACTCGGATATCGATATATAAAAAAATGCACGATGTATGCACTGTGAACGATGAGGAGGATCTGCATCTGATGGTCCTCCTCATCGTTTATTGATGACAAGATGCTATAGTTACGGCAGGTATTGATTCTGAGGAGCGGGAGAAGCCGATGGTTTCAAGGTTGGTGCTGGTACGGCATGCAAAGACGCAAGCCCGAGGCGATGGTTTTGCCGATGAGAAACGAGAGCTTACAGCGGCGGGTAAGCGCAGCATTGAGGCGCGTTATCCTTGTAACTTGAAACTGCTCTTTGAACTCGATTCAAACGATGTGCGTATTTGGAGTAGCCCTGCCACGCGAGCGCTGCAGACTGCCGAAGTCGTTGCGCGCGTCTTGGGAATCGATGGAATCGAAACGCATGAGGCGCTCTATGCAGATGCCATCGATGTATTCATCGAAGAACTCGCCGCCGCACAGGGCACCGTGATTGCCGTGGGCCACAATCCGTTTATGGAAGAGCTTTACCGTAGGTTCAGCAACACGACTCAAGATATGGGCACAGGTGCTATCGCGTCGTTTGCTATCCAAGAGGCGGATGATGACGGGGAGGCGATGTCGGCATGGCTCGAGTGGTTTGTGCAGGCCCCCCGCGTCGCGCTCTGGCAGTCCTTGGTCGATCTTGATAAGGGCCTCATAAAAGCGGGCGAGAACATCGAGCAGCGTGTTGAGGCTCTTTTAGCTCAGCCCGATGATCCTGAGACTCTGCATCAGTATCGCATTTCGATACGGGTGGCACGGTCGCTTATGGCGTTCGTGTATCCGTTTTGCAAGCGGGGCGCATTGAAGGAGACGATGCGTCAGCTCAAAGAACTGCAGGCCCCGACATCGCATTTGCGTGAACTTGATATGCTTGCAGATGCGCTCGAAGAGGGAAGTCCCGAGGCTCAGATGTGCGAGCCATTGAGGGCCCAGGAACGTTCTGGCTTTATTCGGGAATTGAATAAGCGCACCACGCGTAGGCAGCTTAAACGTGTTGTCTCGCAGCTCAAGGATATGCCCTGGCGTGATTCAGTTGAAGCATGTGGACTTGATCGTCGCGAGCTTGCCCAATGTATCCAACAGATGCAGACGGAATACGAACGCAAGATGAACGTGCTCGACTATGCGGAAATCGAAACGGTACATGATGTGCGCAAACAGGCGAAGGCGCTGCGTTATGTGACACGCGAGTTTGCCGATTGCCTGCCGCCAGAAGCTGACAAGACGAATACCGAGGCCAAGGCTGTTCAGGATAAACTCGGGGAATTATGCGATTGCCGTACTAACGCGCGCTTGCTTGTCGAGATATGCGGACCCGATGCCGTGGAGACGGCGGCGCGTTTCGTCCTGCGCGGTAACGCGATAGTCGCCGAGCTTGAAATGCGCCGTACCTGCTGAGAAAGGTTCTCTTACAGCTCTTCGCGAAATTAGTGCGCCGCATGATGGTCATTGTGGTAACATACGTTCTCGCGTGTATGGCACGTGGTATTCGGGTGGTGGCGCAGTTTGGTAGCGCACTTGACTGGGGGTCAAGGGGTCGCAGGTTCGAATCCTGTCCACCCGACCAGAAAACAGCAGGTCAGAGGCTATGTTTTAGCCTCTGACCTTTTTAGTTCGGTATACGAACGTGGCTTATTGTGCCTAAGAAGCGGATAGTATAAGCCACGAAGTGTCCAAGATACTCCGTCTATACCACTTTGAATCATGAAGCGGACTCTAGCGCCTCGATGCCCGTTTTCGCCTTGTCGGCGGGAAACCGAGGCATTACCTAGGGATTACAGTTACCGCAAGGCGTGTAGCCCGAGTCAACGGCGGCTTGCCTTGTGTCGAAGTAGACCCTGTTCGATTCCTTCGGAAGATTCTTGCATGTTGGCAGGTGGAACTTCTTCGAGTTCTTGTTGCCGATATAGCTTATTCCCTGGAGGTCCTGCGTCTGCTGCTCCGTCGCCGATACAGAGGTGTTTGCATAGGCGTTCTTCTCAGTCGATATCGTTACTGCTGATCCGTCGCTTGTGACAGTGATGTCTCCTTGAAGATCGGTACGGTATATCGCGCTGCCGCAATCGCTCAGACGCGACAGGGCTTCTTCTGTGGGATGGCCATAACCGTTAGCCTTCCCAACTGATATCACTGAGTGCTGGGGGTTTACGGCTTTAAGAAACCTGTAAGAGGATGACGCCGCGCTGCCGTGGTGTCCTACTTTCAAGACGGTTGACTCCAGGTCATAGCCTGCATCGGCAGATGCCGCCTCTTCGTCTTGTGTTGCATCGCCGGTGAAGAGGAAAGATGTCGAGCCATAGGTGACTCTTAACATCAGCGAATCGTCGTTGGTGATGCCATCTTGTGTGTTATAGACGGGGCCGACTATCTGGATGTTTGCACTGCCCAGTGCAAAGGTGTCTCCCGCTTTCGGAACTTCCAGTGCCACGCCCTGGTTTCCCAGGTACTTTACCATCGAGTTGAACGATTTCTGGTCTGCATTCGTGACTGAGCAAAAAGCCCTGTCCACATCTACAAGTTGGAGCGCGCCCGATATGCCTCCCGTGTGGTCGGTATCAGGATGGGTCGCCACGAGGTAGTCGACGTTTTCAATTCCCGCATCTCTGCAATACGAATACATGAGCTGGGAAGCGCTCGACGGCCCTCCGTCTATGATCATATAACGGCCGTCGCAGCAGATGATTGCTGCATCTCCTTGGCCTACATCAAGAAACGTTACAGAGAACGAGGATCCCGTTGGAACCATGCTTATGGGTTGGAAAACTGCTTCGCTCGGCACAGACTCATCCGAGGAAGAACTGCTCGAAGATGAGGCGGCCGCAAAGGGGGATAGCCCTGAGGAGCTCGATATAGACGATACAGGCAACTTGTTGGCGTTGCCAGTTCCCACGCCAAATATGATGGCGACGAGGACTAAGGCAGCCGCCGCCGCTATGATTTTTGCCTTTGACAAGACAGGCCCCTATGCTGATTTATATTCGGGGTCAGTTATACCATGACACGAAACGCTAAGCGTACCGCATTTGGTACATCCGCTCTATATCAAGAACGGGTTATTTGTCTTGTTCGCCGGGCTGCAGCTTCTTCCAAGAGAAGTAGTAGACGATTGCGACCATACCGGAAACCACCGAAGTCAAATCGCTGAAATTGAAGCCGTCTAAAAAGCTTGAAAGGCCCGAAATGCATAGGATCATACCGATGATCAAGCAGAAGACGGCGATACCTTTGGTTGCACGCAGTTTGTAGGCAACCCAACCGCAATAGAACTCGATGGCGCATATGATCATGACGATAACGACTGTGACCGTGGTTAAGATGCCAACATCTATTCCCGTATTCGCAAGCGCATCGTTAAGGTATCCAAGAGTGCTTGGTTTGATGAAAGTGATAATGCTTGCGAGGATATCGATTCCGGCGATAATCATCACGCAGATGCCAAGGGTCTTCATACTCTTTTGATCTTGGGTTAATTCTTGATTAGGCATACTTGACCTCCCCTGTTGCGGTTTAACAAGAGCTCTCATCATGCATTTTCAGTATAACCGTTTTGATGTGGTTTACAAAGCCTAACCTCTTTATTGTCAACAACTAGCTTGCATGGATAGCGAA
>CAYSZR010000021.1:0-23027 GCA_964435565.1 uncultured Coriobacteriaceae bacterium
TTTGCGGAACATACGAGATGAGGTCACGAAGCGCTTCTTGCGGAATCGTGGCGATATCGACTCCGTCGATGAGGATACGTCCCTCTGTAGGGTCGTAGAATCGCTCTATCAGATTTACCAGCGCGCTTTTTCCCGAGCCCGTTGCCCCGATAAGCGCATACGTCTTTCCCGCTTCGAGCTCGAAATCAACGCAGCGAAGCGTAGGCTCAGCCGCGCCCGGAAATCCAAAGCTAACATTTTCGAATCTAACTGTATGAGCCTGACCGGGGCTGATTGCCTCTTGCCGAACATCCTCATCCGGATCGACTATAGATGCCTCACAGTCAAGAACGGCACTGATACGTTCAGCGGCAGCCTGCGCGCGCGGCCATATCATGAAGATAACCGAAAGCATCATCACCGACATGAGAATAAGCATGGCGTATTGAATAAGCGCCATCAGGTCTCCCGCTTGAAAACCCGCGACATCGACGAGCTGGGCGCCCATCCACACGATCACGATCGTCGCAAGGTTCAAGATCACAATGATGAGCGGCATGAGTGCAGAAACTCTGCGGGCAACAGACACGTTTGTTTCAGCGAGGTCTTTGTTCGACTTCGAAAATCGACCCTCTTCATATCTCTCGCGTCGATAGGCTCTGACAACCCGTATACCTGTAAGGCCTTCACGAGTGACACGGTTGAGATTGTCGATGCGCTCTTGCAGCGATCTGAGCAGGGGCATGGCAATTCGCATGACAACAAGCGTCAAAACGATAAGAACGGGAATTGCCATAAACACGATAAGCGACAGATCGAAACTTTTCTGAAGCGCCATAAAAGCAGATCCGACAAGCATAATGGGCGACATCATAGCAAGCGTCATAGTCATCTGAATGAAACGCTCGAGCTGCTGTATGTCGTTAGTCGTGCGCGTAATCAGCGAAGATGTTCCAAATTCGCCCATCTCGTTCAAACTAAACGATGAAACTCGCTGATAAACAGCACTACGCAGATCACGTCCAAAGCCCATACTCGAACGTGCAGCGCACAGATTGCCTAAGACGTCGAACACCACTGCGCCCAAAGCCCAAAGCAGCATAACGCCACCTGTTTGCATGATATAAGCCATGTCATCATTCACGATACCCGTATCGATGACATCGCTCATAAGATTCGGGACTTCAAGTTCGCATACGACACGGATGACCGTAAAAGTGAATGCTCCCACGAATAGCGGCATGAACCGCATAAAATATGTTTTCAGCAGCGAGAGCATCTTGACTCCATCATTTTGCGCTTCTCAAGCTGCGCATCGATATTCAGCCCCGATATCCGTTGGGGTTGGATTGTTGCCAGCGCCAAGAGTCTGCACACATATCCGCAATGTCATATCGGGCTTGCCAACCAAGCTCCCGTTCAGCCTTGGCACAATCGGCGTAACACGAAGCAACGTCTCCTGCGCGTCGGGGTTTAATCGCATACGGAACCGCGATGCCGGTTGCCTTTTGGAATGCATGGACAAGCTCGAGCACGCTCGTGCCCCGACCGGTACCCAGATTGTAGATACGCAGTCCTCCTCCAGGCTCAATTGCCTTAAGGGCCGCGACATGGCCGTTCGCCAAATCCATAACATGAATATAATCACGTACGCCTGTGCCGTCCGGCGTTTCGTAATCATTGCCGAAAACACCCAGTTCCTTGAGTTTACCCACCGCGACCTGCGTCAGATAGGGCATGAGGTTATTGGGAATGCCCGCAGGATCTTCGCCCATCGTTCCAGAAGGATGGGCCCCGATGGGATTGAAATAACGCAGAAGGACTACGTTCATATCCGGACAGGCGACCTGAACATCTGTGAGGATATCTTCGATAATGGATTTTGTGCGACCGTATGGATTGGTTACAGCACCCTTGGGCATGTCTTCAGTCAAAGGTAGTTTCTGAGGCGTTCCGTACACGGTAGCGGAACTCGAGAAGATGATGTTCTTACAACCCGTATCACGCATTGCCTCGAGCAGCTTGACCGTCCCACCGACATTGTTGTCATAGTACTCGATGGGTTTTACAACCGACTCCCCGACAGCCTTCAATCCGGCAAAATGAATGACGCAGTCTATCTTCGATTCCAAAAAGACTTTATGCATTTTTTCGCCATCTCGGATATCTCCCTCGATGAAAGTAACATCCTTGCCGGTTATCGACTTGATTCGATCAAAGACAACTGGAGACGCATTACAGAGGTTATCGTAGGCTATAGCTTCGTGCCCGGCTTGCTGCAGCTCGATAATCGTATGGCTCCCGATGAAACCGGCACCGCCTGTTACAAGAATCCTCATGTGATTGTTCCTCCAGACATGCATCTGCAGCCATAAGAAAAATGCCCGCCATCGAAGAGGACGGGCACATAGATTGCATTGGCGGGATGTATGGGGCTCGAACCCACGACCTCCGGCGTGACAGGCCGGCGCTCTAACCAGCTGAGCTAACACCCCGCGGCGCAAATAGCGAAAGCTATACTAGCGAAAATCATCTCATTCGTAAAGCAGCAATCTAAAAAAACTTATTCTGCTTCGGTTACGAGCTCACGCCATCAGCGGTCGCGCTCGAACCTGCGCTTGTGCTCGTCGCCGGCTTCAAGTCGTCGAGCCCATGATATTCGGGGTCATTAGCGTTATTAACTTGAATATGCGTATGATTTCCGTTGTCGCCCGTAGCCGTATACTGCTTGAGCTGCATTGACTCGCCAATATATTGATAGACATCGCGGATCTTTGCCAAAGGAGTCACACCAGCCTCGACCGTATCGCCTGCCTGAATCGTCACATCGGTCAAATGGATAAGGACAACGTCAAGATCGCTACGCCCTTCGGGCTGAATGTGCACCTGCACATCTTCGAATTCCTCATAGAGTTGGTATTTCTTCACAAGAACGACCTTGCCGCTTACGGGGGCATAGACGGTACTGCCGGCAGACCCACCGCAATCTATTGCGCTCATCGTAGGACCGGCATTGCCACTTCTATAGCATCGGATAAATTCGCCAGTCATCCACTTATCGCCCGTCGGCTGCTCAGATGCCTTGCGTCCCGTCCCGTGGTTGGCGATCACTTGAGTATTTGTCGCCTCGGTAAGCTGAGTCGTTATCTCGTCTGCATAGGCGTACGAGGCATTGTGGATCAGTATCTCTGTCAGATCCTTCATCGCCACGGCACTATGCAGCTCTATCCCCGAGCTTTCCGCCATGATCGGCGTTGGGAGCGCAGCGGTAGAAGTTGCGCCCGTTGTCATGGCAGTATTGCTCGCCCTGCTTGTTTCCCCGGTGTCTCCAGCTCCAAATGGCTTTGCCACGGCAACCACAACAACGATGGCGACTATGGCAACAAGGGCGATGATGATTCTTTTCAACGGGAAAAGTCGTCTCTTGCGCGAAGAGCGTTGCATAGTAGACGGTGCGCGACGCGCAGAAGGATTACGCATAGCCTGAGGACGCGTTGGCCTGGCACTACTACGCGAGCTGCTTGACCTGGCCCCTCCGGAAGCATAGGCGTCACGCTGGTATTGCCTTGCAGGATTCTGGCGAGCCGTGGTCTGCCGGCGTCTTTGCTGCTGCACGGGCTGCCGCTGTTGCCGCTGAGCAGAATCAGCGCGAGGAGCACCGCCTGCATGACCACTGCCTTTACGCGCACTCTGCCCGTTTCGCTGTGGTGAACGAGAAGCTCCGTTATATGTCCTTGGATCGTTCTGCACCATGATTTAGTTACGATACCACTCAATGGCAGCCTGAAAAAGCAGGTTCACCATGGAAACGTGGACAAGCGACATATACGAGCGCCCATTAGTTATAGATATTCATCGCCTTAGCCGCGCCGTGATCAATAATGCAGGACACCGCATCGGCCGCAAGGGCAACAGCATGCTCAAATGCCTCGGCATCATCACCTTTGGGCGTCTGCAACACATAATCAACAACCGGCTTACGCCCAGGCGGATGCCCCGTGCCCACACGTACGCGCACATAGCCGTCATCTTGTAGCTTCGCATGAATCGATTTCAAACCGTTATGACCTCCGTGCCCCCCGCCCACTTTCACGCGAATCGTTCCGGGGTCAAGATCCATGTCATCATGGATGACGACAATCTCTTCAGGTTTAACGCCGTAGAGATCTGCAAGCTTGCTAAGCGGGCCGCCACTGGTATTCATGAAAGCCTGTGGTTTGACCAATATGAGATCTTGGCCATTGTTCTTTACGTGAGCGGTAAGCGCGCCGCACTCGTTTTTCCAATAACGCGCTCCCAATCCCTGCGCGACGATATCGAGAGCGAGAAACCCGGCATTGTGCCGGGTTTTTTCATATTCCGGTCCTGGATTGCCCAGCCCCGCTATCATCCTAAAGGCCATGACTAGAGAGCAAAATCAGGGTCGAACAACGAAGAAACCGACCCATTGCTGAAGATATTATTAATGGCCTGGGCAAACAGCGGCGCCACAGAAATCATCTTGAGCTTTCCGCTTTCCAGATGCTCTGCAGACACGGGAATCGTATTGCAAAACACCACCTCATCGGCAACGCATTCTTCAAGACGCTCATATGCAGGTCCTGAAAACACGGGGTGAGTCGTACATACATAAATGGATTTCGCGCCACGCTCTTTCAGGATTTTCATACCTGCGCAAATCGTGCCCGCCGTATCGATCATATCGTCGTTCAGGATGCAATTCTTGCCCTCGACATTGCCGATGATGCTCGTGATTTCGGCAACATTATGAGCGGGACGCCCTTTATGCATGATCGCAAGTTCGCCGCCAACCAGGTCGGACAGCTTCTTAGCGGCTTTTGCACGCCCCACATCGGGACTGACAACGCAGATATCGTCGAGGCCCTTCTTGTTGAAGTAATCGGCAAACAGGTTGAGCGCCGTAAGATGGTTTACGGGAATGTTAAAAAATCCCTGAATCTGACCTTGATGCAAATCGATCGTAGTCACCGTGTTGACACCTGCAGTTTGCAACAAATCAGCCACGAGCTTTGCCGTGATCGGCTCACGTGCCGCAGATTTACGATCCTGGCGTGCGTATCCGTAATGGGTAATGACGGCATGTATACGTGCGGCACTCGCGCGCTTGGCCGCATCCACCATAATAAGCAGCTCCATCAACGCATCATTAACAGAACCGGAAACAGATTGGATCAAAAAGACATCTTCGCCGCGAATCGACTCCATGTATCGCGCGTAACTTTCGCCGTTTGCAAACTTCTCGAGCTTGATATCACCCAACTCAACTTCAAGGTAGTCGGCGATTTCCTGCGCCAGCTCGGGGTATACCGAACCGGAAAAAATATGGAGCTGCCTTTCGGCTGCCCTGCTCCGACGTTTGCTCATCGATTATCAGTCCTTTCGCCATGTTCCATGCCCACAAAGCTCAATTGCGTGTTTTTATCGACAGTCGTTTGCAATGCAACGACTTTTTCGATCTTGCAGCGTTCGCCCACGACGCAATCTGCAAGCCGCGTTTCGGGGCCAATCACACAGTCGCTGCCTATCGTGGTCTTTCCCGTGAGAATCGTCAGCGGGAGTAACTCCGTATCCGCCGCAACGCTGCAGTCAGGCCCAACCCACACGAGGCCGGGATCGAGCATCGTCACGCCGCCCGCCATAAGCTCTTCATTGATGCGACGTTGTACAACCTTAGTTGCCGCGGCAAGTTGACTGCGCGAATTAATGCCCAGACACTCGTTATTGTCTTCGACAACCATGCTCGAAACGCGCAGCCCGTCGTCAGCGAATATAGCAAGCATATCGGTAAGGTAATACTCGCCTTGCGCATTATTTTGATTAAGCTCGCCAAGATGTTGCAGCAGTTCGGGCGCGTTGAAGCAGAATATCCCAGAATTGCATTCGCAGATCTGTCGCTGCGCTTCAGTGCAATCTTTTTCTTCGACTATCCCTGCAACGTTGCCTCTAGCGTCCCTGACGATACGACCGTAGCCAAATGGATTTTCCGGCTTCATAGTCAAGACAGTCGCAGCAGCGCCGCTCTTGGAATGCGTCTCGACAAGGGCCTCGATCGTCGAAGGACGAATAAGGGGTGAATCGCCACAAAGGACAACGACGCAGCCCCGGTAATCTTCAAATTTATCCGCCGCACACATGACCGTATGGCCTGTGCCGAGCATCTCAAGCTGATACGAAATAACGCAATCGTCCAAGAGCGGCTCGACCTGCTCACGTCCATGGCCGATAACCACATGCGTTTGAGTGCAGCCGGCAGCGCGCGCTGCATCGACTACCCAACGAACAAGCGGTTTTCCCAGCATTTCATGGACGACTTTGGGCTTCTTGGATTTCATGCGGGTACCAGCGCCTGCTGCCAGAATCAAAGCTATAGCTTCCACATGCGCTCCCGTAAAATTGATGGCTGGGGCAGAAGGAATCGAACCCTCATTCGCGGTACCAAAAACCGCTGTCCTACCGTTGAACGATGCCCCAGTGGCTTGCGTAAGTGATTCTAAAGAACTGTGAGCCGATTCACAAGCACCGAATGCGAAAGCTTACACTAATGGTCGAAGACCAGCGCCGATGTTCGGCAAACGGACTCATATCGCTCTGCAGATACGGACCCAGTCACACAATGGATCGATATCCCGAGCAAACCGACGTGCAGAATCAAGATCAGCACAAAGAGCAAAACAGGTTGCCCCGCTACCGGCCACAAGAGCGTTCAAGGCGCATTCATGATCACGGGCGGCCGAAAGCCGTGTGGCAAGACGAGCACTTTGCGCGCAAGCGGCCCGTTCAAGATTATTACTGCAATATCGAGCGATATTCTCGCTGTTTTCAGGAGCTGCCTGCATCGCGCGTGCGAGCGCCCTCGAGTCTGGCGCCGGTGACGGATTCTCATCGAACGCACGATAGACCTCTGCAGTTGACATACCAATATGATCGCCCATAAGGACTATCGGCATTTGAAGGGACGGCAGACTTTGCTCAAAAACATCGCCCCTGCCCAACATGAGAGCTGCTCTTCCCTGAAGAAAAAACGCGACATCTGCGCCAAGGTGACGCGCTAGCGCAATCATCCTGCCGTCTTGGGGGTCAACGCCTGTCATACGTGCATACGCTTTGAGCATAGCGGCCGCGTCGCTTGACCCACCACCAAGCCCACCCCCTGCAGGAATGTGCTTTTCGACCTTGATATCAAGCACGTCGTCACTATCGAGTATCGGCTTTTCAAAAGTCCGTTCCGCTAAATCGAGCGCATGAAAGATTAGGTTGTCCTGAGGCAATAGATTTTGGACGGCGCAATCCAACACAACGGAAGTTCCAAGAGAGGTTCGCATGACGCCGTCATCTTCAGCTTCAAGCACGGCAACGTGAATCATGTCGCAAAGATCGAGCTCTTGAAAAACCGAATCGAGCTGGTGGTAACCATCGTGCGGCGGATATTGCACAGAAAGGCATAGGTTAACCTTGGCGTGAGCCTTGAGCGTCAGCGCCTGTGCGTATGCGGCATCCATTGTAATGGGAAAACTAGATACTCTCCTGCTGGAGCGCAGGGAAGAGCGGTTGCTCGTTTTCCGGATTTGTAAGTTCGACCATACCCGTAAGCACGTCTACGTACTGATAGGATTGGCGTGCCTTGCGACCACGCTTCTCGTCGGTCTCGACGATAAAAAGCGAATTATGGGCTTGCGTGAGGACACCCTCGCGCTCGATAATCTTTGAACGGCCCATGTTGGC
The DNA here is from genome assembly GCA_964435565.1 of uncultured Coriobacteriaceae bacterium. GTDB lineage: Bacteria > Actinomycetota > Coriobacteriia > Coriobacteriales > QAMH01 > QAMH01. Next base: position 7,723 of record CAYSZR010000021.1, read on the forward strand.
GCGAATACGCAGACGCCTGCCGGTATACGCAACGAGTGTCTCGTGAATATTGTTCACGTAAGCGGCCTGGCTACTGATTGTTTCTTCCATGAAGTGCGTGCCTCCTGCGACAAATGAGCGATGAGTATATCACACCGCACGTCAATTGACATGTATTATACTTGCTGAGATTTTGACTATCTACCTTATTGGATAGTAATTACCTAATTGTTACAAGGAGTCGGCGCATGGCATTTATAGACAGTTCCGAACTAGGTCACTGCCCAACCGCGCAGCGTTTAATAGAAAACGAAGTCGCATCCCGCCTCGCAGCAAAGGACGGTTCGGTTTTTGACTTCTCTCAGGAGGCGGCCGATTCTGCTTCGACTCGCCTTGGATGGACAACGTTGGCAAGCAATCCACCCACAGACCCTGCCGAGATCGCGATTATCGCGCAGCACGCGCGTGGCGAAAAACTTGATGCGGTCGTTCTTATCGGCCAAGGCGGATCGACGCAAGCCCCCCAGACAATTACGAAGCTTTACAGCCTTGAAGTCACCGACGAAGTGCCCTTCAAGACGATGGACTCGCTTTCCCCCGTCTATGTGAACCACATTCTGGGTTCTTCTGATCCAGCCCATACCCTCTATATCGTTTCAAGCAAATCGGGTTCGACACTTGAGCCGACGGTACTCAGCCACGTATGCTGGAAGTATGTATGCGCCCATCTTGGTGCAGAACGAGCAGGCAAGCGCTTTATCGCGATCACAGACCCTGACTCCGACCTCGAACGTGTCGCCCTGAAAAACAATTGGCGTGCCGTCATCCATGGCGAGCCCGACGTTGGTGGCAGGTATTCGGGACTTTCAGCTTTTGGCTTGCTACCCATGGCATGCATTGGCATCGATATCGAGAAGACGCTTGCAGACGCAACCCCCATGGAGAAGCTCTGTGCTCTGGATTCCCCAGACAACCCCGCTATTTGGCTCGCAAGCTTCCTCTATGACAATCTCAAGGCAGGACGCGATAAGTTTTCGCTGCTCATGCCGCCCAGCAAACAGGTCTTTGGACTGTGGGTCGAGCAACTGGTCGCAGAGTCCCTTGGCAAATCGGGTGTTGGCATCCTACCTAACGTCGAAGTAGATGCAGGCATCCTTTCCGACCCGCACGAAGATCGTTGCGCCATCCTCTGCAACATGGACAACGACGAGGCGTTTGAGCATGCCCGCACCTGCGTGCACCCCGATATCCCCGTCTTCCGTCTTGATATCCCCGACAGCACGGCGATGACGCGCTATTTCCTTATCTGGGAATATGCGGTCGCGTTTTGCGGTTGGCTCATGCAAATCAATCCCTTCGACCAGCCTGACGTGGAAAGCACGAAAGTGGCGACACGCCAGATTCTTTATCGTCAAGGTGGTTCCTTTGAAATTCCCGAAGATATATGGGGCAAACCTGCTTTTCAGGAGTTCGCTCTTGAGAATTGCAGTTATGCAGACCGTATATACGTAAGTTCGGCTCTCTTGGAAAAACTTCCGCGCAACAATGCCGAAATAGACGAAAATTCCGCACTGCGTCTTCTGTTTCGTTCTATCGAGCAAGGCGATTATTTCAGCTTTAACGCATTTCTTCCGTTCAAGGGCATTGGACGCAGAGAGACTCTCGAACGCGTGCGACATCGCGTGGCGGACCGCTTGCAGGCATGCTCGTGCCTGGAGATCGGACCGCGCTATCTGCATTCAACCGGACAGTTGCACAAAGGTGGGCCTAACACAGGTGTGTTCCTTGTCGTCAGCAGCGAAGAGCCCTATGACATCAAAATTCCTCATGAGGAGTTCACATTAGGCGGCGTTGAGAACGCAGAGGCTCTGGGTGATTTTTCCGCACTCGCGAGCCGTGGTCGACGCGCGGTGTACATTCATCTAAAAGACAATGATTCCGAATACCTGTCCCTGTTCGCCGACGAAGCATGTTCGGCGATATCAGCAGCCTACGCGCTTCGCTCGCGCTAGGCCTTTTGTAGGCGGCCCATGATTCTGTACGCGTACGCAAGCTGCATCCTAGGCTGGTCGAGCATGCCTCGACTTGCCCAGGCATTGCTGAGCGCACGTGGCTTTGACAAGATGGGCGACTGGACATCGCGTATTCTGGCCGCACTCGTTTGCACCCTGGGCGCATGCCTTGCCTGGGCGTTCATTCCCGATACCGTTTCCTGCCTTGCCTTTTCTTTCGGATGCGTCTGCATGGCAGGTTTGCTCGTCTGCGACTTGCGCGAACATGTGCTGCCAACAGAACTCGTCATGGCTTTCCTCGCTTTTTCAATCATCTTCAGACTGACAATGGGGACTGTCTACGAACTGCTGGCTATTGCGTTACCAGCTATCGCCATCGCTGCTTTTCTGTTTGGGATAAATGCATTGTGTCGACACCATGGCTCAAGGGACCTTATCGGCGCCGGAGATATACGGATGATCGTTCCCCTTGCTCTGTTTTGCGGCACCGCGGGCATCATGTACGGAATCATGGCTGGCGCAATGACAATGGCAGCGCTCGCCCTTGTGCAAATCGTCCTCAAGCGCGCAACGGCAAAAACTCAAATAGCTCTTGCGCCGGGGCTTACCGTATGGCTTTTCGTCGGGGCGCTAATCCCGTTTGTATAGCCCGTCAGCTGCGAGCAACCGCAGCTGCCACCCGTAATCCATCGATTGCGGCGGACATAATGCCGCCCGCATAGCCAGCGCCCTCTCCGCACGGATAGATGCCATGAACGCGTGTCGCCATCAGCGTCTCTGGATCACGCACGATACGGACGGGCGAAGAGCTCCGCGCTTCGATGCCGGTCAACAAAGCACCTCGATCAGCGAAGCCATGCAGCCTTCTATCAAGCTGGGGGACCGCCGCACGCAACGCATCAGCGGCGAACCCGGGCATGCACGCGTCGAGATTCGCTTCGACGACACCCAGCGGATAACTTGCATCCGGATGATTCTTCGCTTTCCCAGAGGCTCCCATAAAATCACCCAGGCGTTGCACGGGCGCGCGCCAATCTGAACCCCCCAGCTCAAATGCGGCGTGTTCCCATGTTCGTTGGAATTCGATGCCCGAAAGCGGGTCTTGCTCATTGGCAAAATCAGAAGGAATGACATTGCACAGAAGCGCAGCGTTGGCATTAGCGCCTGCGCGAGCTTGCTTAGACATGCCATTCACGCATAGGCACCCTTCTTCACTTGAAGCCGCAACGACCTCGCCACCAGGGCACATGCAAAATGAATAAACGGAGCGGCCATCGCGCAAATGACACGAAAGCTTGTAATCAGCAGCGCCGAGTGCAGGATGTCCCGCAGCGTTTCCATACTGCGCCTGGTTGATAAAATCTTGCTCGTGTTCGATGCGCACACCAATGGAAAACGGTTTGGGCATAAGCTCAAGGCCAGCTAATTCCAGAAGTCGAAATGTGTCGCGAGCAGAATGCCCGCAGGCAAGCACGAGATTCGAGACCGCTATTTCCTCTGTCGAATCGTCAGCGGCGAGCTCGATAGCCGAAAGCGCCCCACTCACGTCAAGCGACACACCGATAAGTTGAGTATGAAATCGAACCTCACCCCCGCATGCAACGATACGCTGACGTATACGCTTGACGACATCACCAAGCACGTCAGTCCCAATATGCGGCTTTGCCTGCCAGAGAATCTCTGATGGGGCGCCCGCGGCGACGAACGTTTCAAGAACCCGCGCAATCGAAGGAGAGCTTTTGCCTGTCGTCAGCTTCCCGTCCGAATAAGTGCCTGCGCCACCCTCTCCAAATTGCACATTGCTCTGCACATCGAGGACTCGCGTGCAGCGGTACCGTTCAATGTCTGCCGTCCGTTCGTCCACCGCGGCGCCGCGCTCTATCACGAGCGGGCATAAGCCGGCTTCGGCAAGTGCGAGCGCAGCGAACAGCCCGGCGGGACCCATTCCCACAACAACAGGGCGCCCCTGCGCTTCTCTACGTACAGGTAAAGGACGTTTGTCAAGATCGACAACAACGGAGGGCACATCAAGCCCGTCATCGACACCGACCGTTGTAACAAAGTGAACGTCGCCCTTATGACGCGCATCCACCGATCGACGCAGCAAAAAGGCCCGCTTTACTCCCAATATCTCTGCAAGGACAGATGAAGAACGGTCGGGCTGCAGGTCATGAACAACCGCGAGGCCCTGATCAAGCGTGAGTTTGGTGTTTGGTCGTTTTTCCATGTGCCGATTGTACCGCGGTTCCAGCACAAGAGAAGCGTATCGGGGAGTTTAGCGGCCCTTATTTGCCTTAGCAGCGAGCTCTTCGGCGGATAGCTGCGTTTCCTGGAACACTTTGGCCCCATCAAGGCCGAATGCCGTATGCAGCAAACGTACGGCCTCTTCGGCTTTGTCTTCGGGAATGACCACACTTGTGCGAATGTCTGAAGTGGAAATCATCGTGATATTGATTCCGCCCTCTGCAAGCGTGCGGAACATCTGCGCAGCGACACCGGAATTAACCTTCATCCCAGCGCCGATAATCGACACCTTGGCGACTTCGTCTGCGACGATGAGCTCGCGGGCGCCCAGCTCTTCCACAACCGCATTCATAACGGCAGTTGTCTTATCTATATCAGCCTTGGGACTTGTAAACGAAATATCCGTATGGCCGTTTTCGGAAAGATTCTGAATGATCATATCAACGCCCAAATTGGCATCTGCCATAGCGCCGAAGACCTTGGCGGCCACACCCGTGGTGTCGGGAACATCCCTGATCGTGAACTTGGCTTCGGAATGATCGTATGCAACGCCGCTGACAATCGCCTTTTCCATCGTGGGATCAAACTCCTTCACCAAAGTGCCGGGTTCATCATTGAATGATGACCGGCAATGTATAACCACGCCGAAATTGCGCGCGAACTCGACGCAGCGCTTATGCAACACACCAGCGCCGCCTGCCGCCATCTCGAGCATCTCTTCATAACTTACCTGATCGATCTTGCGTGCGAGGGGAACCACTCGCGGATCAGCCGTATAAACCCCATCGACATCGGTATATATCTCGCATACGTCTGCGTGGATGCCGGCGGCAATCGCAACTGCGGTTGTATCGGAACCACCACGACCAAGCGTGGTGATATCACCCGCAGCATCAATCCCCTGGAATCCAGCAACGATAACGATACGGCCCTCTGAAAGCGCCGCTTTAATGCGATCAGCGTGGATTTCCCTGATGGAGGCCTTGCCGTGAACGCTGTCGGTTATCAGTCCGATCTGACGACCGCTCAGGCTTATCGCTTTCTCGCCAAGCGCGGAAACCGCCATCGCAAGCAACGACATAGATACCATTTCACCCGTGGAAAGCAGCGTGTCCATTTCACGCGGATCGGGGCAATCGCACACCGAGCTTGCAAGCGAAACGAGGTCGTCCGTGGTCTTGCCCATGGCAGAGACAACCGCCACAACGCTATCACCAGCGTGCCTACGCGAAACGATACGTTGCGCGACACCCATGATGCGCTCTGGAGTGGCAACGGACGTGCCGCCAAATTTTGCTACTACAACAGACATGAGCGCAATAATAGCAAAAGTAAAAGCTTTACGACGAAAATTTCGCGACCTTGCCGCTTCTGGTACCATGTGCGCTATGAATAAACTAGAGGAAAAGGCCATGCTTCGTGATAGCGTCCGCGCAAAACGCATGGCAATCAACAAAACCGACCGACTTGCATATGAAGCAGCACTTCAAAATCGCCTGGTAAACCTTCCTGCATTCAAACATGCGAAATGCATAGCAGTCTACAATCCATTCGGTTCTGAAGCGCACTTCATCCCCAGTATGGACATGCTCTTCGATCTTGCCCAGGCGCCGATCATTGCGTTTCCGATCGTGCAGTCAAAAACCTCTATGTCGTTTTTCAGCTTTACCCGCGACGATGACCGCAGCGTACTTGTTAAGCCGACGAAGCTTATAGAGGGCATGAGTTCGACACGCTATGTCGAGCCCGGCGCAATCGACCTCATGCTCGTCCCAGGAATAGCATTCGACCAACATGGCCACAGGCTCGGACAGGGCGGCGGCTATTACGACCGGTATCTCCCCTATATACGCGAGGATTGCACGACTGTCGGAATCGCCTTCGACGAGCAGATCGTCGACGCGATTCCGTGCGAGCCAACTGACCGAGGCGTTAGCTACATCCTAACGCCAACCCGCCTCATCACAGCATAAGCAGTGAAGGGTATGACAAAGGGGTGACAAAGGGGTCGTAGACCTTTGTCATGACGGGTCGTGACAAAGGTCTACGACCCCTTTGTCATACCCGGCCTGGCAGGTTATTCGCGCTCATCGAAGACGCGCTTGCTCTTCTTTTCGCTACGGGGCAACAGACCAAGTTCTACGACTTTAACCAAAGGCGTAAATCCAATCTTGCCCTTAACGGCAGCAGCAACGCGATTTCCTAGGTCCGAAAAATCAACCGAACCGCTCACGGCCTCAATGTACAAACGCATAGTGTCGCGACTATCCACATGAGACAGGCGAATCTGATATTCGCTCGATGCATCATCGAAAGTGGCAAGAATCTCTTCGATCTGACTTGGGAACACATTGACACCATGAATTTTCATCATGTCATCAGATCTGCCGGAAACAGTATCGATACGCGGATGTTCATTATGACCACACGCACACTGGCCAGGCACGATTCGAGAAAGATCATGCGTACGAAAGCGAATGAGCGGCGCTCCTTCTTTGCACAGAGTCGTAAGCACGACCTCTCCCGGCTGACCATCGGGAACCGTTTTGCCCGTTGTCGGATCTATAACCTCGACATAGATAAAATCGCTCCAGATATGCATCGAGTCGCTGTGAGCACAGCTGATTCCGATACCAGGCCCATATACCTCGGTCAAACCGTAAATATCGTAATATTCCGCTCCAAGTCCTTCACGTATACGCTGACGGGTTTTCTCGCCTGCACGCTCGCTGCCAGTGATGACCTTGCGAATATTGATGCTGTCTTTGATTCCGCGCTTTTCGATTTCCTCGGCAAGTAGCAGCGCATAACTCGCCGTCGCGCACAGCACCGTGCTTCCCAAATCCTGCATCATCTGCAGCTGCTTTTCGGTATTACCTGGGCCCATAGGGATAGCCATGGCCCCCAGACGCTCGCACCCCGCTTGAAAGCCAATGCCCGCTGTCCATAAACCGTAACCCGGGGTGATGTGGACGCGGTCTTCTTTCGTAACACCCGCATACTCATAGCAACGAGCAAACTGAATCGCCCAGTCATCGACGTCTTTCTTGGTATAGGGAATGATGACAGGCGTGCCCGTCGTGCCGCTCGAGCTGTGAATGCGTACGATCTGCTCCGTTGGCACGGCAGCAAGTCCCAGGGGATATGCTGCGCGAAGATCTGCCTTGTCGGTAAAGGGAAGCTTCTCGAAATCGCTCTGATCCTTGATCGCGTCAATATCTATCCCGTCGAATTTCTTTGCATAAAATCCATCGGAAAGAGAAACGAGCTTCTTGAGCTGCGCCTTAATTGCGATAAATTGCTCTTCAGTCATTTGCATGGAGCCATATCCTTTCTGATAGCCACGCACGGTGCATCATTATAAGACGTTAACAGCCAATGCCGCTGCAAGGATTGCAATGCAAGCGATAGCAACGATAACATCCAACGCACTAATCTTCTGCAATCGGTACGAACTCGCGGGCCCTCGTAAGTTAAACCCTCGCAATTCAGCACCAATTGCAATCGCGTCGACCCTTTTTACCGAACTTACAAGCAAAGGGACGGTCACGGGGACCATGAGCGAAAATCGCTTGAAGATATTTGCCGTATCAAACTGCACACCACGCGCCTTTTGGGCCTCCATGATGCCGCCCATCTCTTCCATAAACAGTGGAATAAAACGAATGGCAGTAGTGATAGTAAACGCATACTTATAGGGAAGATGGCATTTGCTCACCAGTTCATCGGCAAGCGCATTGATGGGTTGCACCATAAAGGCAAGCGAAAGCGGAAGCACCATACAAACGACTTTCAACACAACGAGTACGCCACTATAAAGCCCATCATGAGTCACGAGCAAGGGTCCCGCCTGCAGATACACAGTGCCGGTTCGAACAAACAACACCTGCAAAACGAGCACGATCAATGCAAGAGACCCTAGCCCCAAGACGATCTTAAAACATTTGCCAAAAACGCCAGCAGCGGACGCAGCAATGAGCTGAACAATGATAAGCCCCAATACAAACAAGGCATTCACGCTCACCGCCGCCGCTATGCAGAGAAGAAACGCCGCAAGAAATACCATGACGGGATTCATACGGTGCAGAAAGCTGTTCCCCGGTATATAGGTGAAAACCGTATCCACTTACGCCACCTTCCCTTCCTGTCGGGCAATCGCCTCGATGGCATATGCCATCTCATCAACCTCGAAGATTTCAGATAACTGCGGATATTCATCACTGAGCATCTGCGAAAGCTCGCATATCTGAGGGGGAAGAAGCGAGGCCCGCTCGAGCGCATCTTGCTGCATGAAAATATCGCGCACAGAGCCATCCGCAATAATCTTGCCCTCGGCCAGCACAACCGCACGCTGGGCGAAATCAAGTACGACTTCCATGTCGTGGCAAACCATGATCACCGTCGTGCCAGCCTCGTTCATGCGTTTGATATGAGCCATCATCTCCATGCATTCGCCGTAATCGAACCCCGTAGTAGGCTCGTCGAGCAAGAGCAGCTCTGGCTCAACAGCAATAAGACCAGCGAGCGCCACAGCCTGGCGCTGCCCCTTTGCCAAGTTAAACGGGTCGACGTCCCCATCAAGATGCAGCAGATTGAGAACCTCATCGGTACGGGTCCGCACGCGCTCTGTATCGTGCGGATACAGCGTTCTAAGACCAAAGGCGATTTCGTCGCGCGTTGTGTTCTGGCAGATCTGCCGATCAGGATTTTGAAACAAGAATCCGACATGGCGAGCAATGTCACTCGTGCGGCATGATGCAGTCGACTGCCCCATAACCGTGATAGATCCCGCGTCTGGTTTAAGGAGCCCGTCCGCCAAACGCAAGGATGTCGATTTTCCCGTTCCATTTGCGCCAAGCAGCGCTACAAATTCACCGCGCTTGACAGTCAAGTCAACCCCATCGAGAACGGAAAGCCCCTCGTAGGCAAAAGTGACGCCGTCAAAGCGCAGCGCATATTCCTCACTCATCACGCAAGTGCCTCCTTAACATATTCATATGCCCCAGAAACAGTCGCGGCAACGCTTCCATTGCCTATGCCGCGCCTATTGAGCTTGGCGCTCAGACGCGCTACACGCGGGCAGTTGATACCCAGTTCCTCCATTTGGTCGGTATGCTGAAGCACGTGCGCAACCGTCCCTTGAAGAGCGACGCGCCCATGCTCAAGGACAAGCATGTGCTTGGCAAATTCTGCCAGCAACATAACTTTTTGCTCGATGATGATGACTGTCATGCCCTCTTCGTTCAGCCGCTTGAGAAGCTCGAATATCTGACGGCTCGAAACAGGGTCTAATTCGGCCGTTGGTTCGTCGAGCAAGATAATGCTGGGACGCAGGGCCAGAACAGCCGCAAGCGCAACCTTTTGTTTCTGCCCGCCAGAAAGCGTCGCGATGCGACGCTTTCTCAAACCAGCAATGCCCACTTCTTCAAGCGTGCTTGTGATTCTTCCCTCTATCTCGTCGAAAGGGATGCCGAAATTCTCCAAGCCATAAAGAAGCTCGTCCTCGACAACGGCGGCAACCATCGAACTATCTACATCCTGTCCGACAGTCCCGACCATGCGCGAGATGTCAGTGAGAGCAAGTTGAAAACTATCTTTGCCGTCCAATAGCACCTGACCATAGTAGTCGCCCTGGCAATGATGGGGAATCACACCGTTGATGCAATGTCCCAGCGTTGTTTTTCCGGCACCGGATTCGCCGATTATCCCCAGAAAATCACCGGGCTCTATGACGACAGAGATATCATCAAGCGCCTTGCACGAACCTTGCTTATACGTAAAACTCAGGTGTTCGATGTTGACCATTGACATGCCTCCTTGGCGGCATTCGAGTCTTCCCATTAGCTCCTATGCAACGCATTTCGCAGCGGGATGATGAGAATTGCGACGATAATTGCATTAAACAGGGCCGTGATGATGACTATGGGGGCAAACTGCACAAGACCGGCCATCGCATCCATGCTTCTAATCACCACCGCAAGAGCGGAAAAGACGCCGCCGGATATAAAAGTGGCAATGAAGGTGCCGATGCTGGGGCGCAGATCGAACTTGGCACCCTCTTTGTGGGGAATTGCGGCAATGAGTCCTATGGCAACCCCTCCCAAAAGCTCTGAAACAAAGTTTAGAAACGGGGTACCGCACAGCATCGGAATCTGGCAGACCGCACCAGTAATAAGCCCGACGATTGCCCCATAAGCGGCACCCTGCGCATAACCTTTTGGTTTGATGAGCAGCAGTGCCAGGCAATAAGCGGCAATCATGAAATTGGGTTTGACGCCTCCTTGAAACAGCATGCCTACAACGAGCTTGAGAACCGCTCCCGCTGCGATGAGCACCGCCACCAAGATGAGATCTGCGATTTGAAGACCTCGCTGTGCCTCGACTGCCATTTCACGCTTCTGTACATCAGCCATTGTCGTGTCCTTTCTCTTGACCAAGCAGTAGCGGGCTTTTCCCGCTTCTTACCGCTCGACACCGGTTGCCCGGATGGCCTTGTTGGGCTCGTGAGAAAAGGACCGGGCATAAAAAAATCCGCCCTTGTCGCTTTCGCGAAAAGGACGGATAGCAAATCCGCGGTGCCACCTTTTCTTAGCTTCTCGAAAACAAGAAGCCCTCTCACGAGAATGCCAACACATTCTCTGCCGTTAACGCCGGCTTACGTCTTGGATTGGCTCCTTTAGGAGCACGCCCCTCGCCCTCTGTGGCCCATTTGCCTAGCTGCTCTCTGCGGGATTCTCAGCAGGTATCCCACTCTCTGTACTGCGCTTTGCCAGACGTTACTTCCACGTCATCGGTTTGCGTAAAGCATAGTACTCAATTATTGGAAGCTACGTCAAGAAGAAATTTCTCGCTAGGCGATTCAGGGTCTCCGCCGTTTCAAGGTCGATATCGACCCGTCGAATGAGAGCATATCGCCGCCCATGGTGTAAAATGGATGCGTCGTTTGACGCATGCGCGCGCCATGAAACCCCTGCGCCCGTGCCACCAGAACGCCGACGCGAGGAGCATCCAAGATGGAGAAGCGAGCAAGAATCGCGCGCAAGCTGCTAAGCCTGCTGGTTTCCGCCGCCATGGCATCGGCCGTCGCGGTTCCCAGCATCGCGTCCGCCACGACGCCATCACCGCGAACCGCTGACGGGACCGCGCCCTCCGCAGAGCGGACGGCCGAAGAGAAGGCCGCCGCCGCCAAGTCGGTCGAGCCCGCGGCCTCCGTCGCGGAATCCGAAGAGGGGACCGCCTATGCGGCGGGCGAGGTCATCGTGGTCTTCAGGGATTCCGCCGACAGCGCCGCGGCCAAGTCGACCCTGAACGACGCAGCCACGGTGCAAGCGGGCCAGGCCGACGAGAAAGAGACGATTTCCGATGACGCGGTGGTCGCCAAGGTGACCGAAGGCGCGTCAGTGGCGCAGGCGGTGAGCGAGCTCTCGGCCGACCCGGATGTCGAGATCGTCCAGCCGAACTACCGGTACCGCCTGACCGACGGCGTTTCGGGCGCCACGGAGGCGGATGGCGCGGCGGGCGGGGCGGCCACGAAATCCGTCACCACGAACGACCCCTTCACCTCGTCCGGCTCAGACTATTACCAATGGCAGCTGAGCAACTACGACAACACGTCGTCGAAGGATTACGGCATCAACGCCTACGATGCCTGGGAGCACGTCGAGTGCAGTCAATCGGTCGGCGTGGCGGTCATCGACTCCGGCTGCGATGTGAACCATGCCGATCTGAAAGGCAACGTGGCGGGGGCGTATAACTCCTCCGATTACTCGACGGATGAGACCGACAAAGACGGACACGGCACGCATGTCTGCGGTATCGTCGGGGCGACTTCGAACAACGGCATCGGCGGTTCCGGCGTCACGTACAACGCCAAGGTCGTCCCCATCAAGGCTTGCGATAGCGAAGGATACTTCTACGATTCTTACCTTATCAATGCTTATAACTACATAGTGGAAAACAAGGACACGTACAACATCCGCGTGGTCAACATGAGTTTAGGCGGCGACCCTGGAGATCCCACCAATAAGGCTATGGAAGACGCCATCGACAAGGCTTATGACGCCGGCATCCTAACGGTGTGCGCGTCGGGCAACGAATGGTCGACAAAAGTCGAATACCCGGCCAGCTATGCGAACTGCGTAGGCGTCATCTCCCTCATCTACAAGACCACCGTTGACGGGTCGAAGAGCGCCGTGAGAGATGCGTATTCGAACTACAACCCATCGTCGGCAACGGCGACGGATACCGGCGCCAGGAACATCTCCGCGCCGGGAAGCTATATCTGGAGCACGTATATCAACAACGAGGTTTACGGCCAGGACGTCGACGGCAGCTATTACGTAGCGGAAAGCGGCACCTCGATGGCCTCGCCTGTCGTGGCGGGGGTCGCGGCCCTCGTGTTCGCGGCGCAGGACGGCCTCACCCCCGCGCAGTGCAAGCAGGTTCTGTACGGCACCGCACGCGACCTGCAGTACTCCTATACGTATTCGGAAGACTATTACAATTACATGACGAAAAAAAATGAGACGGTCTCCGGAACAGATGTCGCGGGCGCCGGCTGGGATCGATACACGGGCTACGGCGAGGTGAACGCCGCCGCCGCGGTTACCCATGTGCTCGGCACCGCGACATGCACCATCAGCGGGACCTACACCTACACGGGCTCGGCCATAACGCCGGCGGTCAAGGTCGTCGACGCCGAGGGGAACCCCCTGGCCGAGGGCACCCACTACACGGTTTCGTATTCGGACAACGTCGATGCCGGCACGGGCGTCGCCACGGTAACCGGCGTCGACAGCGGCGGTTATTACGGCACGGCCACCGCGACGTTCGCCATCGACAGGGCGACGCCGAGCGTGCCCACCCCGACCCTGGAGGACATCGTCTACAAAGACGGCCTGACCCTGGCCGACGAGGCGCTGCCCTCGGGCTGGGCCTGGGACGAGCCGGCGCGGCTGCTGCCCATAGGCGCGATTACGGCCAACGCCACCTACACGCCGTCCGATGCCGCGCGCTACGCGCCCGTCACGCGCGCCCTCTCGTTCGAAGTGCTCAAGATACCGGGGGCCATCTCCATCACGGGCGACCCCTCCAAAACCTACGACGGGTCGGCGGTGGCAGATCCCGCGGTCTCCAAGAACGGCACCGGCGCCGTCGCCTATTCCTATTACAAGGGCTCGGATACCAGCGCAGCCCCACTTGCGTCGGCGCCGGCGGCGGTGGGGGACTACACGGTCGTGGCGACTATGGCGGCCGACGACTACCACACCTCCGCTTCCGCCTCCCTCCCCTTCTCCATCGGCAGCGGGGGCGGCCCCGCGATGGCGACGACCGGCTCGTCGGGCATGCCCTCTACAGGCGATCCTGCATCGGCCGCACTCGCGTTCGCCATTGCCGTCGCGGTCGCCGCCTTGCTCGTTGCCGCCGGGACACGCGAAAGGCTACGGCGCAAGTAGCCGGCACGCAGAACAGCCTGCGGCCGACTAGTTCCCGCTCAGCCACTTCTCCACACGCAGCCTGGCGTTTTCCCTGATATTGGCGTAATAGAAGCCGTAATCGTAGCTATGGTAGCTGTCGGGGCCGAATAGCGGGGACAGGCTGGCATCGCTGGCATATAAAGCGGAGGGGACCGTAGCGCATACCACGGCGCCTCGTTTCAGATCGATCGCGGCATCAGCGATTCCCGGTTGCAGCGAATACGCTCCCGAGGCATCGGGCAACCAGCTACCCTTGTTCAGCTCCATACCCGCATGCGTATTGTCAGTTTTCCAATTCAGCGGATTGATACAAATTGCGCCTTCGCGCACAATCAGTGTAGCGCCACAAGCACTGTTGCCCGCGCCCTCAGTGTTCCACGATACGATGACACCCGTATCGTCGGCGCCGGTTGCGGCCTTCAGCAAAGCGTTCTCGTCCAACAGACCCTGTGTAAGCGAACAGCCAAGCATATAGACGGCCACCAGCCGATCCAGCAGATCGCCATTTATCTTGAAATACTCGCGCATGATGATATCCAACATACTGGAGCCCTGCGAATGCCCCGCAAGGATGAATGGCCTGCCCTTATTGACGTTCTGAAAGTAGTAATCCAACGCGCCGTATAGATCGGTACGCGGCTCCTTCCATCCTTCAGCCTCGATTTCCTCGGCGCTCATCTTGCTGAAGAACGACCCGTTAACCTGGCGATAATACGGTACATATACGTCAGCGACGCCTTCAAATACACTGCCCATCGCCTTGTACGCAGTCTGCGCTGCGTTACGCATGCCTGTATCAGCGATGGTGCCAATCTGCGTACCAGCCGCATCCTTGTAGCTGGTGGGATAGAACCACAACACGTCAGCCTCATGTTCATGCGACGTAGGGTAAAACATCCAGTTATCGATGTTCGCATAGTCGCTAGAAGTGCCGACGAACTCTTTGAAAACGGTTTTTGATGAACTCCCGGTGCCCTTGCCGGAAACCGAAGCGCAACCGCTGGCACCACCTAGCGCGAGTGCCGCAACCGAAGCCGCTGAAATCTGTATGAAAGTACGCCGTGATATGTACATATCGGACCCCTCTCAAAATCCACGCGCGACGTGTGGGGCGTGTGGTCTGCAAATCGCATATGTCCAGTATACGGGAAAGATACGCGAAATATAGAGGAGCGTTTCGGAGATACGAGCAATCACTTCGGACTAAGGCGTGGGACACCTAACGCCCCATGGTGTTGCACGGCACCACGCCCATATTATTCATCAGACAATAGCTCAGAGCATTACAGGAAATCCTGAAAAACACGATAGCAGAAACAATAAATCCGTTAGCCTTCGATAATCTTCGCGCCAGTCCGTTCGATGTAACCACTGCCCCAATCGCAGATGCCGTCAATCACAGGGCGCAGCGTCTCACCAAATGCGGTGAGCGAGTACTCTGTCTTAGGCGGCACGACGGGATAGACTTTTCGCGAGATAAGCCCATCGGCTTCTAGTTCACGCAGCTGTTGGGTGAGCATCTTGGGCGTGGCCTGGGGCATATAGCGCTGCAGCTGGCTGAAGCGCAGCACGCCGTCGTGGGCCAGATGGTACA
>CAYSZR010000021.1:23037-31557 GCA_964435565.1 uncultured Coriobacteriaceae bacterium
GACAATGAAATTCAAGGGTTTTCGGTTTAGCCTTCTGCTTCGCTTTCGCTGTTGCCATCTGGTGTTTCTCCTTATTACTATCTTTTTGGGTAGTATATTCCCAAATAGTGCGTTCTTGCTGTTTATAAAGGGCATTTTATACTGAAGTCATGCAAAACCGCAATACGCGAAACCGAAAGGAAAGCACCATGCAGAAAGACATCGGGTCCGTCATGGGCCTCTACCCCACCCCCGTCACCGTCGTCGGTACCGTCGTGGACGACCGCGTGAACTTCCTCACCATCGCCCATGTGGGAGTGGTCGAGCACCATGCCTTCGTTATCAGCATCGACAAGAACCACGAGCTTTCCAACCGCGGCATCCAGCAGAACAAAACCGTCTCTGTGAGTTTGGTCTCCCAGAACATGATGCAAGCAGCCGACTGGTGCGGCATCGCCAAGGGCGCAGAAACGGACAAATCGGCGGCCTTCGTGCACCATTTCATCGACGACGTCCCCGGCGCCCCCATCATCGACGAAGCGCCCGTATCCATGGCGTGCGAGATTGTCGACAGCTTCGAGGTGGGCAACTTCACGAACTACGTCTGCAACCCGCTTCACACGTTTGTGCAGGAAGGGTGCCTGACTCCGAAGGGCAAGATCGACTACGAGGCGGCCTCGCCCGTCCTGTTCGAGTTCCAGAGCGCCCAGTACCTGTCCACCAGCAAGGTTATCGGCAAGTGCTGGAGCGTCGGTCGCGACTTCGCCCCGCAGGCTTAAGGAGGGCACATGGCTATCAAAGCAAAGCTCGTCCACCGTTGCACGCACATTCTTGACCTTGATGCATCGCTGGCGTTCTACCGTGACGCGCTCGGGCTTACCGAAGCGCACCGTTTCGGCCCGTCGGACGGGTCGTGGGTCAACGTGTTCCTCTCCAACGACGAAGCTCCCTTCGAACTGGAACTCACCTGGAACAAAGGCCGCACCGAACCTTACGATAACGGAGGGGGCGACACGCATATCGCTGTGACCGTGACCGATATCAACGCAGCACACGCCCTGCACGAACAGATGGGCTGCATCATTCGTGAGAACGCCGCAATGGGGCTCTACTTCATCGTTGATCCTGATGGATGCTGGATCGAGATCATGCAGAGCTAACAAACCCTATGGCCCTCTAGGGCTACCGTCGATTATGAAGATGAGACTAAGAAACCCCTGCTTGCAGGGGTTTCTTGATTTGACATGGTGGTCG
This sequence comes from uncultured Coriobacteriaceae bacterium, assembly GCA_964435565.1. GTDB lineage: Bacteria > Actinomycetota > Coriobacteriia > Coriobacteriales > QAMH01 > QAMH01. The sequence continues at coordinate 24,271 of CAYSZR010000021.1, forward strand.
GAGGGGGACTTGAACCCTCGGCACAGGGATTTTCAGTCCCCTGCTCTACCAACTGAGCTACCCGACCTTCGCGCTTTGCAGCAGCGGTTAGTGTATCAAAACGAGCGCGCGGGTCAAGCGTCGTTTGCTATTTTTGCAGCATATCAATTGCTTTGCAGGCCAAATCTCGAATCGATTCATCATCACTATCGGCCAATTCGACAAGCGAATCGAGCGCAGCAAGGTCGTCAAAGTGGGCAAGAGCCTCAATTGCATACCTGACAACCCATTCATATTCGTCTTCAAGCAAGTCGATACAAACATACGTCGTCTGTTTGTCTGCGGGAAGATGTCCTAACGACCAGACGCAGGCGGCTCTAAGCTCATCGCTCTTGTCCATAACACTATTCAACAACGCGACACGCGCCCTCTCGATCAACCCGTCGTCCGTTGCAAGATCGTATCCAGCAAGGGCCGAACGTTCCCCGATTGCCGTAGCGGCGGCAATGCGAATCGCAGAGGCACAATCACAGTCCTGCATGATTTCGCAAAGCTTTAAAAGACACCGAGTCGTCGGTATCTGTCCAAGCGACCAAGCGCAATTAACCGCAACGCTCTCGTTAGGATCTTTTAGACATTCGACAAGTGGCTCATATGCGCGGTCTTCGCCAAATATACCCAGGGCAGTTGCCGCAGCAGCACGTACCTCGTCGACAGGATCGAACAAACAGACAAGCACAGGGGCAAATCCACGCGCATCAGCAATCTTTGCCAACCCGGCAATCGCCATCGCCCGCGCCCGCGGATCATCATCATGTGTGAACTCGATAAGTAGCTCAATTTTTTCTGCAGGCATACATCGCCTTTCTATTCTCTGTACACTCTGCTGGATTTTACGCTAAAATCACTGAGCACTGGGCGATTGGCGCAGCGGGAGCGCATCTGCCTTACAAGCAGAGGGCCACAGGTTCGAACCCTGTATCGCCCACCAGTACATACCAAGGCCGCCGTAATCGGGCGGCCTTTTTTATTCCTTGTAGAAAAACATGACAGCAAGCGAGACGATGTTGAAAACAGCAACGCACAAAAGCATCTGCTGAAATCCCAGCATGCCCGTTCCCTGCGAGATAAACCCCACTAAAATCGCCGGCGCAAGCGATGTGCCGATTTGACGCACAAGCGTAATGGACGCAATGGCCGCGGTGCTTTCACCGGAATCCGTATTTTCCAGAATCATATAGTTTGTCGGCGCGCCCATGGCAAAACCCATGCCTAGTCCGACAATCGCCAATCCGATAACCATTGAGATAGGCGACGGTTGCGCCGTTGCATAAAATGCAAGCACAAAGTAGCCAACAACCATTACCAAAAGTCCTGACATAAGCACGGGTTTCGCACCCGCACGATCAATGAAGCGCCCCGCAAGAGGTGGTCCCACAATCGAAAAGACACCGATTGCCGCAACATAGTAGCCACCATCGCCCGTTTGCAGTCCAAGTGCGAATTCTGCAAATTCCGGAATGACCGTCATGCTTATGATGCTGCATCCTATAAAGAACGACACTATGAACGTGATGAGTATCTGCCTGTTATGCAGATAGCCCATATTAAAAATCGCATCCTGCGCGCGATGCTCTACTTTGAAGAATAACGGGACGATACCAAAAGCAATGAGCAGGGGAACCCATGTAGCCGGACGCGCGAGCGTCTCAAGAAGATCGAAAAAATCAATATCCTTTATTCCGAGCAAGAGCATGAGCACGAAAAGCGTGAAGAGAATCGATCCCAAAACATCAAGTTTACCTTCGCCTTCAGCTTTATGATCGGGAAGAATTACCACCGAGCCCACAATAAGCAACACGCAAAACGGAACAGCCACATAGAAAAGCGCTTCCCAATTCTCGGCGCCCGCAAAACCGAGTATCGCACTCCCAGCTACCGCTCCAAGAACATTCGCGATACCGGTCACCGCCGCCGCAACACCCAACGCCGCACCACGCCGTTCAGGCGGAAACGCCGTACCGATTTCCGCATTGGCAACGGGAATCATGCCGCCCGCCCCAATCGCCTGCACTACACGTCCCGCAAGCAGAAGAGGAAATCCTCCCCCGTGTTCCGACAAGCCACACATGACTGCCCCGGCGCCGAATATCGCCACGCAGAAAATAAAGACTCGTTTGCGCCCTTGGCGATCGGCGATTTTTCCAATAGTTGGAATCAGCGCGGCGTAAAAAAGCGTGTAGACATTGATCATCCAAATGCCCGTAGCGCTATCAATGCCAAATCCGGCCTGAACAACAGTGCGCGCGGGAATAACCATGCCGATATAGAGCCCACCCAAGAGCAACCCGGCAAGATAAATGGAAAAGATCATACCGTAGTGCGATTTCCGCCCGTTTTCGATTTGCATATCCTCGCTCATGCACACAAGTATAATGATTGGCGTTCGAGAAGAAGACGGAGGATATATGAGAACGATTCAGGCGGCCGAGATTACCCAGACGGTGCGCGCTCTATGCATCCAAGCAAACTGCGTAATGAATGGCAACTTGTTGAACGCGCTATGCGAAGCCCGAGATGAAGAACCTTGGCCCGTTGCGCAGCGCACATTGGACTGCATGCTCGAAAACGCGCATATCGCAGCTCAAGACATGGTGCCCATCTGCCAAGACACCGGAACCGCCTGCGTCTTCATTGAGCTGGGACAAGACGTGCATATCGAGGGAGGCTTGCTTGACGCTGCAGTAAACGAAGGCGTCGCGCAAGGCTACACCGAAGGGTATCTTCGCAAATCGATGGTCGCCGATCCGCTTCGTCGCGTGAACACGCAAACGAACGTTCCCGCACTTATCACGGTCGATATAGTCACCGGCGACCAAATAAAGATCACGCTTGCGCCCAAAGGGGCCGGTTCCGAAAACATGGGGCAGATAAAGATGCTCAAACCCGCAGACGGTATCGAAGGGGTTCGCGCGTTTGTGCTCGATGCCGTGCGTCACGCCGGCCCAAATCCATGTCCGCCTATTATCGTCGGTGTAGGCGTTGGAGGAAATTTCGACCATGTAGCGTTACTTGCAAAAAAGGCGCTCTTGCGCGACGTCGGCGTGAAGAACCCCGACCCGCTATATGCGCAGCTCGAAGAAGAGCTCTTCGATCAGATCAACACATTTGGCACGGGGCCTGCAGGTTTTGGCGGAAAAACAACTGCGCTTGCCGTCAATATAGAACAGGCTCCAACGCATATCGCCTGTCTGCCCGTCGCCGTTGCCATCAACTGCCACGTCGCGCGTCACGAAGAGGCGGTGTTGTAATGACAGAACAAAAAACACGATCAATCAAAGGTGAACTTACCGACCAAATCATCGAATCCCTGCACGCGGGGGACCAAGTTCTCTACACAGGCACCATCCTCACCGCACGCGATGCAGCGCACAAGCGCCTTGTCGAGCTTGTCGACACAGGTAAAGAATTGCCGATAGCCATTGATGGTGCAATTATCTATTATGCAGGCCCCGCTCCCGCCAAACCTGGAAAACCCATAGGCTCCGTAGGTCCAACCTCAAGTTATCGCATGGATCCCTATGCCCCGCGCCTGCTCGACCTTGGCCAGCGTGCCATGATTGGAAAGGGAGCACGCAGCAAATCCGTCATCGATGCGATCATACGCAATAAATCCGTCTATTTCGCAGCAATCGGCGGCGCTGCCGCCCTCATTGCAAAGTGCGTGAAAAACGCCGAAGTACTTGCCTACGAAGATCTTGGCACTGAGGCTATTCGAAAGCTTGAGGTTGTCGATATGCCGCTTACCGTTGCGATTGACTGCACGGGCAACAACATCTATGAAATGGGTCCGGCAGAATACCTCGCGTCGCGATAAATCTTAGTCAAGAAACGCTTCATTAGGTTCAAGACCATACCGTGAGCAAACCGCTCTGAGCTGTTCATCGTTCACAAGATATCGGGGCTCTGTCCCCCCGCACGCCGCGCGTGCATGCAGATAGATGCCCGCCGACTTTTCAACGGTTTGGGCAAAACCAAACGCTTCATCGAAACTTTCCGCCCGAACCATAAGGCCGTGCTGCGACCATACACAGACCGTATACGTCTTCATCAGCCCGGTGGTCGCCTGCGCGAGCTCTCCGCTGCCAGGCACCTTCCAAGGAACCACGCCAACACCCTGCGGAAACACGATGATGCACTCGGTCATGCATTGCCAAAGCGCACGCGTCCAGGCACGGACGCTTGGCTCCAATACGGTAGAAAGAGCAATCACGTTCGGGCAATGCGCATGGTAGACAACACGATCTGCACCATCTTTCGCCCGAAGAGCGACAGCATAAGCAGCCAAATGCGTCTCGAATTCGCTTGAAGGGGCCGCATCGCCCAAACCCCATACCGTTCTCCAAGCGCTACCCTCTGCATCAAGCTCGACCACGCCAAATGTGCGTTCGGGATCTATCGACGCGCTATGAAGAAATGCACCCGAGTGTGTGATTAAAAAATATGATCCGGCGAGTTCAGACACCGAGCAGGAGAGTCCGTGCCATGCCGCCGCTTCAGAAAAGCTCTCTTTGCCCAAGACAATGTCATCTTCATTCAGACGATAGCTCAAGTTGCCGCCGTTGGCTTCATGCCAACCCTGTGCCCATGCGTCATCGCATAGGCGAATAAATTGCCTAAAACATGCGGCGTCTTGAATAGCCATATCTGCTCCTCAGAAAATCAGCCAGACGAATCTTTCGCCTGGCTGATTGTATACTGTCCGAGCGATTTTAGAAGGAGCAGCCTCCCCGCCCCTGACGACAACCGCAACGTCCCGCATGGTGGTGAGCATGCTCAGTCTGCGGCTCACGCCGCCCGCCATCATGGCAGCAACCCCCGCGGCCGTGCCCATGACCATGGCCATGGCCAAATAGTTCTGCATGACGCTCACGGGCCTTATGCATGACGCTCGCGGCATCTTCGCCCAATTCCTTTTCAAGCGATTCGATCATTCGGTCGAAATAGCCGTCGAGCTGTGCCTGCTCTTCTTCATCGAAAATATCGAAAAGAAGTTTTGGCATCTTTCGTTTAGGGAGTTCAACCGTACGGCCCTTTTCAGTCAAAGTAACAAGCATAATGCGTTTGTCGTCTTCAGACGGAATTCGTTCGACGAGCCCGTCGCCTTCCATTTTTCCAAGCACTTCATTCAACGAAGTAACTCGGATTCCCATGACTTCGGCGATGTCTTTAGTGCTTACACCGTCACGAAGCCTCAGTAAAGAAAGCACACGCCCGCGCCCGCGCATACCATCACCCATATCGCCATGCTTGCAATTCTTATTATGTACAGCTTCTGTCATCTGGCGCACCGTCATGTACTTTTCAAACAGATCTTCATATCCAGTCATTTTTTCTCCTATTGCTTTACTGGTACCTGTATATTCATTGATATGAGATTATACAGGTACCAGTTATTTGTCAAGAATTTATTTACAGGTACCTATTTTTTCAGCGACTTATTGTCCTCTCCTGACAGAATACGGCGATGCCGCACTCGTCGATGCACTATAATCTCTCAACGGCAAGACCAATGACACGCTTCGCATGGGAAGGAGAACCCAGGTGATCTATTCGGCAGAGATCGAGCATATGTGCCCTATCACGAAAGGGGCATATCATGGTCCCGCGCCTATTCCTGAAGAGGGTAAGTGGGTACAGGCAAAAGAGATTTCCGACATCAGCGGCTTTACGCATGGCATCGGCTGGTGCGCGCCCCAACAGGGCGGCTGCAAGCTAACTCTCAACGTTAAAGACGGCATTATCGAAGAAGCACTGATCGAAACGATCGGCTGTTCTGGAATGACGCATTCAGCTGCGATGGCGAGCGAGATCCTCCCCGGTAAAACCATTCTTGAGGCCCTTAACACCGACCTCGTCTGCGACGCCATCAATACGGCGATGCGCGAACTGTTCCTGCAAATCGTCTACGGTCGTACGCAAACGGCATTTTCCGAAGGCGGTCTGGCAATCGGCGCAGGTCTTGATGATCTTGGTAAAGGCCATCGTTCGATGCTTGGAACGATGTACGGCACAAAGGTCAAGGGTGCCCGCTATCTTGAAATGACCGAAGGCTACGTTACACATATCGCGCTTGATGAAGACAATCAAATCATCGGCTACGAATACGTAAGCTTTGGCAAAATGATGGACGCTATCAAAACAGGCGTTGATGCAAATAAGGCGCTTGAAGATGCAACGGGCACGTACGGCCGTTTCGACGAGGCCGTCAAGGTCATCGATCCGAGGAAGGAGTAGCCATGGCACAATTCGAAAACATGGAACGTCGTCTTGACAAGGTCGACGCGGCATTGGCCGAATATGGCATCGCCAGCCTAGATGACGCTGCATCCATCTGCGCTGCGGCCGGCATGGACCCCCTTCCCTACGACATCGTTAAAGGCGTCCAACCAATCTGCTTCGAAGATGCCTGCTGGGCATATACCGCGGGGGCAGCAATCGCCATCAAGAAAGGCGTCGCAAACGCATCTGAGGCCGCAAGCGCCATTGGTATCGGCTTACAAGCGTTCACAACTCCAGGGTCAGTCGCAGATGACCGCAAGGTCGGCATCGGACACGGCAATCTTGGCGCGATGTTACTGCGTGATGAAACCGAATGTTTCGCATTTCTTGCAGGCCATGAAAGTTTCGCGGCTGCAGAAGGCGCCATCGGCATCGTAAAAAACGCGAACAAGGCACGTAAAAAGCCATTGCGCGTTATTCTCAACGGGCTAGGCAAAGATGCCGCCCAGATCATCAGTCGCATCAACGGTTTCACCTACGTGAAGACGCAATTCGATTACGCTACAGGAGAGCTCGGCATAGTCGAGGAAATCCGATACTCAAAAGGCGAGCGTGGAGACGTACGCTGCTACGGCGCCGACGACGTCCGCGAAGGCGTCGCCATCATGCACAAGGAGGGCGTGGATGTCTCTATAACGGGAAATTCCACTAATCCAACCCGATTCCAGCACCCTGTCGCCGGCACATACAAAAAAGAGTGTACAGAACAGGGTAAGAAATATTTCAGCGTGGCAAGCGGCGGAGGAACGGGCCGCACACTGCATCCGGACAATATGGCTGCAGGGCCTGCCAGCTACGGCATGACAGACACGATGGGCCGCATGCATTCAGATGCTCAGTTCGCTGGCTCGTCAAGCGTCCCCGCACATGTCGAGATGATGGGCTTTATCGGAATGGGAAATAACCCGATGGTTGGGGCAACGGTCGCCGTCGCAGTCGCCACTGCGGCAGCACTCAACAAATAGC